>JBKOVG010000419.1:0-8156 GCA_046723845.1 Candidatus Methylomirabilota bacterium | reverse complement strand
ACTCCCACATGACCTCCGACTCCGCCATGTCGCGACGCGCACGTACCCGGGCGGCATGGTGCAGACGGACTATCAGGTGATCGCTTAGGCCAGTCGCGCGGCGGGGGTCACGAGATAGTTCCTTTCCGGCACGCTCGAAGTGCGGGCGGCGGCTTTCCGATAGTGCGCAACCGCCGCCTCCCGATCGTCGGCCTTTTCGAGCAGGTGGGCGCGCACGGCGTCCAAACGGTAGTGACCTTTGAGGCGGGCGTCCGCCGCTAGCACGTCCAGCGCGTCCAGACCCGCCTTTGGTCCCTCCACCATGGCCGTCGCCACAATTCGGTTGAGCGAAACGATCGGGTTGTCCGCATCGTCTGGAAGGATCTGGTGTAGCGCTCGGGCCAGGCGCATAGCCTCCGACGAGAGATCGGTGCGATGCAGCGTCGGGCCGGCGCTGCTCGTGTAGCCCTCGCTGTAGATCAGGTACAGCGTATGCAGCACGGCGTTCAGTCTCCGCGCGCGCTCTTCGCGCGTCGGCATGCGGAACGCGACGCCGGAGGATCGGATAGTCTCCTTGGCGCGGCTGATCCTTTGGGCCATCGTCGCTTCGGGAACCAGGAAAGCGTTCGCGATCTCCGCCGTCGTCAATCCTCCGACCGCGCGCAGCGTGAGCGCGACCGCCGACGGTGTCGTCAGCGAGGGATGGCAACGCATGAACAGGAGAAGAAGCATGTCATCGCCTGGATCCTCCTCCTCCGCGTCCGCGACTCGCGCGGCGGGATGAAGGAGCGCGTCTCGAGCCGCGGCCTCTTCGCGGCGCCGGCGCGCCGCTTCGCTGCGCCAGTGATCGGTCATCCGCCACGAGGCGACCTGGATCAGCCAGCCGCGCGGGTTCTCCGGAAGCCCGTCGCGCGGCCACTGAACGGCGGCGGCGATCAGCGCCTCCTGCACGGCGTCTTCGGCCGCGGCGAAGTCTCCGTAGCGTCCGACGACGCAGCCGAGAACCTGTGGCGTCAGCTCGCGCAGCAGGCTCTCGGTGCGGCTATCGAGAGAGGGTGACGTCACACCTCGACGGGGCAAACGCTCATGACCTCGCGGACCTCGATGTCCATGTGCAGCGGCTTGCCGCCGGGCCCGGGCGCCGCCGAGGCTTTCCCGGCGACCTCGTAGGCGCGCTCCGGACGATCGACTTCGATGATCCAGTAGCCGGCGAGAAATTCCTTCGTCTCCGGAAACACGCCAAACGTTGGATATTTCATCGGGCCTCCTGAGCGACGATAATCAAGGAGGACTCGCTCCGCCCGGGTGAGACGAGCCGCAGACGCTAAGCGGGAATTTGCTGCTTCGAAATCTGGACCCTAACAACTGAGCAGGACGATTGTAGTACTGCATGGCCGCGCCTCCTTCGCCCGGCGTCGCGATCTCAGAGCAGGACCGGCTGGTTGCCCTTATATCGGTCCTCACACGGGGACCACCTTCTATCGAACCTCCTCCGCCGTTCTCTGCCGACCGGGACAGTCTGGGGCTGAGCCTCGAGGGCTGCGAGCCGCCCCCTGCCACAGCCGACCCTGCTCGGGCTACAGCATGCAGGCCACCCAGATTCCAGCCGTCCAGCTGGTCCTGCGGGATCCATCTCGACAACGATGGCGGCGAACTCACTCTCTGTCCAGCGCCGCGCGACTGGAATGTGCAAGTCATCGTTTCTTGTCCCTTTCAATCGGCAGTTGACGGCCTCACCGCTTGTACAGCTGTGAGAAAATCCGGCACGATTGAGGCTTGTCCCAGCGTATCGGCCTGTTTCCAAGAACTATTCGCCGGCTGCGTCTGGAAGGCAATATTTTCCGGAACGTCGATATTGTTGACAATCCTTTGAGGAAGGTTTGGCGACCCCGCACACACCTCTGTTGCGGTCCATCCTCCGGGGGCAGGCTATCCTTTCCATAGCGGGCGGCATGGTACCGAGAGAAATAGATAATGGACTCCCATTGGCGCTTGCGAGAGTGCATAATTCCCTCCGCAGGCGGGACCCCCGACAGCATATTCGTGTAGGAACCACAACACGCAGTATCGGGTGAGTACAAAGTATGATGCCGGAGCAATCCCATGCGTTGACGAGCGTGCGGCACGCGGCCAAGAGTACCGCTGTGCGCGTGTGGCGATTCGCGGCGGCGCCCACCCGGGACAAAGTGGCCGCCATTCAGTGGCGTGTGAATCGCTTCCAGAACCGCCTGCTTGCCCGCCGGAAACAGCTGCCCGGACCGGTCAATCGATTTCGAGCCCGATATGGTCTGGTGCTGGCCATGGCCCGACGGCGGGCCGGCGACGTCTACGATCAGAGGGAGCCGCTTGTCTCAATCCTCATTCCCACCTACAACCGTGCCGCGGTGCTGACCGAACGCTCCATTCCGTCGGCCTTGCGGCAGACCTACGCCCGCGTCGAGGTCATCATCGTCGGCGACGCCTGCACGGACGACACCGCGGCACTGGTCGCGAAGATCGGTGATCCCAGGATCCGGTTCGTCAATCTTCCAAGCAAGGAGATCCTGCCCGCCGATCCATGGCATGCCTGGCTGGTCGCCGGGACGCAGCCGGCGAACTTCGCTCTCGCGCTGGCGCGTGGACGGTGGGTGGCTTGGCTCGACGACGATGACGAGTTCTCTGATGATCACATCGAAGTGCTCCTGCGCACCTGTTTCGCCCGGCGTCTGGAATTCGCCTACGGAATCATGAATGACGAGGTGGACGCAGGCCAGTGGCAGCCCGTGGGCGCCTATCCGCCCACGCTCGGGCGGATCTGCAACGCTTCGGTTCTCTACGTGTCGTATCTTTCCTTCCTCCGCTACGATGCCGAGGCATGGCGCGGAAACGAGCCCGGCGACTGGAACCTCTGGAAGCGGATGTGGGGGGCCGGCGTGCGCATGGGGTTCGTGAACCAGACCGTCGGTCGCCACTTCAAGCAGCACCGCCCGCGATGAAGGATCACCGCTGCGCGACTCCTGGATACGCCCATCCCGCCTACGCAGCCTCCCTGGCCGAGCTGGGGACACCCCGCTGGTTGCCCGCGTCGGACGGCTGGATCCTCGTGCGGCCCGTGCCCAGCCTGTCGGGCCAGAACCCATGCGATGTCAAGGACGCCATGGGCTGCTACCCAGTGTTCACTTGTGCCGACTGGAGCCATCTCGGGCGGGACCTCGACACGCTCGGGTCTGACCTCGTGAGCCTCATCGTGGTCACCGATCCCTTCGGGAGCTACAGCGAGTCGCAGCTCCGCGAGCTCTTCCCCGATCTCGTCCGGCCCTTCAAGGTTCACTTCGTGGTCGACCTGAAGGAGCCCATCGAGCGGCACCTCTCCCCGCATCACCGCAGAAACGTCGCGAAAGCTAGCCGGCACGTGCGTGTCGAGCGCTGTACTGATCCTCCCGTCTTCGCCGCGGTCTGGTCCGCGCTCTACCAGCAGCTTGTCGCCCGGCATGGAATCGAGGGGTTCGCCGCATTCTCGCCTACGACGCTCGCCCGACAGCTCGAGGTGCCGGGGGTTGTGCTCTTCCGGGCGGAGAGCCGTAACACTACCATCGGCATGACCGTCTGGTACACGGCGGGCAGCTTGGCCTACTACCACCTCGGTGCCTACCACGACGCCGGGTATGCCGTCGGAGCCTCGTTCGCGATTTTCGACTTCGCCCTTCGACATTTCGCCGAGGCCGGTATCCAATGGCTGGACCTGGGCGGCGCTCCGGGTCTCGACGCCGACGGTGGTGACGGACTCAGCCGATTTAAGCACGGCTGGGCGACGGGGATGCGGCCGGCCTACCTCTGCGGGCGGATCTTCGATCGGCCAGCGTATGCCGCTCTCGTCGAGGCGGGCGGAAGCCTCGAGACCACGTATTTCCCCGCCTATCGGTACGGCAACGTCCACGAAGCGGGCCGCTCTCGGCACTCCCATGCGCGTTGATGGCCAATCCTCGATGACGGAAAAGCCCCACGTAAGTATCGTTCGCTTCGCCGAGCAGTGCTTGGACCAGCACGGGGACAGCTTTCGCGGCGTGGGCTGGACCCGTAGCCAGGAGCAGACCGATCGGCGCTACCGCGTCATGCTCGGCCTACTCGCTCCCGCCGAGGGCCAGCCGGTGACCTTGCTCGACTTCGGCTGCGGCGCCTCGCATCTCTATGAATACATCCGGCGTCACTGCCGAGACGACATCCTGTACAGCGGGCTGGACGTGTCGGCGCGCTTTCTCGAGCTATCACGGCGGAAATTCCCCGAACTCACCTACTACGACGTCGACGTGCTGGATGGCTATGGCGAGCTCCCACATTTCGACTACATCGTCATGAACGGAATCTTTACCGTCCGGGGGGCCCTCTCCGTCCAGGCCATGACGGAGTACTTCGAAGCGCTGGTCGCCCGCGTGTGGGCTCGCGCCCGGCGAGGGATCGCCTTCAACGTGATGTCCAAGTACGTCGACTGGGAGCGGGACGACCTGTTCCACGTGCCGATGGAGACGCTGGCCGGCTTCCTCACTCGCCACGTCAGCCGGCACTTCGTCCTGCGACACGACTACGGGCTCTACGAGTACACCGCCTACGTCTACCGGGATCCGATCGACGCGGGGGAGCTCCCGTGAAGGCTTCGCTGGACGATCTGGCCGTCTTCGGCGGCCCGCCCGCCTTTGCGGAGAGCCTGTGCGTGGGGCGGCCGAACATTGGACGCCGAGAGGACTTCCTGGCTCGTATTGGCGCCATGCTGGACCGGCGGTGGCTCACCAATGACGGTCCGTATGTGCGAGAGTTCGAACGGGCCCTCGAGCGGCACCTCGGGGTCACCCATTGCATCGCCGTCGCCAACGCCACGCTCGGGCTCGCCATCGTGGCCCGCGCGCTCGGGCTGACCGGCGAGGTTATCCTTCCCGCCTTCACCTTCGTCGCCACCGCGCACGCGCTGAAGTGGCATGGGATCGAGCCCGTCTTCGCGGATGTGGATCCCCACACCCACAACCTTGACTCCGAGTACGCCGAGCGGCTCATCACCTCGCGGACCACAGGTATCTTGGGCGTGCACGTGTGGGGACGGCCATGCGCGGTCGACGAGCTGACCGAGCTCGCCCGCCGGCGTGGCCTTACTCTCCTCTTCGATGCCGGGCACGCCTTCGGCTGCTCGCACGGCAGCCGGAAGATCGGTAACTTCGGGCGCGCCGAAGTGTTCAGCTTCCATGCCACCAAGTTCGTGCATTCGTTCGAGGGTGGGGCCATCGCCACCAACGACGCCGACCTTGCCGCCCGGCTCAAGCGCATGCGGAATTTCGGATTCAGCGGGTACGATGAGGTCGCCGAACTCGGGATCAACGCCAAGATGAGCGAAGCGGCCGCCGCCATGGGCCTGACGTCACTGGAAAGTTTCGACGAGATTGTGAAGATCAACAAGGAGAACTATGCGATCTATTGCTCGGGTCTGGGTCAAGTGCCCGGCCTGCGCGTGGTGGAGTACGATCCCGACGAGTGTGCCAACTACCAGTATGTCGTCGTGGAGGTGGAGCCGGCGGCCGCTGGAATCTCCCGTGACGCTCTCCACAAGGCCCTCTGGGCTGAGGGCGTCCTCGCGCGGCGATATTTCTATCCCGGCTGTCACCGCATGGAGCCTTACCGCTCCCTGCCGCGCTACCGCGGGCTCCGACTTCCCATGACCGACCAGCTCGCCGAGCGGGTGCTCTGCCTCCCCACCGGTAGCGCGGTGACCCCGCGCGACGTCGAGCTCGTCTGCATGCTCATCGAGTTCTGCCGGGTCCACGGGCCGGAGCTCTCGATCCGTCTTCGCGACATCGTACCGGCTCCCGTGCCCGCCCCGCATACATACTAACAAGACGCGATGGGCCCGGTCGAACAGCGGACTTGCTGTGGGAAATCAGGGCGCCCATTGCGGGTCGGGAGGAAGTTCGACGAGATCAGGAAGGCCTCGGCGCCGGCCTGCGCTGGCGCGCCGCCCAGGTCGAAATAGTCGCTTCCATGGTCCGTCGCACGATCGAGTGGTACCTCACCAAGCTGCGCCTAGTGGCGCGTGGCAAGGCCCCGCAGGGACTCCAGCGCGCCTGCGGCACGCTTGCCAAGGAGATCGTCCTCTGCGCTCGACACCGCCGAGCCATGCGCCAGGCCCGTCGGATGAGGTTGACGGTCGAGCCGAAACTGAACCTGGGGTGCGGACGAAATCTGCGCCCGGGCTGGATCAATATCGACGTGTTCGTGCCTGCCGCCGATCTCACGCTCGATCTTCGGGAGCCGCTGCCGTTTCCTGACGCGAGTATCGCCACAATCTCCAGCGAGCACTTCATCGAGCACCTCGAAGAGGAAGACGCTGTCAGACTCGTCGCGGAGTGCTTCCGGGTGCTCCGGCCCGGAGGTCTCCTCAGCGTTGGCTTCCCGGACGCAGAAGAGGAGCTGCAGGCGTATGCCTCGAACGATCGGGAGTTCTTTGACTACGTACGCTGGCGCATTCCGTCTCTCCGCGACGCCACGAAGTGCCAAATCGTCAATTACGACTTCCGCCAGGGCGGCGAGCATCGCTTTATCTATGACCTCGAGACGATGACACGCATGCTGGAGCGGACGGGGTTTCGCGAGATCGACCGGCGCGCGTTCGATCCCGCCCGCGACAGCGAGGAGCGCGAGTTCGAGACGGTCTACGTCGACGCGGTCAAACCTTCGGCTAATCAGGTGTAATGCCGATCAGCCGTCCCGTCGTTGATGGCCTAGGTGAGGCACGCCGGCGTCCGCCGCGCCCTCGAGGAGCCGATCAGGACACGGCGGCGCCAGACTCGCGTGGGGCGAGGCCGGGACTCTGCCCGGAGTGGCAGAGGGGAAGGTGCGCGAGGATCTTCCGGACGACCGCGGGATCGGGCAGCGTGGCGATCAGGCGGAGACGGCCTCCACACTGGGCCCACGCCGGCACGTCGATGCCGAACGTCCGGTGCATCAGGGCCGCCCAGCTCCAGGCACCTGGACTGGCGGTCTTCACCCCAGCGGCGCCGTCGAGGCCGTGGGCTCGGGCACGGGCCGTCAATAGAAGACCACTCGCGCGCGCCATCGGGCGCGCGGGGCCAACACGCCATGGCAAATCAGTAGGTTGGTTTCGGGCCGCGGCGTCATCGCCGCCTCCCAGACGGTATGGAGGATGTTGACGCAGGGGCCGCTCTCCCGGATGAAATTCCCTCCCCGATCGTCGGCGAATGACACGTGGAGGGGCTGATGGATGTCCCCTATTCAATGGCCCAGGTACTTGAGGGACGCGAGCTTGGCCGCGTCGTGTTCGATGTCCGCAAGACGTCCAGGTCGGCCGGGGTGGCCGGGAAGGGACACTTCGGTACACCGTGACAGTCGGCGTCCGGCTGCCGCGTGGATTGCCAGGCGATCATCCGCCAGTTCTTCATGGCGGCGCGGCACCCGCTAGAGCCTGGCTCACGACCTCGAGAAGGAGCGACAGCTCCCACGGTTTCGGAAGGAACACGGCCATGCCCTCGCGAAGACCGCTCGTCACTATCGGATCCTGATGTCCACTGGACAGGATTAGGGGAAGGCTCGGGCGGCGGCGGCGAATGCGGCCCATCATCTCCTCCGCTCCGACGTCCGGCAGGTGGAGGTCCAGGATGACCGCCGCGATGTCGTCCCGGGAGTCGATCAGGTGCAGCGCTTCCCGCCCGTCGCGCGCGGAGACGACGGCGAATCCCTCGCCTTCTAGGGCGAGTGCGGCCACCTCGCGCACCATCGGCTCGTCGTCCGCCACGAGAATCGTATGTCGGGGATGCCCGTCGCGGGCAGCCTCGCCTCCGGAACCCTCCTCGCGCCTCAGCGAGATTGCCGACGGGGACGAGACGATGGGAAAGAAGATGCGGACGGTTGTGCCGCGACCGATCTCCGATGTCACGACGAAGGCGCCCCGATGGGCCCGTACGATCCCGTGGACGGCGGGCAACCCGAGGCCCCGTCCCGTCACCTTGGTGGTGAAGAACGGCTCGAGCATGCGTCGATGCGTCTCCTCGCCCATGCCGGAGCCCGAGTCGCTGATCTCGAGACACACATAGTCGCCGTCCGGGATCTGCCACTGCGTGGAGGCGTCCTCGAAGTCCGCCCGTGTGAAGCGCCCGAGCCGGGCACGGACCGCGATGGTCCCCGGACGGTCGCCGATGGCC
>JBKOVG010000440.1:0-10195 GCA_046723845.1 Candidatus Methylomirabilota bacterium | reverse complement strand
TGGCTCGCAATTTGGCCCGGCACTCTCCGGGGCCACGTGACGTGTCGCCAATTCTCGTTGGAGGCGCACTAGCCGCGCGGGGACCCTCCATACTTCAGGCGCTGGCTCTCCTGGAGTGCGTCGAGGGACTCGGCGGAGCGGCCGAAGATGTCGGGCACCGGCCAGCCCTCGAGGCCCGCGTAGCTGTCGATCTGCGAGCGGTGATGCACCTCGTGCTCCAGCATCATCATGAGCAGGCGCCAGCCCGAGAGGGTCTGGCCCGGGGTGTCGATCATCTCGATGCGCCGGTTGAGCCACTCGCGCGGCGTGTCCTTGAGGAGGGCGACGAAACGCTCCCCGGAGCTCTTGAGCCAGGGCAGCCACGCGGCATGATCGTCGGGATCCGTCTTGGTCTTCTCCCAGATCCATCCCTCGCCCCGATACGCGCTGGCGAAGTACAGGCGCGAGCCGCCGATGTGCCAGACGATCTGGCCGATGCTCCAGCCCGCTTCCCCTCCGATGGTGGGCGGACGCCAGGCCGCGGCGGCGGGCGGCAGGGCGGCCACGTCGCGCTCTGTTCGACGCCGCAGGCTATCGAAGAAGCGCAGATACGCGTCGATGTCGGTGATCATGCCGCGTGATCAGGCGCAGGCGGCGGCGTAGACGTCGCTCACGCCCTCCGGGAGGTGGTCTTCGCGCCAGGTGCGGCCACCGTCGAGGGTGCCGAAGATTTGGCCGCTGCGGGACACGCAGTGGACCTGCTGGGCATCGCGCGGATGCAGGGCCACCGCCATCATCGTGCTGTCCGCTTTCACCCCGTGGTCGAAGCGCGTCCACGTTTCCCCCACGTCGCGGGTCACGTAGAGCGAGCCATCCTGGCTCCGCGCGGCCGGGCTGAGGCACGCGTAGAGCGTGCGCGGATCCTGGGGCGAGACGCGGACGTCGCGGCCGTAGGTGAGGGGGGAGAAGCGCCCGATCTGCATGTCCTCCCAGTGCGCTCCGCGGTCGCGGCTGAGGAAGAGACCCATGCGGAGCGCGACGAAGACGGTCCCCGGCCGGGCCGAGCTCACGCACAGGGCGTGGCCGTCGAGCATGCCCTCGATGTCCGTGTCGCTCACGATGCGGCTCTTGAGGTGCGGGAGCTCCGCCAGCTTGAGGAGATCCGCGCAGCCGTCCTCCCAGGTCTCGCCGCCGTCGATGCTCCGCATCACGCCACCGACCTCGAGGGCGGCGTGGATCTCGTCGGGTCGAGCGGGATCCACGGCCAGGCGCATCACGCGGCAGGCGAAGGGCATCTTCACACGCTCGGGCAGCACGGCCTTCTCCAGCTTGCGCCAGTGCTCGCCGCCGTCGTCGCTCTTGTAGACGCCGACGGGCGACGTGCCCACGTAGATTACCCGCGGCCGGCTCGGATGCACGAGGATCGACCACGCCTGCAGCCCCTTGGGGAAGTCGAGCCGCTCCCAGCGCTCGCCGCGGTCCATGCTCCGGTAGGGACCGTCGTGGGTCGCCACGTAGACGACGTCGGAGCTCGTGGGATCCACGGTGATGGCATGCACGTGCACGTCGTCGGGCAGGCCCTTGGTCAGCTGCTCCCACGCCCCACCCGTCGCGGGCCGACGGAAGAGTCCGCCGCGAGCGCCGGCGGTCCAGTGAGCTGCGCCTACGTAGACGTACGAGGGGGCTGACGGCTGCGTCATGGGGTGATCCTCCCGGGCCTTACTCTGCCACAACACGCGCGGCTCCGCTCGACGCCCGTTTGACCTTTGCCGAGCCCTCTGGCAGCATTCCCTCAACACGAGCCCGGACGGTCGCTGCCGTCGGGTGAGAAAGGACGACATCGCGATGGCGACGATGCTGACCGAGCGGGGAGAGTTCGACGTGACCACGGCCAGGGCGAGCGGCGAGGATCTCTGGCTCTCCACCCGCGACGCGGCGGAGATCGCGGGCTGGGTCCTCAAGCCCGAGGGACTCTGCAAGGACGAGGCCTGCGTACCTCTGCCTCCCGGACGCGAGGGCGAGTTCGTGCGCGGCGAACAGGTGAACGTGGCCGCGCTGTGGCGCCATCTGAGCCAGCCCGTGGTTCACAGTGATCGCGGGCATGCCTGGGTGCTGGCGACGAGCGCCCGCGATCGCTCGGCGGCGCTCCGCTCGCTGGAGGCGCCCGACTTCACCCTGCCCGACCCGTCGGGGCGAAAGCACTCCCTCTCGGACTATCGCGGCAAGAAGGTCTTCCTCGTCACGTGGGCGTCGTGGTGAGGCTGCCGGCGAGACCTGCCCGTGTGGCAGGAGCTCTACGAGGAGCTGGCGGGCGAGAACTTCATCGTCATCGCGGTGGCCATGGACAGCCGCGAGGCTGATGCCCTGCCTTGGATCGAGGCGGCCAAGCCGACCTACCCGACGCTGATCGATCGCGAGCATCGCCTCGCCGATCTCTACGGCGTGGTCAACGTGCCGCAGGCCATCTGGATCGACGAGGCCGGGCGCATCGTCCGTCCCGCGGAGGCGGCCGGCGCGTACGAAGGCTTCCGCCGCATGAACCGCACGACGCGCGAGATGCCGGAGGACGCCGCGCAGCTCACCGCGCAGGCCAAGACGACCTATCTGGACGCCATCCGTGACTGGGCACGCCGAGGGGCGGCGAGCGAGCACGCCTTCTCGGCGGAAGCGGCGCGCGCCCATCTTCCCGCCCTGACGGACGACACGGCAACCGCGCAGGCCATGTTCAGGCTCGGTCAATTCCTCCTGCGCCACGGCGAGCCGGAGGAAGGGCAGCACTGGCTCGGCGAGGCCAGCCGTCGCCATCCGGACTCCTGGTGCATCTGGCGCCAGAGCGCGGGTAAGAACGATCTGGGCCTGGCCGCTCTCCCTGACTTTTGGGCCCGCGTGGACGCGCTCGGGGCGGACCGCTACTACCTCCCCGTTGACATGAAGGGGATGCCGTAGGCGATCTTCCGGCCTGTCATTCTTTCCCGCCTCGCGTCATTCCTTCCGGGCGGACGGCGGGGCGGTCGCCGAGAATCCCTCCTATCACTCGGCTTATGGGCACCACCGGGTGGCACTTCCCTTGCTCCGTGGTGCGGGCGAGAACGTTTCGCCGCCGCCCATGAAAGGAGCCTCGAGCGTGCGCCTCCCCGTGATCGTGCTCGTGATAGCGTGCGTGGTCGCTGTTCCCGCCGTGGCCCAGGACTACAACTACCCGTACCACGATCCCTATCTGGCCACGGTGACCGGCGCTACCCTCAACGCCGACGGGCTGACCCCGGGCATCAAGCGGCAGGTCATCCACGTCCCCGTACTACCCGATCGCGACAATCTCCCAGGCCTGGCCGGCCTTCCCGGCCTGGCGCCACGTGGTGCGCTCAGCGTCGCCCTCTATCGCCAGAAGGCGTCGGCTCCGCTCGTCTTCATCCTGCCCGGCACCGGCTCCACGCCCTATTTCGGGCTCGCCACGTACTTCGCCAAGCTCCTGTACCAGCAGGGTGCGCACGTGGTCATCCTCCCCTCGCCCATGAGCTGGAACTTCGCCCTCGCGGCGAGCCGGAGTGGCGCCCCCGGCTACACCCCCGCCGACGCGCGTGATCTCTATGGGGCGATGCAGCGCGTCCTCTCCGTGCTGCAGTCGAGCCAGAACGTCAAGACGACTCGCATCACTTTCCTCGGCCTGAGCCTGGGCGCTCTCGAGGGGGCCTACCTCGCGCTCCTCGACGGCGAGCAGGGCAAGATCGGCATCGCGCGCTACGTGCTCGTCAACCCGCCCCTCGACGTCTACTCGGTGCTCAAGCAGCTCGACGAGTGGGACGCGCTCAAGGAGAAGCTCGGGCCGGCGCGCGCCCAGGAGCTCCAGGCGAAGGCCATGGCCATCGGCGAGGCCTTCGCCCAGCAGCGGCGCGACGACGCCGCCGCCTTCGACTCGCTCGCCAAGAGCTTCAGCGCCTTCTCACGGGAGGAGCTGCAGTTCCTCATCGCCGAGTACCTGCAGACCGCGGTGCCCGAGCTCGTCACGGTGACGCAGGCCATTCACGATCAGGGCGTGCTGCCCGCGCCGCCCGATCAAGTGAGGAAGCGGCTCCAGGAAGCCAAGGGCATGACCTTCACCGACTACTGCGAGAAGATCGCGGTGCCCATCTGGCGGGCCGAGAGCGGCGAGCGCGACACGACGGTGGAGACCTTCACCCAGCGAGGATCGCTGGCCGCGATCACCGATGGGCTGAAGGGGAACCCGCGGGTGTTCATCCTTCACAACGCGGACGACTTCCTCGCCGACCGCGCCTCCATCGAGAAGGTGAAGCAGGGGCTGGGCGACCAGGTCACGATCTATCCGTACGGCGGCCATCTGGGCAACCTCTGGTACCCGCCCAACAAGGCCCACGTGCTGCGGCTTCTCAAGGGATAGCGCTTAGAGCCTCGTGAACATTGGCTGGCTCGCCACGGACGGGCTTGGACGTTGTGACGACCGCGAGGCTCGACTAGAGTCGAGGCGAGGAGGCCCCCACGATGAGCGTCGACCACCACACCGTCTGCCCGCTTGACTGCCCCGACACCTGCAGCCTCACCGTCACCGTCGAGCGCGATCGCATCGTCAAGATCCGCGGCTCCCGGGCCAATCCCTACACCGCCGGCGTCATCTGCACCAAGGTGCAGACGCTCTACCCGGAGTTCGTCCACGGGCCGGGGCGGCTGACCACGCCGCTCCGCCGCGTGGGGGCCAAGGGCGAAGGGCGCTTCGCGCGCGCCTCCTGGGACGAAGCCCTCGACCTGATCCACGACCACGTGAGCCGTGCCGTCGCCGCCCACGGACCGCAGTGCGTGCTGCCGCTGAACTACGCGGGACCGCACGGCTTCCTCGCCGCCGGCTCCATGGACCTGCGCTTCTTCCACCGGCTGGGCGCCTCCCTGCTCGATCGCAAGCCGCTCTGCGGCGGCATCCGCACCGAGGCCTGGGTCGGCACCTACGGCACCACCCCCGGCATCCGCCCCGAGCAGGTCGAGCACGCGCGCCTGATCATCGCGTGGGGCAACAACGTCACGTGGTCGAATCTCCATCTCACGCCGGTGATCAACCGGGCGAGGCGCCAGGGCGCCCGCCTGGTCGTGGTCGATCCCAAGCGCACGAAGATCGCCGAGCAGTCCGATCTGCACCTCGCCCCGCGTCCCGGCACCGACGTGGTGCTGGCCTGGGCGGTGGCGGCGGAATTGGAGCGCCTGGGCGCCATCGACCGCGATTTCGTAGCCGCGCAGGTGGAGGGCTTCGAGGCCTTCATGGCGGAGGCACGGCGGCTGAGCCTGGCCGAGGCCGCACGCACCTGCGGCGTCCCCGAGGGGCAGATCCGCCAGCTCGCCGAGTGGTACGCGACCATCTCCCCCGCTGCCATCAGCGTGGGCAACGGGCTCGAGCGCAACCAGAATGGCGGCAGCGGCATCCGCGCGGTGTTCGCCCTGCCCGCGCTGGCCGGCAAGTGGGGCGTGCCGGGGGGCGGGCTGGTCAACGGCGCGGGCTTCATGTTCCCCAAGACGCCCGCCCGTCTCGCTCGTCCGGATCTGGTCCGCGCGGGCACCCGCACGCTCAACATCGTCGACGTGGGCCAGCACCTGCTCGATCCCACGCTGTCGCCGCCCATCAAGGCCGCCTTCATCTACAACCACAACCCGCTCGTGGTGCATCCGGACCAGAACCGGATGCGCCGCGGTCTCGCCCGCGAGGATCTGTTCGTGGTGGGCATCGACGTGGTCATGACAGACAGCCTCGTCTACGCCGACGTCGTCCTTCCCGCCTCGAGCCACTTCGAGTTCGCCGATCTCTACGCCGCCTACGGCCAGCACTGGCTCCAGCGCGCGGAGCCGGTGATCCCCGCGGTGGGCGAGTCGCTGCCCAACACGGAGATCTTCCGGCGCCTCGCGCGCCGCTTCGGCTTCGAGGAGCCGTGCTTCCGGGCCACCGACGCCGAGCTCATGGACGAGGCGGTGGACGCCACCGACCCGCGCCTGGGCGGCCTTCTCCCTCACGCCGTGCCCACCGATCGCGCGGTGGCCATGACGGTAGGCGGAGAGGACGCCATCCTGTTCAAGAACATCTTTCCCCGTACGCCGTCGGGCAAGGTCGAGCTCGTGTCGACCTATCTCGGCAATCGCTACGGGGTGCCCCTGCCCCGGTTCGTGCCTTACGAGTCGCCCTATCCGCTCTCGCTCATCACGCCCGCCTCGGACCAGCGCACGACCTCGACCTTCGGCGGCCTGTCGGCCAGCGACACCACGCCACCGCTCGAGATGCACCCGGACGATGCCCGGGCCCGCGGGCTCACGAACGGCACGTGGGTGCGTGTGTGGAACGACCTCGGCGAGGTGCACCTTCCCCTCGCCGTCACGGACGCGGTCCGGCCGGGCATGGTCTCCTCGCTCAAGGGTGCCTGGATGCGCACGAGCGACAACGGCCAGACGGTGAGCGCGCTCGCCCCCGCCCACCACGCCGACCTCGCGGGCGGCGCCTGCTACAACGACACCCGCGTCGAGGTCGCGGCCTACCCGCGGTCGGTCTAGCGTGGCCTCTTCACGAGTGCGGCACGTGCAACCGGGGCGGGTGGCGGAGCGCTCCGGCGGAGTGGGACCCCCTTGTCCTGTGCGCCGCCCGCAGGGCGGCGATTCAGGCGAGCGGGTGACGCAGCGGGAGCGCTCCCCCGCCCCCACCGACAGGCCCCGACCCGTCTCGCCGTACGGAAGCTCGTGAAGAGGCCGGGCTCGGCGCATGCGTAGCTTCCACTACACGGTCGTCGACGTCTTTCCGGACCGGGCCCTCGAGGGAAACGCCGTGGCCGTGTTCACGGATGCCCGTGGCCTACGCGAAGACGAGTTCCAGCGTCTGGCCCGGGAGACCAATCACAACGGCGAGGATCCCGCCACCGGCTCGGCCAGCGGCTGCTGCGCGGCGTGGCTGGTGAGGCACGGCCTGGCGAAGCCGGGGCAGCGCGTGGTGATCGAGCAAGGCCTCGAGTGCCGCCGCCCCAGCCGCATCGTCGTCTCCGCCGACCGCGAGGGCGACGCCATCGTCAACGTGCGCGTGGGCGGCTCGGTGGTGGAGATCGCCCGAGGCACCTTCACCCTGCCCTGATCGGCGGCTCGGGAAGGTCCAGGCGCGAGGTGCAGCCCGCTCTTGCGTCAGTGGCCCGAGTGATGCGCCTCCAGGTAGCGCTCGGCCTCCAGCGCCGCCATGCAGCCGGTGCCCGCCGCCGTCACCGCCTGCCGGTAGGTGAAGTCGGCCACGTCTCCCGCCGCGAACACGCCCGGCACGGAGGTCTGCGTCGTTCCCAGCGTGATCTTCACGTACTCGTTGGGGTGCAGCTCGAGCTGCCCCTTGAAGACGGTGGTGTTGGGCTGATGGCCGATGGCCACGAAGAGCCCGTCCACCGGCGTTTCCCACACCGCGCCGGTCTTGAGGTTCTTGAGACGCACGCTGGTGACCTTGTTCTTGGCCGGGTCGAGCACATCGTCCACCACGGTGTCCCAGATGAACTCGATCTTGGGATTCTTGAGCGCGCGCTCCTGCATGATCTTGGACGCGCGGAGCGTGTCGCGCCGGTGTACCACCTGCACCTGTCGGCCGAGGCGCGAGAGGTAGAGCGCCTCCTCCATGGCGGAGTCGCCGCCACCCACCACCATGATGTTCTGGTCCTTGAAGAAGAAGCCGTCGCAGGTGGCGCACGTGCTCACCCCGCGCCCCATGAGCTTGGACTCGCTCTCCAAGCCGATGAGCTTGGCGGACGCGCCCGTGGCCACGATCACCGTCTGCGCCTCCACCTCGGAGTCGTCGGTCTTGACGAGGAAGGGCTGGCGGCCGAAGTCCACCGCCGTTACGTCTTCGGCGACCATCTCGGTCCCGAACCGCAGCGCCTGCTCCCTGAACGTCTCCATGAGGGGTGGGCCGTCGATGCCCTCCACGAACCCCGGATAGTTCTCCACCAGGGTCGTGAGCATGAGCTGGCCGCCCGCCTGGAGCCCCGTGAACATCATGGGAGCGAGGTTGGCGCGCGCGGCATAGATGGCCGCGGTATAGCCGGCGGGGCCCGAGCCGATGATGACGACCTTCCGTGTCGGTGCCATGTCTGTCCTCGCGTTCTCGTGCGTGCTGGTTGGTCTCGGCCTCGGCAACGGCCCCCTTAGGATGCCCTGGATCCCGCTCCGGATGCGCGGTCCATGCGGAGAATACCCTCGAGCTCGGCCAGGTCGCGGATCTCGAATTCCGGAGGGCTCACGCCCTCGGGGAGGGCCGCCGCCTCGCGATTGATCCAGGCCGACGGCATGCCAACCCCGCGGGCCCCCACCACGTCGATATCCGCCCGGTCGCCCACGAAGAGCGCCTCGCCCGCGGTGATGCCCAGGCGCTCGAGGGCCCGCTCGAAGATCACGGGCTTGGGCTTGCGCCAGCCCACCTCGTCGGAGATGACGATGGAATCGAAGAGATCGGCGATGCCCTCGCGCTCCAGCACGTGGCGTGCGGTGGGCGTGTAGTCGAAGTTCGAGACCACGGCCAGCCGGTGGCGCCGCCGGAGCCCCTGC
Organism: Candidatus Methylomirabilota bacterium; assembly: GCA_046723845.1. Taxonomy (GTDB): domain Bacteria; phylum Methylomirabilota; class Methylomirabilia; order Rokubacteriales; family CSP1-6; genus AR37. The sequence goes on along the minus strand of JBKOVG010000440.1, from coordinate 1,666 downwards.
AGGAGATCGCGATGGTGCTCGGGAAAGACCACGGCCTTCGACAGCTCGCGCATGTGGGTGGCGAGGAGGAGCTGGAGCGCCTCGGGGGGCAGCCGGCCCGGGTCGAGGCCGAGGCGTCCGAACATGAGGGCGAAGCGCTCGGGCGCCGCCACCTCGCGATAGTCCTCGCCGCGGAGGCGCTCCGCCTCCTGCCAGCTCCAGAAGAGGGCCTCCACGAAGTCCTCGAGGGAGAGACCGGGCGCATACGGCTCGAACACCTGATGGAGATGCCCGGCGGTGGTGCGCCGGGCCTTGCCGTTGATGTGCACTTCGGGCAGCCGCAAGCGGTCAAGGAGCACGAGGGTATCGAAGAGGTCGAAGAGGATGGCGGCCGGCTTCACGGCAGCGGCTTCCGGTGGGCGTAGCCCTCGTCGAAGCCGTGCCAGAAGCGCACCGCGTCCTCGCCGTGCTTCCAGCAGAGGTTGACGGGCTGCGGCCCCGCCTGGGGGACGAGGCCGGGAAAGTCGACCAATCCCATCTCGAGATCCTTGGTCAGCCCGCCCAGCTCGCCGATTCGCTGGAGCGCCTGCTTGATCTCGATGGCGTAGCCGTCGAGGCGCTCGGCCCTGGCCTTCCAGTCGTGCTGGTTCGCCATGACTCCGCCCGCGGCGCGGATGCGCGCACGCTCCTCGGTCAACGCCTCCTGCAGCGCGCGGCCCCGCTGATGGAGGGCCATCGCCTCGTCCAGGAGCTCGGTCAGCTTCGGGATCAGCGCGTTGACCGCCGCCGGGGTGAACAAGCGCTGGCTCATCGAGCCTCCACGAAGATGGCGTGCACTTCCTTGGGCCCGTGCACGCCGCGGGTGAGCGTGAGCTCGATGTCAGCGGTGCGCGACGGGCCCGTGATGAAGTTGATCATCGCCCCCGACATGCGGCGCAAGGGATCGGCGTGCAGGGCCTCCAGCATCGTCCCCACCTGCTCCAGCGACTCGAGCAGCTGATGGCGATCGAACACGGCCACGTGGGTGGCGGGGAGCAGCGAGGTGGAGCGCGGCCGGCCGCGTCCCGACACGAGGATCAGCGTGCCCGTCTCGGCCAGCGCCCAGTCCACTCCGGTGACGCCGATCTCTGCCTGCGCCGCCTCCTCCCGGTGGACCCGGCGCGTCTCCCCGTCCGGGTCGCCCTCGGGGGCGAGAGTGACGGACAGTCCCTCCCCAGCCAAGCTCTGCCGCAGGTCCAGTCCGAGGGCCTCCGGATGCCAGGAGAGCACGCGCCGAGCGCCCTTCTCGGCCACGATGGCGCGGATGACGCCGGGCACGTCCTCCGAGTGGGCGACGCGATGAAAGACGCCCGCGATGCGCTCGAGCTCCGCGCGGAAGCGCTCCAGCGCCTGCGGCCATCGCTCCGCCATCTGCCGCTTCACCGCCTCGAACGCCTCGTCGGCGTCGAGCGGCCTCTCCGCCGTGCGGGCCTCGAAGAGGCCGCGCGTCTTCGTCATCTCTCGCCGGAGGCCGCCGAGGAACTCCGCCCGCGTGGTCATGGCCGCTCGAGGTCCTTCCAGCGCTCGCTGAAGGTGCGGGCGGCCACCGGCGGCAGGTCGCGCGTGCGCGTCCACTGGCCGAAGAAGAGCGGCAAGCCCCGTAGGCGGCCATTGCGCACGAAGGGCCGCTGGGCCAGCCGGCCGAGAC
>JBKOVG010000166.1:0-28707 GCA_046723845.1 Candidatus Methylomirabilota bacterium | reverse complement strand
ATGGACGACACCGTGTCCATCCCCGAGGCCCTCATGGTGGTGGCGCGCTTCTATGCCCACGAGAGCTGCGGGCAGTGCACGCCGTGCCGGGAGTCGACGGGCTGGATCTACAAGATGTCCAAGCGTCTGGTGGAAGGGAAGGGGCGGAAGGAAGATCTCGACACCATCCTCGACGTGGCGAAGCGGGGAGCGGGCACGACCATCTGCGCCTTCTACGACGGCGCCGTCGGCCCATACATCAGCTACATCGAGAAGTACCGCTCGGAGTTCGAGGACCTGATCCGGAGCCACCCTGATGCCTAAGCTCACTGTCAACGGGAAGGCCATCGAGGTGCCCGAGGGGACCAACCTTATCGAGGCGGCCCGGCAGGCCGGGGTCGAGGTCCCGCACTACTGTTACCATCCCGGCCTCTCCATCGCCGGCCAGTGCCGGCTTTGCATGGTGGACATCGAGAAGGTGCCGCGCTCGCAGATCGCCTGCAACACCCTGGCCGCGGAGGGCATGGTGGTGGAGACGGAGACGGCGCGGGTCAAGGACACGCGGCGGTCCATCATGGAGTTCCACCTGATCAACCACCCGCTGGATTGCCCGGTGTGCGATCAGGCGGGCGAGTGCTTCCTGCAGATCTACTACATGAAGCACGGCCTCTACGACCCGCGCATGGTCGACGAGAAGGTGCACAAGCCGAAGGCGGTGCCCCTGGGTCATCACGTCATCCTGGACGCCGAGCGCTGCATCCTGTGCTCGCGCTGCGTGCGCTACTGCGACGAGGTGACCCACACCGGCGAGCTCGGCATCTTCCAGCGCGGTGACCACTCGGAGATCGGCCTCTTCCCCGGCAAGGCCCTCGAGAACAAGTACTCGGGCAACGTCATCGACATCTGCCCGGTGGGAGCGCTGACCGACCGCGACTTCCGCTTCAAGGTGCGGGTGTGGTACCTCGACACCGCCAAGAGCGTCTGCAACGGGTGTGCGCGCGGCTGCAACATCGAGGTCCACACCAACAAGCATCGCCCCCACCACAACGAGGGACGCCGGGTGGCCCGGCTCAAGCCGCGCTTCAACGCGGAGGTCAACACGTGGTGGATCTGCGATGCGGGGCGGTACGGCTTCCGCTGGATCGACGACAAGAGCCGGCTCCTCCACCCCCAGCATCGCGCGGGCTCCCAGGGGACCGACGTGTCGTGGGATCGCGCACTCCAGGAGATGGTCACTGTGCTCGGGCGCTACCCCGCCGCCGAGATCGGCATGCTGGCCTCGCCGCAGATGTCCAACGAGGATCTCTGGGCCGTCAAGCGCCTTGCTGATCACCTGGGCGTGAAGAACCTGGACTTCCGCGTGCCGCCCGCCGTGCCGGGAGACGAGGACGATTTTCTGATCCGCGCGGACAAGAACCCGAATACCCGCGGGGCCGAGCTGTGCGGGATCACCCCCGGGCCCGGTGGTCTCGACGCGGCGGGTATGCTGCGCGCCGCCCGCGAGAAGCGCCTCAAGCTCCTCTGGATCTTCCACCACGATCTGGCCGCGTCGGCGTGGCCGGAGGCGGAGGTCCAGTCCGCCCTCGACGGGGTGGAGGTGGCCATCTTCCAGGGCACCAACGCCAACGACCTCTCGGCGCGGGCCCACCTCGTCTTGCCGAGCGCTGCCTACGTCGAGCGCGATGGCACCTTCACGAATTTCCATGGGCGCGTGCAGCGCTTCCGCACCGCGGTGCCTCCCCTCGGCGAGGCGTGGCCCGACTGGATGATCCTATCCTTCATCGGCAAGGCGCTCGGATTCCAGGATCCGGTATGCACGGCGGAGCGCGCCGAGCAGGTCTTCAACGCGCTCGCCGCGGGCGTGCCGGCCTTCGCCGGCCTGACCTACCGGGCGATCGGCGACACGGGCCTCATGGTGAAGGCATGACGGGAGCGGCCTTCGATCTCCTCCTCCAGGCCATACCCGTGGCCTTCATCATGTTCGTGGTGCTCAACTTCGGGGGGATCCTGACCTGGGTCGAGCGCAAGCAGTCCGCCATCATGCAGGATCGGCTCGGGGCCAATCGCGCGAGCATCTTCGGCATCCGCGTTCTGGGTCTCCTGCACCCGGTCGCGGATGCCATCAAGATGCTGACCAAGGAAGACTTCATGCCGGCGCGGGCCGACCGGCTCATGTTCAAGCTCGCGCCTTTCGTGTCCGTCTTCTTCGCCCTCGCCGCCTTCGCCTCCATTCCCTTCGGCGACACCCTCAGCATCGCGGGGCGTCAGATCCAGCTCCAGGCGGTGACCCTCAACGTGGGTATCCTCTACGTGCTCGCCATGCTCTCCCTCGGCATCTACGGCCTGATGATGGCGGGCTGGGCCTCCGCGAACAACTACGCTCTCCTGGGCGGGCAGCGCGCGGCCGCTCTCATGATCTCGGCGGAGGTGGCCATCGGTGCCTCCATCATGGGCGTGGTCATGGTCTACGGCTCCCTCAACATGCAGGACATCGCGCGGGGCCAGGGCCTGCCCCTCCTGCCACAATACTTCGGGAACTGGATCCCCGCCTGGGGCATCCTGACCCAGCCCCTCGCCTTCGTGCTCTTCCTCACCGCGGGCATCGCCGCCACCAAGCGCATCCCCTTCGACATGCCCGAGGGCGAGTCGGAGATCATCGGCTACTTCGTGGAGTACAGCGGTATGAAGTTCGGCATGTTCGCCATGGCGGACTTCCTCGAGACGGTGGTGATCGCGGGCATGACCACCGCGCTGTTCCTGGGAGGCTGGCAGGTGCCGCATCTCGGATCGGCGGGCTTCGCCTTCCCGTGGGGCGTCGAGGTCGCGCTTCCCTCGCTCCTCGTCACCGTGCTCCAGGTCGGCGCCTTCCTCACCAAGGTGGTGATCATGATCTGGTTCCTCATGCTCATCCGCTGGACGCTCCCGCGCTTCCGCTACGATCAGGCCATGCGCCTGGGCTGGCTGGGACTCTTCCCGCTGTCCATCCTCAACATCGTGATCACGGGCCTCGTGCTGCTCCTGCTCGGGAAGGCGGCCTGACCTTGACCTCGCCCTATCAGACCAGCAATACCCCAGCCGATCCGAGGCACTCGAGCCGCCTGGGCGCCGTGCAGCGGTTCTACCTCCTCGAGGTGCTGGCCGGCCTCAAGCTCACCGGGCTCCGGTTCTTCGCCAACATGTGGCGGCACACCCTGCACACCGTGTTCGGCATGAAGAACGTGCACGGCGCCGTGACCATCCAGTACCCGGACGAGCGCCGCCCCTACGCAGCGCGCCTGCGGAGCCTGCACCGGCTGGTGCGCCGCGAGGACGGCTCCCCGCGCTGCGTGGCGTGCATGATGTGCGAGACGGTGTGTCCGGCTCACTGCATCTACATCGTGGCCACCGAGCATCCCAATCCCGAGATCGAGAAGATGCCCGAGCGCTTCGACATCGATCTCGGCAAGTGCGTGTTCTGCGGCTACTGTGTCGAGGCGTGCCCGGAGGACGCCATCCGCATGGACACGGGCATCCTGGAGTTCTCCTCCTTCAGCCGCGGCGGCATGATCTACACCAAGGAGACGCTGCTCTCGCTCGAGCCCGCGGGGCCGAACGGCGTGCCGACCTCACCCGTGCCCATTCCCGCCGACCGGCCCATGCCGGTGATGCGGAGCGCCTCTTCGTGACCACGGCCGGCCAGATCACCTTCTGGATCCTCGCGGTGATGGCCGTAGCCTCGGCGGCGGGCGTCGTCCTGCGCCGCAACCCCATCCACAGCGCCCTCTTCCTCGTGGTGCACCTGGCCACCCTGGCCGCCTTCTTCCTGACGATGCGGGCGGAGTTCCTCGCCACCGCCCAGGTCATCGTGTACGCGGGCGCCATCGCCGTGCTCTTCGTCTTCGCCATCATGGTCCTGATCCCCGGCCGCGAGGAGACGGGGCCCGACCCGCTGCGCGCCCAGCGACTGCTCGCCGTGCCCGTGGCCGGCCTCCTCTTGGTCCTCCTCGCCGTGATGCTGCGCTCCGCGCTCTTCGCGGGGGCGGGACCGGCCCAGGCCGTGCCGGGCGGTGTCGCCACCATCGGGCGCGCGCTCTTCACCGACTACCTGTTTCCCTTCGAGGTCACCTCCGTCTTGCTCCTGGTCGCCCTCGTGGGAGTCATTGCCCTGGCCAAGCGGAGGCTCGCCTGACATGATCCCGGCCTCCTATTACGTGGGGGTGTCGGCCGTGCTCTTCGTGATCGGCGCCCTCGGCGTGCTCGTGCGGCGCAATCCGCTCGTCATCTTCATGTCCATCGAGATCATGCTCAACGCGGCCAACCTGGCCTTCGTGGCCTTCGGCCAGCGCTACGGCGCCATCGACGGCCAGGCCCTCGTCTTCTTCGTCCTCTGCGTGGCCGCCGCCGAAGTCGCCGTCGGTCTCGCCATCATCGTCGCCATCTTCCGGCTCCGTCGCCGTCTCTCGGTGGATGAGCTGTCGCTCATGCGGGGGTAGCACCATGGCGCAAACCAAGGCCGCGGTCCCCAGCGCCCGGCTCGACCACGCACTGGCCCGGAGGCTGCTGACCCAGATGCAGCTGCTCCGACGCTTCGAGGAAAAGGCCGCCGAGATGTACGCCCTGGGCAAGATCGGCGGGTTCCTCCATCTCTACATCGGTCAAGAGGCGGTGGCGGTGGGCGCCACCTCCGTCACGCGCACCGAGGACTACGTGGTGTCGTCCTATCGTGAGCACGGCCACTGCCTCGCCAAGGGCTCGGATCCCAAGCGCGTGATGGCCGAGCTGTTCGGGCGGCGCGACGGGCTCTCCAAGGGCAAGGGCGGCTCGATGCACCTCTTCGACAAGAGCACGAACTTCCTGGGCGGCCACGGCATCGTGGGCGCGCACCTGCCCCTCGCCACCGGGGCCGGGTTCGCCATCAAGTACCAGGGAAACGATCAGGTCGTACTGTGCTACTTCGGCGACGGCGCCGTGCCCGAGGGGGAGTTCCACGAATCCCTGAACCTCGCCGCCCTCTGGAAGCTGCCCGTGATCTTCATCTGCGAGAACAATCGCTACGCCATGGGCACGGCCATCCACCGCGCCCTCGCCCAGACGGAGATCTGGCGCTTCGCGGAGACCTACGGCATTCACGGGGAGGCAGTGGACGGCATGGACGTGCTGGCCATCCGCGAGTGCGTGGGGCGCGCGGTGGACCGCGCCCGGCGTGACAAGGTTCCCGCCCTCATCGAGGCGCGGACCTATCGCTTCCGTGGCCACTCCATGCGCGACCCCGCGGGGGCGGTGTACCGGACCAAGGAAGAAGTGGAGCGGGAGAAGCAGCGCGACCCCATCGTCACATTTGCCGAGCGCTGCGTGAAGGACGGCGCCCTCACCGAGGCCGACGTGAAGATCATCGAGAAGTCCGTGAGCGACCAGGTGGACGAGGCGGTGGCCTTCGCCGACGCCTCGCCGCCCCCGGAACCGTCCGAGCTGTTCACGGACGTCTACAAGGACTGATGCCGTGCCCGTCATGACCTATCGTGAAGCCCTCAACCTGGCCCTGCGCGAGGAGATGCGCCGCGATCCGCGCGTCTTCGTGATGGGTGAGGAGGTCGGGCTCTACGAGGGCGCCTACAAGGTGACCCAGGGGCTCCTCAAGGAGTTCGGCGAGAAGCGCATCGTCGACACGCCCATCTGCGAGTCGGGCTTCACGGGAGTGGGGGTGGGGGCGGCCATGCTGGGCCTCCGTCCCGTGATCGAGATGATGACCTTCAACTTCTCCATCCTCGCTCTCGATCAGATCGTCAACTCCGCGGCCAAGCTCTGCTACATGTCGGGGGGCCAGTACAACATTCCCCTCGTGGTGCGCGGCCCCGGCGGGCCCGCCTCGCAGCTCGCCGCGCAGCACTCCCAGAGCATGGAGACGTACTTCTATCACGTGCCCGGCCTCAAGGTGGTGCGCCCGTCCACGCCCGGCGACGCCAAGGGCCTGCTCAAGTCGGCCATCCGAGACGAGAACCCCGTCATCTTCATCGAGTCGGAGACGCTCTACGCCATCAAGGGCGAAGTACCGGAGGATCCCGACTACCTCATCCCCCTGGGCCAGGCCGCCATCCGACGCGAGGGCACGGACGTCACCGTCATCGCGTACATGGGCATGCTGTACCGCGCCCTCGAGGTGGCGGAGGAGCTCGCCAAGGACGGGATCTCCATGGAGATCGTCGACCCGCGCACGCTCCGGCCCATGGACACGGAGACCATCGTGGGCTCCGTGCGCAAGACGCATCGCTGCGTGGTGATCGAGGCGGGGGCGGGCTTCGCGGGCATGGGCTCGGAGATCGCCGCCGAGGTGCAGGAGGAGGCCTTCGACGACCTCGACGCTCCCGTGGTCCGGATCACGGGCGAAAACGCGCCCATGCCCTACGCGCGGAATCTCGAGCTGCTCAAGACCCCCTCGAAGGCCAAGATCGCCGCGGCGATCCGGGAGGTCTGCGCATGATCACCAAGGTCCTCATGCCCAAGCTCAGCGACGCGATGGAGACGGGCAAGGTCATCAAGTGGCTCAAGAAGGAGGGCGACCCCATCAAGGGAGGCGACGTCATCGCGGAGATCGAGACGGACAAGGCCAACGTGGAGATCGAGGCCTTCGGGTCCGGCGTGCTCCGGAAGATCGTGGTGGGTGAGGGCGGCCAGGTGCCGGTGGGAGACATGATCGGCGTCATCGCGGATCCCGCCGAGGACATCGGGGCCGTCGCCTCCGCCCCGTCCGCTCCACCCTCGTCCGCTCCGGCGGCGCCGCCCGCGAAGGCCGCGGAAGCTCCCGCGCCCGCGCCTCTCCCCGCCATGGAGTCGTATCGCTCCGTTCCCGCCACGAGCACGGTGGTGCCCATGTCGGCGGTGCCGGTCCCGGCCGCGGGACGGGACGGCCGCGTCAAGGCTTCGCCCCTCGCCCGCAAGATCGCCGCCCAGTCCGGCGTCGATCTGCACCTCCTCCAGGGCACGGGACCGGGCGGGCGCATCGTGCGGCGCGACGTGGAGTCGGCGGCCGCGACGCCGCGGCCGGCCGCTGCTCCTGCGGCGGTCGCCGCTCCGCCGGCGCCATCCCGGCCGCAGTTCGTCATCCCGCTGAGGACGGACGCCGAGTACGAGGACCGGGCGCTCTCCCCGATGCGGGCCATCATCGCCAAGCGCATGCCGCTGTCCAAGGCGCCCGTGCCGCACTTCTACGTCACCTCGGAAGTGTCCATGGACCGCGCGTGGGCCCTCCGGGCCGAGCTCAACGGGCTCGAGGGACAGCCGAAGATCTCCGTCACCGACATGGTCATCAGGGCCTGCGCGCTGGCCCTGCTCAAGAATCCCGGGGTGAATGCCCAGCTCCAGGGTGACAAGCTGCGGATCTTCCGTCGGGCGCACATCGGCATCGCCGTCGCCCTCGACGAGGGACTCATCACGCCGGTGCTGCGCGACTGCGACGTCAAGCCGCTGGCCCAGATCGCGATGGAAGCTCGTGATCTTGCCGAGCGCGCCCGGGGCGGCAAGCTCCGCGCCCAGGAGTTCTCCGGGGCTACCTTCTCGATCTCCAACCTCGGCATGTACGACGTCGAGGAGTTCTCAGCCATCATCAATCCGCCCGAGGGCGCTATCCTCGCCGTGGGCTCCGTGGTCGAGAGGCCCGTGGTCGACAACGGTCAGATCCGTGTGGGCCGCCGCATGAAGATGACCATCTCCTGCGATCACCGCGCGATGGACGGCGCCATGGGCGCCCGCTTCTTGCAGGACGTCAAGCGCCTCCTGGAAGAGCCCCTGCGTCTCCTGGTCTAGCCCGTGTCGAATCAGTCCTTCGACGTGCTGGTGGTCGGCTCCGGGCCGGGCGGCTACGTGGCGGCCATTCGCTGCGCGCAACTCGGGCTCAGCGTGGGAGTGGTAGAGGACGATCGGCCCGGCGGCGTGTGCCTCAACTGGGGATGCATCCCGACCAAGGCGCTCCTGCGCAACGCGGAGATCGTGGGGCTCTTCCACCGCGCAGAGGAGTTCGGCATCACCGTGGGCGACTGGAAGGCGGACTACGCCCAGGCCATCCAGCGCTCCCGTCGCGTGGCCGATCGCATGGCCAAGGGTGTCGAGTTCCTCTTCCGCAAGAACAAGATCACGCTGGTGCCGGGCTCGGGCACGCTCAAGTCGAAGAGCGTGATCGAGGTCAAGGGCAAGGAGGGGGCGCAGACGCTCGAGGCACGCCGGGCGGTGATCCTCGCCACAGGATCCGAGCCCAAGTCCCTCCCCGGGGTGACCATCGATGAGCAGCGCGTGATCTCCTCGAACGGGGCGGTACGGACGGAGGCGCGCCCGGCCTCGCTCATCGTCATCGGCGCCGGCGCGGTCGGCATGGAGTTCGCCGACGTGTACCGCGCCTACGGGGTGGAGGTGACCGTGCTGGAGGCGCTGCCGCGCGTGCTGCCCGTGGAGGACGAGGAGGCCTCGGCGCAGATCGCCCGGCTCTTCACCCGGCGGGGCATGACCGTGCGCACGGGCGTCAAGGTGGTCAAGGTCGCGCCCGAGGCGAGCCAGGTGATGGTGGAGATCGACGCGGAGGGCAAGCGCGAGTCGCTCACCGCTTTCCAGGTGCTCATGGCGGTGGGGCGCGCGGCGCGCACGAAGAACCTGGGGCTGGAGGCGCTCGGGGTAGCCATGGAGCGCGGCTTCGTCACGGTGGGTCCCACCATGGAGACGTCCGTCAAGGGCATCTTTGCGGTGGGGGACATGGCGGGGCGACAGATGCTCGCGCACAAAGCCATGGCCGAGGGGGTGGTGGCCGCGGAGAGCATCGCGGGCCGCTCGCCGCATCCCGTGGACTACGGCAACGTGCCTTCGTGCACCTACTGCCGCCCCCAGGTAGCGTCCGTCGGCCTCTCCGAGGCCGAGGCCAAGGCGGACGGGCGCGAGGTGAGCGTGGGCCGCTTTCCCTTCACCGCCAACGGCAAGGCGGTGGCCCTCGGCGAGACGGAAGGCTTTCTCAAGGTCGTCGCGGACAAGCGCACGGGCGAGATCCTAGGCGTCCACATCGTCGGTCCCGAGGCGACGGAGCTGATCCACGAGTTCGCAGTGGGACGCACCCTCGAGGCGACGCTCGAGGAGATCATTCACACCATCCACGCCCATCCCACGCTGTCCGAGGCCTCGCTCGAAGCGACCCTCGCCGCCCTGGGGCAGGCCATCCACATCTGAGCCGGGCGCGCGTCAGCGCGTCGTGGCGCCCTTCCGCGTCGCCCGTGCCGTCGCGTCCTCCAGGTTCACCTGCGCCTCGCGAAGGCCCGGGCTGAGGGCGAGGGCCTCGCGGAACTGCACGGCAGCGTCGTCGTAGCGCCCGAGGCTCACCAGCATCACCCCGAGATTGTTGTGGGCGCCCGCATTGCGGGGATCGAGGTCGACGGCGCGGCCGAGCTCCTGGAGCGCTTCGCCGGCCCGTCCCTGGCGGGCGAGGGCGAGCCCGAGGTTGCTGTGGTAGCTCGCGGAGTCGGGGCGCAGCGCGACCGCCTCGCGCAGGTGGGCGACGCCCTCGTCGAGCTTCCCGTCCTCGGTCAGGAGGAGGCCCAGATTGTTGTGGGCATCAGCATAGCTGGGAACGATCTTCACCGCCTGGCGATAGCGCTCGATCGCCTCGGCCGGGCGGCGCAGCGCGACGAGGGCCAGGCCCATGTTGTAGTACGGCACGGCGGAGTCCGGCATCAACCGCGCGGCCTCCTCGTACTCCGGCATGGCCTCTTCGGGCCGGCCCTGCTGGGCACGCGTGGCGCCGAGATAGAGATGGCCGGGTCCATAGCTCGGCCGCATGCGCACGAGCTGCTCGAAGTGGGCGGCGGCCCGGTCGAGCTGCTCGCGGTCCTGGTACACGTGGCCGAGGTTCTCGTGGGCTCGGCTCGCCGGCGAGGCGGCTGCCGCGTGGGTCCAGAGCGTCTCCGTGTCGCGCCATACGCCCACCTGCCGCCAGGTGAGGACGCCGAGGATGGTGATCACGCCGACCGTGGTCCACGTCACGAGCTTCTGCGCGCGCGTGGATTCACCGCTCGCCCCTCCTGCGTGACGCCAGGCGAGGCAGAAGCCTGCCCCGGCGAGGGCGGCCCAGCCGAGGCACGGCAGGTACGAATACCGGTCAGCGGCCATCTGCCGTCCTGTCTGCACGAGACCCGAGACGGGAGCGAGCGTGACGAGATAGGCAGCCCAGGCGATGAGGAGGGCGGGGAAGCGACGCACGAGAGCGAGGCATACCGTGCTGACCGCGACGACGCACAGCCACGCCGCGAGGAAGGGCCACGCCGCGCGGTCGAGCCGCTCGGGCAGCTCGTACATGATCGTTAGATTGACGGGAGCGATGGTCTTCCAAAGATAGAAAGCGGCCGAGTGCACGGCGAGGAAGAGCCGGTCAAGGAGGCCGAATTGCTCGAGGGGCGACATGGCCTCGTTGTCCCGCGCCGCGAGCACGGTGACGACGAGGCAGGCGAGGGCGAGGAGTCCAAAGGGTAGCTTCTCCAGGAGCAGATTGCGCGCAAGGGCCCGCAGACCGCCGAGAGAGAGCACCCGAAGCCGGCGCAGCGGATAGACGTCGAGGAGCACGAGGACGACGGGCAGCGTCACCGCCATGGCCTTGGAGAGGAGTGCGCACGTGAAGAAGGCCAGCGAGGCGAGATACCAGCGCCGCTCCAGTTTCTCGCCCGTCCGGGCGTCCCAGGCGCGCAGGTAGGCGAGCACGCTCAGGAACGCGAAGAGCCCCGAGAGCACGTCGCGCCGCTCGGTGATCCAGGCCACAGACTCCACCCGCAGGGGATGCACGGAGAAGAGCAGCGCTCCCACCAGGGCACCCAGGCGGAGGCCGGTGCCGTAGTCCTCGTCGGGCGCGAGCGCGGCCCGGAGCAGACGTAGCAGGACGAAGTAGAAGACCAGGGCGCCAAGGACGTGGAGGACGAGGCTCGTCAGATGGTAGCCCGCGGGGTCCATCCCCCAGATCACGTAGTCGAAGCCCAGGGTGATCCAGGTGAGCGGGATGAGGCCGCCCAGATTCCAGGTGGTGAACATCCAGCGGAGCTGCGTCCAGCCGAGCCCGCGGTACGCCCGGTTGTTGACGAAGTTCTCGATGTCGTCGAAGTTCACGAAGCCGTTGGAGAGGCTCGGCAGGTAGGCCACCGCGGTGACGAGCACGAGCACGGCGGGCGCGAGCCAGCGCCAGAGATCGCCCGAGAGCGCGAGAGTTGGCGCGGGACGAGCGGCGGCGGGCCGTGGCCGGCGAGGCTTCTTGCTCACGTCAGTCTCGGACGGAAGAGGCAGCGGGAGAGGAGAGTCGGAGGAGCGGAGACGGCCAGCAGGCGGGCCCCCTCCGGGCCCGCCTTCCGTGCGCGATGAGCCGCGGCTCCTAGGCGTCGGGGGTGCGAAGCTTGCCCATCTCTTCCTTCATGGCCGTGCGGCCGGCCTCGAAGGCCCCCGCGAGACGACTGCGCTGCTCCTCGACGTAGTCGCGGCCCTTCCCGATCAGATCGGTGGCCTTGCCCTGCGCCTCGCTCGCCTTCTCCTGTGCCTTCTTGAACCACTCCTGACCGTGCTCGCTCAGGAGCTCACGCGTCTCCGAGCCGGTCTTGGGCGCCAGAAGCAGCGCGGCGGCCGCGCCGGCGATGGCGCCGAGGAAGAACCAGCCCAGATAGCCCGTTGCGTCTCCACCATGCTCGTCCGTCATGTCCCGCCCTCCCTCTCTGGCTATTTCCGAAGTCTCGAGATGAAAACGCCCGTGGCCCGCTTCAGGCCTGAGCCTACACTGGTCACCCCGCGGAAGGAGGCCAGGCTGTTCACCACGCCGACCACGCGCGCGGTCTTCAGCGAGATGTCCTCGACGCGCCGCACGACACCGCTCACCCGTTCCAGCTCGCGATTGGCGTTGCTCGACAGCGTCCGCACCTCGGCGGCGAGGCCCTCGACCTGGCTGGCGAGCGGGCGGATCTCGCGCTCCACGAGCTGCAGCACAGTCTCCGCGCGGGCACTGGCGCGCCGGATGGACGAGAGCGTGATGAGGATCGCCACCGTCAGCACGACGGCGCACAGAAGGAGCACGGCCTGCGCCAGCGGAGCCATCGGGCGGGCAGTATGACAGAGGCGGCGTCAGGAAGTCAAACGAGGGACGGAAAACATCGCGCATTCATTGACTTTCCCGGCGACGGCCCCCTATACTCATCCCCGGCGCGCCGCCGTGGCACCCGAAGGAGCCGTTTCCATATGCCCCTCCAGGACCGCTTCGAAGAGCTTCATCGCCGCAATCGTGCCGCCGAGGCCGGAGGCGGGCTCGAGCGCATCGAGCGTCAGCACAAGGCGGGCAAGAAGACGGCGCGCGAGCGGCTCGAGGTGCTCGTCGACAAGGGCTCGTTCGCGGAGGTGGATCGCTTCGTCGTCCACCAGAGCAGTGATTTCGGGATGGACGCCCAGCGCATTCCCGGCGACGGGGTGGTCACCGGCTCGGGCCGCATCCACGGCCGTCCCGTGTTCGCCTTCGCCCAGGACTTCACCGTGTTCGGCGGCTCCCTCTCCGAAGCCTACGCGCGGAAGATCTGCAAGATCATGGACCTCGCCATGAAGACGGGCGTGCCCATCATCGGCCTCAACGACTCCGGCGGCGCGCGCATCCAAGAGGGCGTGGTCTCTCTCGCCGGCTATGCCGACATCTTTCTGCGCAACACCCTGGCCTCCGGGGTGGTGCCGCAGATCTCCGCGGTCATGGGCCCGTGCGCGGGAGGCGCGGTGTACTCGCCCGCCATCACCGACTTCGTGTTCATGGTCAAGCACTCCTCATACATGTTCGTCACGGGTCCCGACGTGATCAAGGCGGTGACCCACGAGGAGGTGTCCTTCGAGGAGCTCGGCGGCGCGGCCACCCACGGGACGACCTCGGGGGTCGCGCACTTCGCCACGGAGAGCGAGGACGAGTGCCTCGCCCTCATCCGCGAGCTCATGACCTTCCTCCCGCAGAACAACGCGGAGGACCCGCCCGTGCGGCCGTGCGCCGATTCCGTGGACCGGGCGGACGAGGAGCTCCAGTCGGTGGTGCCCGACCAGCCCAACAAGCCGTACGACATCAAGGAGATCATCCGCCCCGTGCTCGACGAGCGGTACTTCTTCGAGGTACAGGCGGAGTACGCGCCCAACATCGTGATCGGCTTCGGACGGCTCGGTGGCCGTCCCGTGGGCATCGTGGCCAACCAGCCCGCCTATCTCGCCGGCTGCCTCGACATCAGCGCCTCCCTCAAGGCGGCGCGTTTCGTCCGCTTCTGCGACTGCTTCAACATCCCTCTCGTCACCTTCGTGGACGTGCCCGGCTTCCTCCCGGGGACGGCGCAAGAGTTCGGGGGGATCATCAAGCACGGGGCCAAGCTCCTGTACGCCTATTGCGAGGCCACGGTGCCGAAGCTCACCGTGATCACGCGGAAAGCCTACGGCGGCGCCTACGACGTCATGTCCTCCAAGCACATCCGCGGGGACGTCAACTATGCCTACCCCACGGCGGAGATCGCCGTCATGGGGCCCGAGGGCGCCGTGAACATCCTCTACAAGCGTGAGATGGACGGCGCGAAGGATCCCGGCGCGCTCCGACAGGAGAAGACCCGCGAGTACCGCGAGAAGTTCGCGAATCCCTACATCGCGGCGGAGCGCGGCTACGTGGACGAGGTCATCGAGCCCCGCGACACGCGCCGCCGGCTGAGCCAGACCCTCGAGGTCCTGCACACCAAGCGCGACGTCAACCCCCCGCGCAAGCACGGGAACATTCCGCTGTGACCGCCGACGAGAAGCGCCGCCTGGAGGAAGCCCGCCGCGCGTGGGAGGCGCAGACCCTCAAGCCCGCCCTCGACAAGGCGCCGGATCGCCCCGGGCTCTTCGCCGGCTCGGACGGCGCGCCCCTCGAGCGCGTGTACACGCCGGAGCACACCGCGGCCCTCGACTACGTGCGCGATTCCGGCTTCCCCGGGGAGCATCCCTACACGCGCGGGGTGCAGCCCACCATGTACCGGGGCCGGCTCTGGACGATGCGCCAGTACGCGGGCTTTGGGTCGGCGGCGGAGACGAATCAGCGCTACCGCTATCTCCTCGCCCAGGGGCAGACCGGACTCTCCGTGGCCTTCGACCTGCCCACCCAGATGGGCTACGACGCCGATCATCCCCTGGTGGCGAGCGACGTGGGCAAGGTGGGCGTGGCCATCTCGAGCCTCGAGGACATGGAAGAGCTCTTCGCGGGCATCCCCCTCGATCGCGTGTCCACGTCGATGACCATCAACGCCACCGCCTCCATCCTGCTGTGCCTCTACATCGCGGTGGCGGAGAAGCAAGGCGTGCCCATCGAGCGGCTCTCCGGCACCGTGCAGAACGACATCCTGAAGGAATACATCGCGCGCGGCACGTACATCTATCCGCCCGCGCCCTCCATGCGGCTCATCACCGATCTCCTCGCCTTCTGCCGGGAGCGCGTGCCGCGCTGGAACACCATCTCGATCTCCGGCTACCACGTCCGCGAGGCGGGCTGCACCGCCGCCCAGGAAGTGGGCTTCACCCTCGCCAACGCCGTGGCTTACGTCACCGCCGCGCGCACGGCCGGGCTCGAGGTGGACACCTTCGCGCCCCAGCTCTCCTTCTTCTTCAACGCCCACAACCACCTCCTGGAGGAGGTGGCGAAGTTCCGCGCGGCGCGGCGGCTGTGGGCGCGCATCATGCGCGACCGCTTCGGCGCCCGCGATCCGCGCTCGTGCATGCTGCGCTTCCACGCCCAGACCGCGGGAAGCATGCTCACCGCCCAGCAGCCGGAGAACAACATTGTCCGCGTGGCCGTGCAGGCCCTCGCCGCCATCCTGGGCGGGTGCCAGTCGCTCCACACCAACTCGATGGACGAGGCCCTCGCCCTGCCTACCGAGACCGCGGTGCGCATCGCCCTGCGGACGCAGCAGGTGCTGGCCTACGAGTCGGGGGTGGCGGACACCGCGGATCCCCTCGGCGGCGCCTACGCCATCGAAGCCCTGACCCGTCGGATCGAGGAGGAGGCGGAGAGCTACATCGGCAAGATCGACGGCCTGGGCGGCTCGGTGAGCGCCATCGCCCTCATGCAGCGCGAGATCCAGGAGTCGGCCTATCGCTACCAGCAGGAGATCGAGTCCAAGGCCCGAGTGGTGGTGGGTGTCAACGAGTTCGTGATGGACGAGCCGCCGCCGGGCGACCTGTTCAAGATCGACCCCACGGTGGGGCGCACCCTCGCGGAGCGGCTGGGACGCCTCCGGCAGTCGCGCGATGCGGCGGCGGCCGGACGGGCCCTCGAGGCTATCGAGCGGGTGGCCCGCGGACGTGACAACCTCATGCCCTTCGTGCTCGACGCGGTGCGCGCCTGCGCCACCCTCGGCGAGATCTGCGACGCGCTCCGGAAGGTCTTCGGTGTTCACCAGCCCTCGGTGGTCTTTTAGCCTCATCGGCGGCCTCGCGCTGATCGCGGCGCTGGCCGTGCCCGCCGCGGCCGGCCTCGCCGATCAGGTCGGCGCCACCTTCGGACTCATGCTCCAGGACGTCGTCTCCGCCTTTCCCCCGATCGAAGGTCTCGTGGTGCAGGTGGACGGCGATCGCGTCTATATGGACCTCTCCCAGAAAGACGGCGTGCTCCTCGGCCAGGAGTACACGATCTTCCGCAAGGGCGAGGTCTTCCGGCATCCCTCCTCCGGCAAGCCCCTTGGCCGCTACGAGGACATCCTCGGCTACGCCCAGGTGCTGCGCGTGGAGCCCACGTTCTCCGAGGCCGCCTTCGTTCCCGTCGAGGGCAAGCCGCAGCCCCAGCCCGAGGACGGCGTGCGCATCACACGCGGCCGGGTCCGGGTGGCCGTGGTCCCCCCCACCGACCTGACCAAGGCCAATGCCGATCTGCGGCGCGTGCCGTTCATGCTCTCGCTGGCCATGGACCAGACCAAGCGCTTCCAGAGCGTGGATCCGATACAGGTGAACGAGCTCCTGCTCAACAGCAAGATGAAGGGCGAGGAGCTCCTGGTGCGCCCGGATCGCGCGGTCTCCCTCGGCAAGTCGCTCGACGTGATGGCCTGGCTCGTGCCCGTGCTCCTCGAGCGACGGGGGGTAACCTATCTCGACGTGACCTGGATCTCCGCGGTGACGGGCGCCCCTCTCTTCTCGCGGCGGCAGGCCCTCGCCCGCGGCGACGGCGGAGGCGATCAGCGCTTCCCCTGGGAGCCGCGCCAGGAGGATTGACCCCGTGAATCTGCTATGCTTGGGCGCGATGAGAGCTCCGGCGCTGTGTCTCCTGGCCGGTCTTGCACTGATTGCGGCCTCCCTGGCGGCGTGCTCGAGGGAGTTCCCGTCTCTCCGCGAGCTGGCTGGCCTGCCCAAGGTGGACGATCCCTCGGTGGAGATCAAGGCGGCGGAGCCCAAGTGGCTGCTCATCAAGAATCCTCGCTTCGGCGACGTGGCGAGCGAGCCCGAGTACATCTGGGTCGAGGAGGACAAGATCCCCACGACCATGGGCACGCTCGTCTTCGGCAAGAGCAGCCTCATCGCGGCGCCGGAAATCGTGGCCAAGTACGGCTCGCCCCCGGGCGGGGGGCGCATCAGCCCGCGGCAGAAGATGGCGGTGGCCGTGGATCCCACCCCGCCGCCGCCCAAGCCTGGAGCGGCGGGGGCCACGCCGGGGACGCAGGCCGCCGCCCCCGCGCTGCCTCACGATCGCGGCTTCGTGGTGTTCGTGGACACGAGCCGGGTGGTGATCGACCTCAACAGCAAGGACGGGATCAAGCCGGGGGCGCAGGTCAGCGTGCGCCGCGACAAGATCGCCATCGTGCATCCCGTGACGGGCGAGCTGCTGGGTGAGCTGGACGAGGAGGTGGCCACCGGCCGCGTCACCGAGGTCAAGGACAAGTTCTCCGTGGTCGAGCTCTCCAGCGTCGCCAACGGCAATCAGGTCAAGATCAAGGACCGGGTCGTCGTCCGCTGATCGCTCTCCTCCCGTGAAGGCGCCGACTCCGCTGGAAGCGCTCCTCAAGGAGCGGGTCGCCCAGGCCGTGGGCCCCGAGATGCGGGCCGTCGAGGAGGCCATCGGCGCCGAGATCGCCTCGCCCGTCAGCCTTATTCACGAGATGGGAGACTTCATCGCGGGAGCGGGAGGCAAGCGCCTCCGCCCCATCCTCCTCCTCATGGCGGCGCGTCTCGCGGGCTACCATGGCCCCCGCGCCGTCCGCATGGGCTGTGTGGTCGAGCTGCTGCACACGGCGACTCTGATTCACGACGACGTGGTCGACCAGGCGCCGCTCCGCCGGGGCCGGCCCTCGGCCAACGCGCGGTGGGGCGACGATGCGTCCATCCTCGTGGGCGATCACCTCTACTCGAAGTCCTTTGCCCTGATGGTCGCTGACGGCGATCCCGAGGTCCTCGCCACTCTCGCCCGGGCCACCGTCTCGATGACGGAGGCGGAGGTGCTGCAGCTCGAGGGCAAGCGCGAGGGCACGGCGAGCGAGGCGGACTACCTGCGCATCATCACGCAGAAGACGGCCTCGTTCATCTCCGCCTGCTGTCGCATCGGCGCCCTCCTCGCCAAGGCGAGCGACGACCAGGTCGAGGCGCTCACCCGCTACGGTGTCCACATCGGGATCGCCTTCCAGATCAGCGACGACTCCCTCGACTTCGTGGCCGATCAGGGCCGGCTGGGAAAGGCGGTGGGCGCCGATCTCAAGGAAGGCAAGCGCACTCTTCCCCTCATCGCCGCGCTCGAGAGGGCCACCCCGGCCGAGCGAGACCGCGTGCAGTCGGTGCTCAAGCGCCACGCCGCCGAGCCCAGCGAGATCGAGGAGATCCGTCTCCTCGTGGAGCGCTACGGAGGCGTGGAGTACGCTCTCGGCTGCGCCCAGGAGTACGCGCGGCGGGCGAAGGAAGCCCTGGCCGCCTTCCCCGAGGGCCCGGACAAGGAGACCCTCCTTCTCGTGGCCGACTACGTGGTGGAGCGCGATACCTAGACCGCCCCGCCACGGGCGACGCGCATGACCGCGCCCATCGTCACCCTCACCACGGACTTCGGCACGCGCGATCCGTGGGTGGGCGTTATGAAGGGCGTCATCCTCGGGATCGCGCCCGCGGCCCGCCTCGTCGATCTGAGCCACGACATCGCCGCCCAGAACGTCCTCGAAGGCGCGCTGTGCCTGGAGGCGGCCGCGCGATTCTTCCCGCCGGGCACGATTCACCTCGCCGTGGTCGACCCCGGAGTGGGGAGCGCGCGCCGAGCCATCGCCGTGCGGGCAGGAGGCCAGTACTACGTCGGGCCCGACAACGGCCTCCTGAGCCTCGCGTTCGCCCAGGCCTCGGCCCCGGTCATCGCCGTCGAGCTGACCGCGGCCGAGTACCGCCTCTCTCCGCTCAGCCGGACCTTCCACGGTCGAGATCTCTTCGCTCCCGCCGCGGCTCATCTCGCGAGGGGCGTTCCCCTGGAGCGCTTCGGACCTGCCATCTCGGATCCGGTACGTCTCGTCCTCCCCGTGCCCCGGCGCGAGGGCGATCTCGTCCGGGGCCAGGTCCTCGGTGTGGATCGCTTCGGGAATCTCGTGACTTCCCTGAGGGGTGAAGACCTGAGCGGCCTCGTCTCGAGCGCACTCGTGGTGGAGATCGGTGAGGTCAGGCTGGGCGCGCCCGTGTCCGCCTACGCCGATGCGCCTCCGGGTGGTCTGGGCACCATCGTGGGCTCGACGGGGCGTCTGGAAATTTTCGCGCGCGACGGGAGCGCCCACGCGATGCTCGGCCTAGGCGGCGGCGCCCCCGTGGTGGTGCGGCGGGTCTAGGCGTCCTTGGACTTCGCGGGGGACTTCGCGGGGGACTTCTCGGTCTTGGTCGACGCGGCGTTCTCTGAGGCCGCGGGCGTCGACGTGCTAGACTTCTCCGCGGCGGACGTCGTGCTGGAACTGGCCGAGGCCTCGCTCGACGACGACTCGGACTTGCTCGCCTGCTTGCGCGCTTCGGACGGGTAGTCGGTGACGTACCAGCCGCCGCCTTTCAGGATGAACGGGGCAGGGGAGAGCAGGCGATGAATGGGCCCGCCGCAGCGGTCGCAGGTGGTGAGGGCGGGCTCGGTGATGCGCTGGCGCACCTCGAAGACGCGAGGGCACTTGGGGCATTCGTACTCGTAGGTTGGCACGAACATGAAAGGTAACAGGGCCGTTGCGCGCCTGTCAAGGCGAGGCGACATGCTCCTCCTCGCGACGTGCCTGCTCGTCCTCGCCGCCGGCTGCGACACCACGCAGAGCGAGGAGATCCGCAAGCTCCAGGCGAGGAACAGCTACGACAATGCCGTGCGCAACCTCGCCGATAATCGCCTCGCTCTCGGCATGGCCGCCCTCAAGGATGCGATACAGCTCGATCCGGACAACGCGCAGTACCACAACACGCTCGGTCTCGTCTACCTGAACCTGGGACGCCCCGTCGACGGTCAGGCGGAGATCCAGGCCGCCATCGACCTCGACAAGAACAACCCCGACTACAATCACAACCTCGGCATCGCGCTTGCCCAGCAGGGCAAGTTCGAGGAGGCGATCGCTGCCTACAAGAAGGCGCTGAGCTTCCCGGTCTACAGCACGCCCGAGGTCGCCTACTACAACATGGGCGAGGCGTACATCCGCCTGCGCAAGCCACAGGAGGCGGTGGAGTCCTTCCGGGCGGCCATCCAGCTCGAGCCGATCATGGTCGCCGCCTACTACGGGCTCGGGCTGGCCCTGTCCCAGGCGGGCAAGCGCGACGACGCCAAGGCGGCCTTCCGGCAGGCGCGGGACCTCGACAAGGCGTCGCCATTCTCGGAGCTCGCCAAGAACGCCCTCAAGCAGCTTGGAGACGGGGAGTGACACCCCGTCAAAGAGCCAAACGCCTGACGAGTGTCGGCGGTCTTTAAACCTTGACCGGGTGGGAGGGTCCGCGGTAAAAGGTACGAGTCGCGAGAGGTCTGCACTTGATGCACGGATGCACCGTTGTTGCGCGTACGTGGCCGCCCGCAGCTCGGACTGTTTTGCAGTCAGTCGTTCACCCCTCAAATGAGGAGGCGTAAATGAGAAGGATGCTTGTCCTCTCTCTCGCCCTGATGGCCCTCCTCGGTTTCGTGGCGCCCCCTGATGTGTTCGCGCAGGCGGCCGCCCCGACCCCGAAGGCGACCATCACAGGCTTCATCGACAACGTGGGTACGTGGACTCAGAACCTCAGTAGCTCGGACTTCAACTGGAACCGGAACCGTGACCATCAGACCTATGGGCGCACGCGCGGCCGGTTCGACATTGTCGGTGAAGTCGGTCAGGCCAAAGCGGTGTTCGGATTCGAGATCGACGCCTATTGGGGCCAGACCGGATTCAGCGACACGACCAGCATCGGAAGTGGTGAGCCCTGCTTCACCACCGGTACCAACAACGCCGTCACCTGCGGCCAGCCCGGTACGAGTGCCGAGTCCTCGTTCGACCTGAACACCGACACCCAGGGCTCGATGCAGGTGAAGTGGTTGTACACGGAGTTCCCGATGCCGCTGGTGCCGATCCCGGTCATCGTGCGACTCGGCGCCCAGCCCTTCGCGACGGCGGCTGCCTACAAGCTGGCCACGTACGCCAACGGTGACTTCGCGGGCGTGAACCTCTACGGCACCTTCAGCCCCACCTTCAAGACGCAGCTCACCTATGTCGCCCTCGACGAGAACCTGCTCGGCAAGGGTGCCTTCGGGCCGGTCGTGGCCCAGAGCGGCACCGTGCAGAACAAGTGCATCACCTCGACAGCCACGGTCGTCGGCGGCGTCTCGACAGCCCCCGGCCTGACGGCGAACTGCCAGGCGCAGTCGCGCGGTGACAACTTTGCCCTCATCGGCAGCCCCGAGATCACGGTCATGAAGGGGCTCGACATCAAGCCGATGTACTCGTACCTATTCATCGATGGGCTCACCTCGTCCAATGCCCGTCAGGGTCGCGGCGGTGTGTCCATCGTCTCGGGTGGTCCGTTCGCTCCGACTACCGCGGTGAACTCCAACGGCGCCGCTGGTGTCGGCGGCGCGGACGGCGCGGGCACCGGCGTGCACGAGTACCGTCACACCATCGGCGTGGACGCGCGGTGGCGCTCGGGCCCGTGGTCGGTCGATCCGTCGGCCTACTGGCAGTTCGGTACGCAGGCGAAGTGGAATCCGGGCGGTGTGGCGTCGGCGTACGGAACGGCCGGCACCAGGCAGTCCGCCGACATCAACGCCTGGCTGGTTGACGTGCGGACCAGCTATCAGCTGGGCCCGCTCCTCCTGTCCCACCTGATCATGGCCACCTCGGGTCAGGATGCGAAGAGCAACCCGTACAAGCACATCAAGTACTACACGCCGCTCGACACGGACACCAGCTATCTGGCTGACTGGGGCACCCAGATCATCTCCCTGGGTGTCGACTACTACCAGATCATGGGCGCCGCGAGCGCGGCGGGCAACCCCGGCACGCAGATCGGCTGGGACAAGTACGGCCGTATCGTCACCGGCGTCAAGGCGAGCTACGCGTGGACGCCGTCCCTCACCGTGGGCGCCGGCATCACGCCGAGCTGGTCGGTGAACAAGGTGGACACCGACGCTTACATCGTGACCAGCGGAGGTCTGCAGCCGGCCTTCGTCTGTCGCAAGACCGGGCAGAACTGCCGGCCCGAGGGTGAGAGTCAGTTCTTCGGAACCGAGTTCAACCTGGCCC
Source organism: Candidatus Methylomirabilota bacterium (assembly GCA_046723845.1). Classification (GTDB taxonomy): domain Bacteria; phylum Methylomirabilota; class Methylomirabilia; order Rokubacteriales; family CSP1-6; genus AR37. The sequence continues at coordinate 7,045 of JBKOVG010000166.1, read as the reverse complement.
TCACGTACCGGTTCGCTCCAGGCCTCACGTTCGACTGGGCGGCTGGCTACATGATGACCGACAGCGCGCTGGCTCACCGGTACGTCGGCAGCGACTACAATGCCGGCGCCGGCGCTCCGGTCCGCAGAGATATCGGGGTCGAGCCGATCGCCATCACGACGGCTCGCGTTCGCTTCAGCTTCTAGAGCCTGATGTGACGAGCCCGGGCCCGGGGGGAGTCATCCCCTCGGGCCCGTGGTCTTTTGGCCGCATTGCTTGCCCTGCTCTTTTGGGGTCGGTATGATGAGCGCCATGATCCGTGGGCCCAGCCTGTTGCTCCTTCTTGTCCTCTCCGGGGCCATTCCCGCCTGGGCCCAGTCCCCGCCGGGTAGCGGAGCCGGACCCGCACCTACCCCGATCACCACTCTCGTGGCCCAGGTCGTTGCCCTCTTTCCCAAGGTCGAGGGAGACGTGCTCAAGGTCGATGGCGACCAGGCGACCATCTCCGTGGGGCAGCGAGATGGTGTGGTGGCGGGCGTCGAGCTCATGGTGTATCGGGAGGGCGAGGAGCTCAAGCACCCCAAGACGGGCGAAGTGCTCGGGCGCACCGAGAAGACGATCGGTCGGCTGGCCATCACCGACGTCGCCGAGGCGTACTCGACCGGCAAGATCACCCAGGGGAACGGCATCCAGCCTGGCGACAAGGCCAGGGTCTCCGCCGGAAAGGTGAAGCTGACGATCTTGCCGCTTTCCACGGGAGTGAGGGACACCCTGATCGAGGCGGCCATCCAGGAACTAGTGGATGGCCTGACCCGCTCCGGCCGCTTCAGCATCGGAATGGGCGACCCCCTCGGCCTGGCCCTGGCGCAACAGGGCATCAAGCCCGAGGAAGCGCTCGAGGGCAAGGGGATCGCGCAGGTGGCCGCGCGCTACAAGGCGGAGAACATCCTCGCCATCCACTTCAAGCGGGTCGAGACCAAGCCCTATATGGACGTGCGGCTGTTCGAGCTCCCGCGGAAGGAAGCCAGCCTCACGACCGCCTTCTTCGTGCCACCGTCGATCCGCCCCACCACCCAGGGCAGCCGGTTCTCGCAAGGAGGCCCGTCCAATCCGCCGCAGGCCAAGCAGCGCTCGCTGCTGGCCCGGCTGCTCGGGCGGGAGCTGGAGGCGGGCACGTATTCGAGCGGAGAGAACAACATCCCGCTCCGGGAAGTCGCCAAGTTTCCCTTCGCCGTGGTGGCCATCGACGTGGGGGTGATGCCGAAGGACAAGATTCCTCGCATGGTCGTCAGCGACGGCGACAAGGTCTACCAGTACAAGATCGTGAATCTCAAGCCGGAGGCTGAGTGGTCCATGTCGGTTCGGTCCCGAGGCCAGGTGATCTCCCTCTACTTCGTGGATCTAGACGGCGACGGCGTCTTCGAGGTCGTCGGCAACCGCCACGATCCCAAGAGTGGGCTGAACTCCTTCATCCTGGGCGTCAAGGACGGCAAGCCACGCTACTTGGCGGACAGTATCGAGGAGTTCCTGTTCCCCGTGGACATCAAGGGAGTCGGGTACAAGCAGACGGTGTGGACCCAGCGCTTCAGTAAGGAGAAGTTCTTCAACCAGGGCCAGGCCGAGCAGATGGCCTGGAAGAACGGCAAGCTCGTGACGGAAAAGGCCGTCAAGGTGCACCAGGCCTTCCGTCCCATGGGGGCCACGTTTTCGAACGTGAACGGCAAGGACTCTCGGGTGCTGGCATTCATCGATGAGTTCAACCGACTCCAGATGACGTTAGACGGCGAGGACATCTGGCGCTCGGGGACCGCCGTGGGCGGGGGCGCCATCACCATCGAGCAAGAGACCGGGCAGATCACGAACCGGGTGGCGCGGACCGCCTTCTACAAGATCGAGCCGACGCCGCTGGCCATCGATCTCGACGGTGACGGCATCGACGAGATCCTCGTGCCCCAGAACATCGTCAAGGAAGGCCTCTTGGCCGTCGTCTTCAAGGGCCCGGCCGGCTTCCGGCTGCAGTCCATCGACACGGGCTTCGAGGGCACCATGACGGCGCTGGGAGGATTCAAGACCGACGACGCGACCCAGCCGACGATCATCGCCACGGTGGTGCGGTACAAGAACCTCTTGAAGACCTCCGCCGAGACGCAGATCATCATGACCGTTCCGCAGGAGTAGTGTTTCTGCCGACGGCTGCCCTGGTCCCGCGCTCCCACATCATTCCGGCTCGGTCCTTGAGCGTGTCCCGATGCTTCATCGAGCTCATGGGCTTGGAGAGCGCCTAGCCATGGCCATCAAGGCGGTGCGTGGGGTGCGGGACATCCTGCCCGCGGAGACCGGGCGCTGGCAGCGCGTGGAGGCGGCGGGCCGCGCCACCTTCGAGGCCTACGGCTATCGTGAGATCCGGCTTCCCCTCTTCGAGCGCACGGAGCTCTTCGCGCGCGGGATCGGCGACGAGACGGACATCGTCAAGAAGGAGATGTATACCTTCGAGGACCGCGGCGGCGACTCCCTCACCCTTCGTCCCGAGGCCACCGCGGGGCTGGTGCGCGCCTACATCGAGCACGGCTTCCAAGTCGAGCCGAAGCCCGTCCGTCTCTATACGATCGGCCCCATGTTCCGCTACGAGCGGCCGCAGGCGGGGCGCTATCGCCAGTTCCACCAGGCCAATGTGGAGGCGTTCGGGGAGCCGAGCCCGGCCGTGGACGCGGAAGTGGTGTGCATGCTCATGGACTTCTTCCGCGCCCTGGGTCTCGAGGATCGGCTCGCCCTGCACGTCAACTCCATCGGCGACGCCGGCGACCGTGCCACCTACATCGCGCGGCTCGTCGAGTACCTCGCCCCGCACGCCTCGTCGCTGTGCGGCGAGTGCCAGGCCCGCCTCGGGCGCAATCCGCTCCGCGTGCTCGACTGCAAGGTGCCGGAGTGCCAGCCCGTGATCGAGAAGGCGCCGTCGATCCTCGACTCGCTCTCTGCAGAATCCGCCCAGCACTTCGATCGCGTGCGCGGCTACCTGGACGCTGTGGGCCAGGCCTACACGGTGACGCCCCGGCTCGTGCGCGGGCTCGACTACTACGTGCGCACCACCTTCGAGGTAAAGACCACCGAGCTGGGCGCCCAGGACGCGGTGGCGGGCGGGGGCCGCTACGACGGGCTCATCGAGCGCCTGGGGGGGCCGCCCGATCCTGGTATCGGCTTCGCCATCGGTCTCGAGCGCGTGGTCCTCCTCCTGGGCGAGGCGGCGGTGGGCCCCCGGCCGTTCGCGCTGCTGATTCCCCTGGGCGAGGCGGCGCTGCAGCGCCTCATGCCGGTGGCCCGGGCCGCCCGTCGAGAAGGGGTGATCACCGAGCTCGGCTACGGGGCGCGCAAGCTGCCGCGAGAGCTCGAGCGGGCGAACAAGCTCGGCGTCGCCTACGCCGTCATCGCGGGGGACAACGAGCTCGCCGCGGGCGAGGTGCTGCTGCGCGAGATGAAGACCGGAGAGCAGCGGCGGGTGCCCTTCGCCCGGCTGGCCGACGAGCTGGCGTCACTGCGAAGCCGGGGAACCTCGGCATGACGGGGATGCGCGTGGAAGTCATGGGCGACTGGAAGCGCTCGCACTCCTGCGGCGCCCTCCGCGCCGCGGACGCCGGGCAGTCCGTCACTCTCATGGGCTGGGTGCACCGGCGGCGCGACCACGGCGGCCTCATCTTCGTCGATCTGCGCGACCGAGAGGGGATCACCCAGTGCGTGTTCAATCCCGCGGACGGCGCGCAGGCTCACGACAAGGTGCAGGACGTCCGGGGCGAGTTCGTGATCGCCGTGCGCGGCCGGGTCGCCCCGCGGCCCGCGGGCACGGAGAACGCCAAGATCGCCACCGGCGCCATCGAGGTGCACGCGAGCGAGCTCCGAGTGCTCAACGAGTCCCGGCCCTTGCCCTTCCAGATCGACGTGGAGGGCGAGGCGGAGGTGGACGAGACGCTCCGCCTCAAGTACCGCTACCTCGACATGCGGCGCGCCTCCGTCCTCCATGCCTTCCAGACGCGCGATCTCCTCTGCCGGGCCGTGCGCGACTATCTCCACGAGCACGGGTTCCTCGAGGTGGAGACGCCGTTCCTGACGCGCTCCACCCCGGAGGGCGCGCGGGACTTCCTCGTGCCGAGCCGGCTCCAGCCCGGCTCGTTCTACGCGCTGCCGCAGTCGCCGCAGCTCTTCAAGCAGCTCCTCATGGTGGCGGGCTTCGAGCGCTACTTCCAGATCGTCCGCTGCTTCCGCGACGAGGACCTCCGCAAGGACCGCCAGCCCGAGTTCACCCAGATCGACATCGAGACCTCGTTCCTCGATCGGGACGACTTCCTTCCGATCATCGAGGGGATGGTCGCCACGATCTGGCGGCGGGTGAAGGGCGTGGAGCTCCAGGTGCCGTTCCCGCGCCTGGCCTACGACGAGGCCATGGCGCGCTTCGGCTCCGACAAGCCGGACCTGCGCTTCGCCATGGAGCTGGCCGACGTCACTCCGCTCTTCGCGGGGGGTGAGTTCCAGGCCTTCGCCCAGGTGGTGGCGGGCGGGGGTGTCGTGAAGGCGCTACGCGTGCCCGGCGCCGGCGGGATGAGCCGGAAGGAGCTGGACGACCTCACCGCCGAGGCCAAGCAAGCGGGCGCCAAGGGCCTCGTCTGGATCAAGGTCACCGCCGAGGGCATGAGCTCTCCCGTGGCCAAGTTCCTCGCGGCGATCCAGGAGCGGCTGCTCTCCCAGACGGAGGCCGCGGCGGGCGATCTCGTGCTGCTCGTGGGCGATGCCGCCCCCGTGGCCGCCACCGTGCTCGGCCAGCTGCGCGTCGACCTCGCCCGGCGCTTCAATCTGATTCCGATGAATCGCGACGTCTTCTCCTGGGTGATCGACTTCCCGCTCGTGGAGTGGAACCCCGACGAGAAGCGCTGGGACGCCGTACACCATCCCTTCACCGCGCCCCGCGACGAGGACCTGCCGCTCCTGGAATCCGATCCGGGGCGGGCCCGGGCCAAGGCCTACGATCTCGTGCTGAACGGCCAGGAAGCCGCGGGCGGCTCGATCCGCATCCACCAGACGTCGGTGCAGGAGCGTCTCTTCGGGCTCCTCGGCATCTCCAAGGAGGAAGCGCGGGCCCGCTTCGGCTTTCTCCTCGAAGCCCTCGAGTTCGGCGCGCCGCCCATGGGCGGCATCGCCTTCGGGCTCGATCGGCTCGCCGCGAACCTGGTGGGGCAGGAGTCTATTCGCGAGGTCATCGCGTTTCCCAAGACGCAGAGGGGCACGTGCCCGCTCACGGACGCGCCCGCGCCCGTGGACGCGCGCCAGCTCCGAGACCTGGGCATCCGCGTCGTCGAAGGAGCCCGGCCGGCGTGACCGAAGTCGCCCACGCCACCCGCCGCATCATCGTCCCGCCCGACCTGAATCTCCTGGCCCTGTTCGGCCGCAACGACGAGCATCTCAAGCTCCTCGAGTCGCAGTACGACGTGAAGGCGACCTCGCGGGGCCACGACGTGACGCTCCGGGGTGACGAGACGCGGCTCCAGCAGGTGGAGAAGGTGGTGCGGGACCTGATCGAGATGCTCCGCGAGCGGCCGTCCCTGGGCGCGGCGGACATCCGCTCCGCCCTTCGCATCGCGGGGGCCGAGCCCGACACGAACCTCAAGGGCTTTCTCGCCGACGCCATCGCGGTACCGTCGCGGCGCAAGCTCATCAGCCCGAAGTCGGTCAACCAGAAGCGCTACCTCGACGCCGTGCGCAGCCACGATCTCGTCATCGCCATCGGGCCCGCGGGCACGGGCAAGTCCTATCTCGCGGTGGCCATGGCCGTGGCCGCCCTCGTGAAGCGCGAGGTGTCGCGCATCATCCTCACTCGGCCCGCAGTGGAGGCGGGGGAGCGGCTTGGCTTCCTCCCCGGGGACCTCATCGAGAAGTTCCACCCGTATCTCCGCCCGCTCTACGACGCGCTCTACGACATGCTGGAGGCCGAGAAGGTGGCGACCCTCAGCGAAAAAGGCGCCATCGAGATCGCACCCCTCGCCTACATGCGCGGGCGTACCCTCAACGACGCCTTCATCATCCTCGACGAGGCCCAGAACACCACCTCCGAGCAGATGAAGATGTTCCTCACGCGCCTTGGCTTCAACTCCAAGATGGTCATCACGGGGGACGTCACCCAGGTCGACCTGCCCGCGAGCCGCCCCTCCGGGCTCATCGAGATCCAGCACGTGCTCGACGGCATCGAGGGCATCCGCTTCGTGTACTTCGATCATCGCGACGTGGTCCGTCACGATCTGGTCTCCGCCATCGTGCGCGCGTACGATCGCGCCAAGCCGGGCGGCGCCGCGGGATCGCCGGGAGCCTGATGGCCGTCGCGGTGCGGAACTGCCAGCGGCGGGTCCGTCTCTCCACGCCTCGATTGCGCGCCACCGTCCAGGCCGCCCTCGACGCCCTCGGCCGCGGCGATCGAGAGCTCCACGTGAGCGTGGTGGACGATCGTGAGATCCGCCGCCTCAACGCGCGCTACCTCCGCCGCCGTGAGGCCACCGACGTGCTGGCCTTCGATCTGGACGCGCCCGGCCCGAGCCCGCTCCTCGGCGAGGTGATCGTGAGCGCCGACACCGCCATGCGCCAGGCGAGGCGCAACCATGTCCCCGTGGCCCTCGAGCTCGACCTCCTCGTGATCCACGGTGTCCTGCACCTGGCCGGCTGGGACGATCACGACCCCGGGGAGGCGCGCCTCATGCACGAGCGCGCGCGCTCCATCCTCACCGGTGCGCGGCGCCGCCATCCCCCGCGGCTCTGGGCGGGGCTCCTCGAGGCCTGATGGCTGGGCCCGCCCACCGGGCTGGTTTCGTCGCTCTCATGGGCCGCCCCAACGTGGGCAAGTCCACGCTGCTCAACCGGCTCGTCGGGGAGAAGATGGCCATCGTGTCGCGCCGGCCCCAGACCACGCGCACGCGCATCACGGGCATCAAGCACCTTCCCTCGGCACAGATTGTCTTCGTGGACACGCCAGGACTGCACGCGGGGCGGAGCCGTCTCGGGGAGCTCATGGCCAGGACGGCGGAACGGGCAGTGG
>JBKOVG010000246.1:0-10080 GCA_046723845.1 Candidatus Methylomirabilota bacterium | reverse complement strand
TGAGTCCCGATTTGCAGAGGGGAAAACCGACCGGCTTCCGGGTCTTGCGGCTGAGCTGGTTGCGCTCAAGGTCGACGTTATCGTCACGTCCGGCACGCCAGCGAGCCTGGCGGCAAAGCAGGCGACGCTCACGATCCCCATCGTCATGGCACAACTCGCTGATCCGGTGGGCTCAGGACTCGTTGCGAGCCTCGGGCGGCCGGGTGGGAATGTCACGGGGCTGTCGACACAGGACGCCGATTTGAGCGGAAAACGCCTCGGACTTCTCAAGGAGGTCATTACGAAAGTTTCTCTTATCGCCCTACTCATTGACGAGACTAATCCTGGCACCGTGCTCATTGCGAAAGGCACACAGGCCGCGGCGCGCTCGGCGGGAGTGCAACTTCAATCCCTGGGCGTGCGCGATCCGGGCGAGTTGGACCGCGCATTTTCCGCCATGAAAGAAGCGCGAGCCGGCGCTCTCATCGTGGAGTCGAGTTCGATGTTGTTTACGTCGCGGACCCGGCTGGCAGATCTCGCGCTGAGGAACCGGCTGCCCACAATGTTCGCTCAGAGAGAGTATGCCGAGGCCGGGGGCCTTATGGCTTATTCGGCGGACTTCTTGGATCTGTTCCGCCGAACCGCCGCCTTCGTGGACAAGATCTTGAAGGGCGCCAAGCCCGCCGATCTCCCCGTTGAGCAGCCGACGAAATGGGAGTTCGTGATCAACCTCAAGACCGCCAAAGCGCTCGGCCTCACAATCCCGCAGACGCTGTTGCAGCGAGCGGATCAGGTGATTCAGTAACGCGTGCTGGTCCCGCGCCCCGGTGCAGTCCCGGCCGGGGGCGCTGGCGCGCGTCGCGGCGTTCGGCTAGACTCCCCGCCAGCCATCCTCCTCCCGAGGTGTCCATGCGGCTGATCGGGCTCGTTCTCGCACTCAGCCTCACGCTTACGCCGCTCACTGGCGAGACACAGCAGGCGGCGAGCCTCCCCCGCATAGGGTTTCTATTAACGGGCTCCCTTTCTGACCCACGAGTCCCGCCTTTGCTTCAGGCCTTCCGGCAAGGCCTGCGCGAGTTGGGCTATGTGGAAGGTCAGAACATCGCCTTTGAGTTCCGGTGGGCGGAGGGACAGTACGACTGGCTACCCGGCCTCGCGGCCGAGCTGGTCCGCCTCAAGGTGAACGTCATCGTGGCAGGTGGTCCGCCGGCGATCCAGGCGGCAAAGCAAGCGACCGAGACGATCCCCATCGTCATGGCGGCGGTCGCTGATCCTGTGGCGGCAGGATTCGTCGCCAGCCTCGCGCGCCCAGGAGGAAACATCACCGGGCTGTCCTTGATGCTGCCCGAGTTGGTTGGGAAGCAGTTGGAGCTGGTCAAGGAGGTCCGTCCCAAGGTCTCTCGGGTGGCCCTCCTCGGGAATCCGGCCAACCCCAACTACCCATCGCTGGTGCGACAAGCGCAGGATGCGGCCCGGGCATCGGGGGTACGGCTTCAACCCCTGGAGGCACGGGACCTCAGCGAGATCGACAGCGCCTTCGCGGCGATCACCACGGAGCGGGCCGGCGCCGTCGTCGTTCTCACGGACACCGTGTTCCTCGACAACCGAACACGAATCGCCGACCACGCGGTCCGGCGCCGCCTACTGACTGTGTTCGGGGTGAGTCAGTTCGCCGAGGCCGGTGGTCTCCTAGCTTACGGGCCAAGCCTCGCTGAGGGGTTTCGCCGCGCCGCCAAATATGTGGACAGGATTCTCAAGGGTACGAAGCCCGCTGATCTCCCCATCGAGCAGCCGACAAAGTTTGAGTTGGTCGTCAACCTCAAGACAGCCAGGGTGCTCGGCCTGACGATCCCGCCGTCGCTGCTACAGCGCGCCGACCACGTGATCCAGTGATCACGCGGCGGGCGCGCCTCGCAGGAGTGATTGCCTTCTCCGCCGCGCCGCTCGCGGCCGAGGCTCAACAGGCGGGGAGGATTTGGCGGATAGGCCTGTTGGATTACGGCTCGCCTGTACTCTGCCCGACTTGCCTGGTGGATGGCCTTTCAGGTCCGATTACGCGAGCTGGGGTACGTGGAAGGACAGAATGTCGTCTTTCAACCGCGATGGGGAAACGGACAGGTGAGCCGACTCGAGGGCTTGGCCCTCGAACTTGTTACCGCCAAGGTTGACATATTAGTGACAGCGGGCAACCCCGCAACGCTCGCGGCCAAGCAGGTAACAAGCTCTATTCCGATCGTGACCGCGACGGGTCCTGACCCAGTCGAGCTCGGACTCGTGGCGAGCTTGGGGCGGCCTGGCGGAAATGTCACGGGTATGACATCGATATCCAGCGAGTTGTCCGCGAAGCGGCTAGGACTGCTCAAAGAGTTGATCCCACACGTGTCCCGAGTCGCCGCCCTCTGGGATCGTGCCGCTCGCGGGTCGGCGCTCGCTGTACGGGACACGGAGGTTGCGGCACGATCAATGGGAATCGCTCTTCAAAGTGTCCCCGTGCGCCCCGATCCCCGAGACTACGATGCCGCATTCGTGGCCATGAAGCGCGACGGCGCCGGGGCGGTCATCGTGGTGCAGAGCGCGGCCTTTTTTTCTAGCTACCAACGGATCGCCGCTCTCGCTCTCACACACCGCCTGCCCAGTGCCGGCGGATCGAAGGAGTATGTCGTGGCTGGTGGACTCTTCAGTTACGGCGCGGATTTCCCGGATCTCTTCCGGCGCGCCGCCGTCTTCGTGGACAAGATCCTCAAGGGCGCCAAGCCAGCTGACCTCCCCGTCGAGCAGCCCACTAAATTCGAACTCGTCGTCAACCTCAAGACCGCGAAGTCCCTTGGGCTGGCGATTCCGCCTTCGGTGCTCGCGCGGGCCGATCAGGTCATCGAATGACCGCGAGTACCGACCTCGGCGCGGCCCTCCAGGCCTTTATCCTCGAGCACCAGTAACTGCGTCGATCTCGAGGGCGGCGTCGAGGGCGACCGCCTCTGGATGACGTGTACGTGCGGCGCGGTGATCAACCGAGATATGGCGTCGCACAAGGGCCGACAAACGCGCGAAATTGCGTGGGAGGGCGGGAGGGATTCGAGAGCATAGGTGGGACAACGGACAAAAGCCCTCTTGACGTAACAGCCCATCTCGGTGCGAGGACGGCCAGCATCCCTTCACTTGCCCAACCCCTCGAGCAGTGCTGCCGCCTCTTGCAGGTCCTTCGTGTCCAAACCTTCGGTGAACCAGCCGTAGATCGGCGCAACGAGGTCGTACGCTTCCTTGCGCTTCCCCTGGTCTTGCCATAGGTTTGCGAGGCTGGTCGACGTGCGTAACTGCCAGGACTTCGCCTGCTGTTTGCTTCCAACGTCGAGCGAGGCGACGTAATTGTCTTCCGCCGCTGCCAACTTTCCCTGCTGCTGCAGCATCCAGCCTTTGAGCCGCAGGACTTCGGCAAGGGGCCAACGTTCTTCCCATCCCGGGCGCGTAATCTGACTGAGACTGTCTTCGATCAGATTCAATCCGCCCTCGAGGTCGCCGCTCAACGCCAGGCCTTCGGCCAGGACCGCTCGAAAGTAAGGCATCCAGAACCCACCACCATGCGGGTTCCACCTTTCCATTGCACCCCGCAGATGCGGGATGCCCTCCGCGAGGCGCCCTGCCCGCAGCCAGGCGAGACCCTTGAAGACCTGCGCCAGTACTTCGGAGAGAAAGGGCAGATTGTGCGCCCGGCCCAGCCGCTCAGCTTCCGCGACGCGCGCCAGAAGGGACGCGGGTTCGCAGCGGAAATCCCAAAGCGGCCCGCCCACGGTGAGCGCCCAGCCGAGGTCAAAAGGGTGACCGCGCCGGCGAGCCTGCGTATCGTTGGCATCGCTCACCAGCACGGCGCGATCCGGATAGCCGAGTATCCAGTCCGTAAGGGAGGCGTACACGCTGACAGCCGTCTTCGGGTCGACGTTCGTGAAGTCTGCGAGGTGGCGGTGCCCCTCCTCGTCGTACAGCGCCACCACCCGGTCGCCATGCTCGCGTGACTGGATCAAGTCCCCCCGATAGTAGTGGGTGCTACATGCCGCCCTGTGCCCCATGATCAACAGATCCGGATCGCCGGTGTCTTCTGCGGAAGCCAGCATTTCATTCACCCAGTTAAGGCAATCAGCGACGCGCCCCTGGTACAGCACCCTAACCCACAGTCCGTAGTAGATCGGCACTAACGCCTCGTGGCGGCTGAGGGACTTGGCCAACCCAAGCGCCGGGTGGAAGCTCGTCCACACCTCAGGCGCTGTCCAGCCTTTGAGCGCCATCCAGGCCGCACCAAGCGGGATGCGCAGGTCCAGTTCGCTGGCATCGCGCTGCGCTGATTGTGCAAGCGTGCCGATGATCTCCATGCCTTTGTTCAGGTGCGAGACGGCTTCGTTGAGCGCCAAGCGTTTCAACGCGAGCTGCCCCGCCTTCTGCCAATAGCCAATCGCCGCCTCGCTCTCGCCCGCCGCCGTAAGGTGATAGGCGAGCAGCTCCGGCTCAGTGTCTTTGGTCGCGGGAAAATGCTCTTCCAGCACCCGCGCGATCTTGGCGTGCAACACCTGGCGCCGGCTCTTGAGCAGCGAATCGTAGGCGGCGTCCTGCACCAGGGCGTGCTTGAAGGTGTAGTGCGCTTCGGGTGGGTTGCCGCGCCGGAACGCCAAGCCTGCTTCGGTCAGCTGGTTGAGCGTGTTGTCGAGCTCCGTCTTGGTGTGGGGTGCAACCGCTGCGATCAGCTCGTAGCTGAACTCCCGCCCGATCGCCGCGCCGATCTGAGCGATCTCTTTCACCGGCGCGAAGCAATCCAGCCGCGCCATCAGCGAATCCCTCAAGGTGGCCGGGATGGTGATGGTGCGGGCGGTGCCGGCGTAGTCGTAATGATCCCCGGCGTCCTCGAGGTCGCCCGATTCGAGAATCGCCTTGGTGAGTTCCTCCACGTACAGCGGCACCCCATCGGTCTTGACCAGCATCTGCTCTAGCAGCTCCGCGGGGAGCGCTTTCCCACCGAGCAGCCTCGACACGATCACGCTGCTTTGCGCGCGCGTGAGCTTGGACAGATTCAGCGCGGTGACATGGCCGTGGCTTCCCCACGTCGAGTGGAACTCGGGGCGGTGGGTGAGCACGATGAGTAACGGGATGTTCCTGACCCGCTCGATGAGCAAGTCCACGAGTTCCAGCGTGGTTGGATCGGCCCAGTGGACATCCTCGTACAGCATCACCGTAGGGCCGCGCCGCGCCGCCGCCTCGGAGAGATCGACTAGGGTACGCAGGGTCTCGTCCTTATGCTTCTGCGGGGTCATGGAGACCGCCCCGTAGCGCGCCTCACAAGGGATGGAAAGCATGGAGGCGATGAAGCGCACGTCTTCTGTCGGTCTTCCGTAGCGGATGACGACGAGGGCTTCCAGTTTGTCTAGCTTCGACTCCGGCGTCTCGTCCCGCGCAAACTTCAGCGCCCTTTCGAAGCTATCGATGATGGGATAAAAGGCGCTATTCACGTGGTAAGGCGAGCACTGGAATCTGAGCGTCCCTGCCCCCTGGCCTTCCACCCGCTCCCGCAGCACACTCAGGATGCGGCTCTTGCCGATGCCGGGCTCGCCGTAGAGCAGCACCACTTGGCCCTCGCCGTCCCGCGTGAGCGCCCACCGCTCCATGAGCAGCCCGATCTCCTGCTCGCGACCGACTAACGGAGTCAGTCGGGCTCCACCATGGACGGCCTCGAACCGGCTGGCCGCCTCACTCACCCCCAGGATGCGATAGGCTCGAGTACGACGGGCGATGCCCTTCAAGTTCTGTTCGCCCAGGTCTTCGTAGTTGAAGCGTCCGCCGGCTAACCGATGCACCCTCTCGCTCACCACGATGCTGCCGGGCTGGGCGATGTTCTGGAGGCGTGACGCTAAATTCATGGTCTCGCCCACCGCGCCCTTCTCTGCTGAGGAGACTACCACCACGCCAGTGGCGATCCCGATGCGCACTTGAAGACGTCCGACTTCGGGAGCCTCGATCTTGGACAACGCTTCGATGATGACAAGCCCCGCATGAACGGCGCGCTCGGCTTCGCCTTCGTGCGCCAACGGATAGCCGAAAAAGGCAACGATGCCATCGCCTAGGCGTTGAAAGACGTAACCTTCATAACGAGTGATGCACACCGCGCAAGCGTCTTCGTATGCGCGAATGATGTTTTGCAGGACTTCCGGATCCACACGCGAGGCCAGCTCAGTAAACCCCACCATGTCGCAGAACAGCACCGTGAGCTGGCGGCGTTCGCTGCCTTCGCTCAGCCGCGCGGCATCGGTCGAGGGCCGCGGGTCGACTGCAGACGCAGCTGCTGGCGCAGCGGCGGCGGAATCGGTAGGACGGGCCGGGATTGACGCTTCGAGAGCAGCGAGCGCCGCCAAGAAATTCTTGCGGTGCCCCAGCGTCAGTCCCAGTTCTCTCAAGTCCTCCTCGCGGAGGGTACGAGCGTTAAGGATGTCGATGTCATTCTCGGCAAAGACGGCGGCGTAGCGCTCGAGGCCCGCTTCGCGTAGCCAGTCCGCAAACGATCTCACGGTTCGCCCTCGCCTCATGTTGGCCGCTCGCAGTTCGAGCAGGGCCGAATGCGCGTGGTTCGGAATCAGCGCGTACAATTTGAACGACATTTCTTCAAAGTGCAAGGCACCAGCACCACGGGCAGAATGTCCGCGAGCGTCGTCGACGACCACTTCGGCTTAATGATCTTCGGCGCCTGTGGCGCACCGTAGTGTCGCGCCAGCGGGAGAGACGCACACCAGCTGGCGGAGGACCGATCAGGGCTCAGGTGTGGCGGGATCAAGGGAAAACAACGAGCGTTCTCCGAATGGAATGCTGGCCCGACACCGGGGACCCGCGAGGGCCGAAGAAGTAACCCTCTTCGACCCGCTTCAAGCCTTCTTCCATGAGCACCTGTAACTGCGTCGATCTCGACAGCGGCGCCGAGGGCGACCGCGTCTGGATGACGTGTACGTGCGGGGCGGTGATCAATCGGGACGCGAATCGTGACTGATCGACGCGGGCCTCACGGCGCCGTGCTGGTGCGCGTCGCGGCGTTCGGCTAGACTCCCCGGCAGCCATCCTCCTCCCGAGGTGCCCATGCGGCGGATCGGGCCTGCGGTCATGGTCACTCTCAGCCTGACGCTTGCGCCGATTGCCGAGCCGCAGGCGGCGGGCAAGGTCTACCGGATCGGCTACCTGGGGTCCCACCTCCGCTTCCACGACAGCGAGTCAGTTGGAGGCTTCGAGGTCGTTTCCTAAGGTGCAGCTCCCTTCGGAGTCGATTGTGCTTGCTGTCGGAGCTCGTCTTGACAGGGAGAGCCGACCTCGCTTAGGGTTCACTGGCATTTCGCTTCTGGCCGCTCGATTATGGGAGGCTAAGGATGCGCTCGGGCTCGTGTCCGCAGCAGCTGAGGCCACCGACTGAGCCATCCCGTTCCGTGTGGCGAGCGATCTTTACCTCTCTTCCGATCGTTGCGGCGCTGATACTGCTCCCCGCGATCGCCTTTGCTAACCCTCCGGATCTATCATGGATCGCCGGAATCTATGATGGCGCTGACAGTGACGATATCGTGACCCGTGTCTACAAAACCGTAGCCATTAACACGGCAGCGCTAACGCATATTGCCCCACTTCCCGGCGTATCGGACATATCGCTCGAGAGTTTTAGGGCAGGCGATTTGTGCTGCGCTTGCGCTGACGTCGCGCTGCGCACGGCTTCTGACTTCCATGGCTTCCCTGGCGGTTGTTTCACTCGTGGCCCTCGGGCGCCTCCTCATCTGTATTCTCCGGCGTCGGCTCATGTCTTCAATTCCTTGCCAGGTTACACGCCCGCTGCCGCACGCGCGCCGAAGCTCCCCGTTCCCCGCGCGTCGATCACCATTTCCCACTGGCGCGGTGGCGCGACTGCGCTGTCCTCACCGGCGGCGAAGTTCTGTTCTGGATAACGCTGAATCAATGAGAGCCAGCGCCCAAGTGCGGAAGGTCTAACTCGAAGGTGCAAGGAGGAACAAGAATGACCGCGGGGCGTTTCTTGCAAGCGACCATTCTCCCGTTACTTGTTGCGACGTTCCTGACGCCAGGATCCGCCCAGGCGCGCATCGTGCGCGTCCAGATGAATCCTCCCACGATCGCCTTTGGCGGTTACTCGTGGCCGGGGGTCGGTCAGTATGAAAAGATCACCGGCGTGGCCTACGCAGAGGTAGATCCCCTCGATCGCAGAAACAACGTGATCGTTGACTTGGGCGCCGCCCAAACCCAGCCCGGCGGCGGGCTGCCGGGCAGGACTCCCGACGGCAAGGTCGCCTATCTCCTAAACTTCTACATCCTCAAGCCCGTCAACCTGAACCAAGTGGACCCGAAGCTCAACGGCCATGGCAAGGTGATGTACGAGCCGCCCAATCGTGGTAACAAGACGTGGACCGCCTTGGGCCGTGTCACCGGCGGTGGCAACGATCCAGCCACCATTACCGACCCGGATGTGCTCGCGGGTTCCTTTCTGATGCCGCGCGGCTACACGTTAGTGTGGAGTGGCTGGGAACCATTGGTGCCGATCGCCAGCTTGGGAACCAATCTGACCGCGTCCGTGGCCCTGCCGATCGCCGTGAATTCGGACGGAACCGCGATCACCGGTCCGGCATATGAATACATCGTCACCTCGGCCAGCTCATTCACCTTGAGCTATCCCGCGGCCACGCTGGACAAGACCAAGGCGACCTTGACCCATCGCGTGCATCTGAACGACCCCCCGGTGGCGATTCCGGCCTCGGGCTGGGAGTACACCAGCGCCGCCGGCACGGCGATTCGCCTGCTCCCCACCGGGACGAGTTTCACCGCCAACGACATCTACGAATTCTCGTACACCGCGAAGAACCCGACCGTGGCCGGTCTCGGATTCGCGGCGGTGCGCGACTGGATGTCCTGGTTGCGCTATGAGACGCAGGACGACTCCGCCGTGCCCACACCGAATCCGCTGGCGAACTACATCACGCGAGTCTATACGGAGATCTCCTCGCAGCCGGGCCGCATGTTCAACGACTTCCGGCATCTCGGCTTCAACGAGGACGACCATGAGATCGTCGGCAGAAAGGTGTTCGACGGCCACATGCAGTGGATTGCGGCGGGCAGCGGCATCGGTATGAACTATCGCTTTTCTCAGTCCGGGCGCACCGAGCGTAATCGTCAGGATCACCTCTATCCCGAGAATCTGTTCCCGTTCGCAAATGTCGCGACCACCGATCCGTTCACAGGGAAGACCGACAGTCGTTACGCCAAGTGTCAGCAAACCGGCACATGCCCGTTCGGCGTCGAGATTTACTCGGCCAACGAATACTGGGTGAAATCGGCTTCGCTACTACACACGACGCCGGACGGCGCCGCGGACCTTCCGGATTCGCCATACACGCATAATTACTTCATGTCGAGCATGCGGCACGGCACCGGGAACAGTGCCAGCAGGGGTCTGTGCCAGCAATTCGATAATCCGTTGAACTCGGCGCCCGTACAGCGCGCCCTGTTTCTCGCCCTCGACGCATGGACGTATGGCGTGCCACCGCCGTCGAGCCGGGTGCCCAGGCTCTCCAACGGCACCATGACCCTGCCGGCCGGCACCGGATTCCCCACGAATATCCCGGATCCCTTCGGCGAGACACCGAACGGCAAGGTCACGTATACGGGCCTCAAGTCGACCCGCTACCGGTACGTGCTCGGGGTATCCTTCTACGATAGTGGCATTCCGAGCATCTTCCCGCCACCGATGACGCCACCGTACGAGATTGATACTGCGGTCCCGTTCGTGTCTGTGAATGGCCCGATCTATCCGAGTTTCGTGCCGAGGACAGACAGCGATGGCAACGACGTTGCCGGTGTGCGACTGCCGGACGTGACGGTTCCACTGGCCACGTACACGGGCTGGGCATTGCGCCGGGGCCCGCAGGCCAATGACGGTTGCGAGGCTGCGGGCCAATACATTCCGTTCGCCAAGACCAAGGCCGCCCGCCAGGCATCCGGTGATCCGCGCCCGTCGGTCGAAGAACGTTATCCGACCTTCGCGGAGTACCAAAGCGCGGCGCATCGTGCGATTGACGGCTTGGTCAAGGA
>JBKOVG010000116.1:0-12899 GCA_046723845.1 Candidatus Methylomirabilota bacterium | reverse complement strand
CCCTGGAGGGCACCGCGCGCCTCCTCGGCCTGCGCCTCCGTCACCCCGCGCGTCATGGGCAGCTCGGAGCGCGCGGCGAGCAGGGCCGCCTCCGCCACCGCCACCGCGGCGGCAGCCTGATCGCGCTTGGCGCGGAAGTCGCGCGGATCGAGGCGGAGGAGGACGTCGCCTGTCTTGACCTGCTGGTTGTCCTGCACGAGGAGCTCGACCACGTTGCCCATGACCTTGGAGCTGACCACGGCCACCGAGCCCTCGACGTAGGCGTCGTCGGTGGTGACCTGGGTGCGAGACTGCCACCATATCCAGCCGCCGTAGAGGAGGCCGGCCACCACCACCACCGCCCCGGCCACGATGATGATGCGCTTCCGGTCGTTCGAGAAGCCGTTCATGCCGGGGGCATCACTTGCGGCGCTCGTCGAGCTGCTTCAGGAGCCGCTCCGCCTGGTCGAGATTCTTGCGGGCGTTGACGTGCTGCGGATCGATCTCCAGCACCGCTTTCCACTGGGCGATGGCCTCGGGCAACTTTTCCTCGCGATAGTAGCGGATGCCCGCATTGTAGTACTCGTCGACGAGGCGCGTCCGCGTCTGGCGCAGGAGTGTCCCTGAGTCCTCGTAGTTGGGCGCCAGCTTGGAGAGCTGATTCAGGGTGGCGTAGGAGTCGCGGTACTTCCGCTGGTCGAGCTGCTGCTTCCCCAGGCTGTACAGCACCTGCTTCTTCAGGGTGAGGGCATCGGCATTGCGCGGTGACGAGGTGAGGAGCTGGTCGAGATCGCTCAGCGCCTGGTTATAGTCGTTGCGGTCGGCAGCCTCGCGCGCCTCGGCGAGGAGCGGATTCATCTCGGGCGGCTCCTCTCGCGGCGTCGCCACCACCGGCGTGGGGGGCGGGGCCGGGGTGGGTGCGCCGGGAGCCGCGGGAGCGGCCGGGCGCGGAGCGGGCGGACGCGCCCCCGGACGGTTCAGGGTGACGCCGGGCACGTCGGGAATCTTCAGCACCATGCCCGCGGTCAGCCGCGCGTTGGGCTGGAGCTTGTTCGTCTCCGCGATGATCTCCCCGAGCGCCCGATTGCCGTAGTAGTGCGCGGCGAGGCCCGGCAGCGTCTCCCCCGCCCGCACGGTGTGCGAGATCGCGTCGATCTCCTGCGGCTGCTCGCGGAGGGCCTCGAAGGCGGTGCGGTTGGTCGGGTCGAGGGCGAGCGCGGTGAGGTAGTGGCGACGCGCCACCACGAGGGCCCCGCGCTGCGTCGCCGCGCGGCCTTCCTTGATCTGGACGGCCACCTGCTCGTCGATCTTCGCTTGGAGCGCCGCCGCCGCGGCCTGAGTCGCGGTGTCGTCGGGATTGATGGTGAGCGCGATCTGGCGGGCCTGGAGCGCCTCACGCAGCCGGCCGTCGCTCTCCAGCGCCTGCGCGCGATCGTTGTACGGCGCGGCCAGGGTCACGCGCGACGGGCCCGCGGGCTTGGGCGGCGCGGCGGTGGGAGCCCGTTCCGGCTCGGCGGTCGCGCAGGCGGTGGCGAGGGCGGCCACCGCCCCCAGGAGCAGGAGGCGGCATGCCCTCACCGGAGGTCCTCTTCCTGGAAGAGCGTCAGGTTCTTCGCGAAGTCCTCGAGCGACATGTCGGCGTAGATCTGGCTGCGATGAATGGTGAGCGGCGACACGAAGGCGGGATTGCCCTGCCGCCGCACGGTGAAGGCGGCCACGTAGCCGGTGGCCTTGACCTGCCTCAGCACGTCGTTGTCCCAGCGCCCGTACGGATAGGCGATGGTGTCGGGCACCTGGCCGAGCTGTCGCCGGAAGAGCTCACGCGGCTGGGCGAGCTCGGCGCGCATGCGCTGGTCGAACTGGGTGATGCTCTCGCCCGCCGCCCGCCGGAGATCGCCGTGGGTCTTGGAGTGCGCCTGGATGTCGAAGCCCTCGGCCTGGAGCGCCTTGATGTCCGCCCACGAGAGAGCACTGCGCCCCGCCCCCACGTAGTCCGTGTACACGAACAGCGTGGCGGTGAAGCCCAGCTCCTTCAATACGGGATAGGCGTACTGCTTGAACGACTTGTAGCCGTCGTCGAAGGTGAGCACCACCGACTTCCGCGGGAGCTGACGATTGAGCCGCGTGAACTCGAGGAACTCCGCGAGGGTGAGGGTGTGATAGCCCTCCGCCTTGAGGTAGCGCATCTGCGCGTCGAAGCTCGCCGCCGACTGCACGAGCTTGCCCTTCGGCTGCGCGTCGAGGTTGTGATAGACGAGGATGGGCACCAAACGATAGCCGGAGGCCGTCACCCCCGCGGGATTCCACGCCTTGCGCGGGATCACGGCCTGCTGGCCAGGGGCGAAGGTGCCCGCTCCCGTGAACTCCTCGATCATCCAGGCCTTGGCCGCGTCTCCGAGGTACTTCGCGGCGAGGCTCGCCGAGGTCTCGGGCGTCTTGGGGATGACCACGATGAAGTCCGGCGACTCGAACACGTCAGGCGGCGGCGGGCCCGTCACCACGGGGGCGGGGGGCGGAGCAGGCGGCACCGCCGAGGCGCACCCCCAGGCCACCATCCCCACCACCACGAGCCACAACACGCTTCGCCAGACCGGACGCGACCCTCTCGTCACCTCTTGCCTCCCAGGAGCTGTTCCCTGAGCCCCACCAGCTCGTAGGCCTCGACCTCGCCGTCCTTGCCCTTCACGTGGATGCCGCCCAGCGAGCGCACCTCGACGGAATTGCGCACGAGATCGAGGGTGCGCCGGCTGATGAGGATCTGCCCAGGCTTGGCATTCGAAGTGAGGCGCGAGGCGAGGTTGACGTTGTCGCCGATGACCGTGTACTCCATGCGATCTTCCGTGCCCACCGTCCCCGCCACCACCTCGCCCGCGTTGACACCGATGCCGATGACGATGGGCTCCTTGCCCTCGGCCACCCGCGCCGCGGAGAGCCGCTCGATCCCGCTCTGCATGGCCAGGGCGGCCCGGGCCGCGCGCAGGGCGTGGTCGGTATGCGCGATGGGCGCGCCGAAGATCGCCATCACCCCGTCGCCCAGGAACTTGTCCAGCGTCCCGTCGTGCTTGAAGGTGAGGTCGATCATGAGGGTGTAGAAGTCGTTGAGGAGCGACACCACCTGCTCGGGGGTGAGGCGCTCCGACATAGGGGTGAAGCCGCGCACGTCGCAGAAGAGCACGGTCACCTCGCGTCGTTCCCCCTTGAGCTGGAGCTGCTCGGGATCCTTGAGCACCTCCTCCACCACCTCGCGCGCCACGTAGCGCGAGAAGGCGCGCTTGATCATCTCCTTCTCGCGCAGGCTCTTGGCCATCTGGTTGAAGGCCTGGGTCAGCGTGCCGAGCTCGTCGTGCGAGGTGACGGGCAGCGAGACGTTGAAGTCGCCGGCCGCGATGGCGCGCGTGCCCCCCACGAGGCGAAAGATGGGGCGCGAGAGCAGGGTGGCCAACCCCACCGCCGCCGCGACGCCGAGGGAGACCATGCCGAGGGTGACGAGGGCGGCCTGTCGCCGCGCTTTTCGCACCGCAGCCACGATGGACTCCTCGCTGAAGCCCAGGTAGAGGGCGCCCAGCCGCACGCGGCTGAAAGTCAACGGCACCGCGAAGTCGATGATGCCCCCGCGCGGCGAGCGATAGCTGGTGACGGTGATCTCGTCACGAGCGGGAGCGAGCGGCGCGGGCCGCTCCAGGTCTTCGCCGATCTTGCTCAGGTCGGAGTGGGCGCGGATCTGCCCCTTCTCGTCGGTGATGACGACGTAGGTGATGTCGCTGTCCTTCATGGCGTCCTTGACGAGGACGGTCAGGGTGAGGTCGTCGCGCTGGAGCAGCGAGGTCTTGGCCCCCGCCGCGAGGTTCTCCGCGATGGCGCGCCCGCGCTTGGTCATTTCCACGGTGAGGCTCGACTGCTGCTGGCGCTGGAGCACGATCACCACGAGCACGATGGCGAGGACGAGGACGGCGGTGATGAGGAGCGAGAGCTTGGCCTTGAGGGACTGTCCCACCTCGCTCCACTTCATCGCGCCACCGCCCTCGTCGCCTCCAGCGCCTCCCGCGCCACCTCGACGGGATCGCGCGCCCACGCCGCGGGATTGGGCGCCTCGTAGGAGCAGTAGTCCGCGTAGCCCTTGCGGCGGATCGCATCAAAGAAGGCCGGGAAGGGCACGCTCCCCTGCCCCGGAGGGAGGCGATTGAGCGCCTGCCCGGGGACGAGGCCGTCCCGCGGCACGTCGCTGAACTGCACATAGGCGATGTCCGCCGCCGGCACGTCGTCGAGATCGGCGGGCTGGCCGCCGCTCCGGTTCATGTGATAGGCGTCCACGAGGAGCCCCACGTGGGGATGCCGCGCCCGGCCGAGCACCTCGCGGATGCGCGCGAGGCTGTTGAACTGCTCGCACTGGGAGTTGAACTCGAGGGCGAGGCGGACGCCGTGACGTCCCGCGATGTCCCCCACCTCGCCCACGCTCGCCGCGGCCTGCGCGAGATCGCCGCGCCCGCGGTCGACCGGGCTCATTACCGTGCGGCAGCCGAGGGCGGCGGCCCAGCCGCACGACTCGTCGAAGGCGCGCAGGAGACGGGCGCGCTCGTCACCCGTGGCGAACATCCAGCCGAGCTCCACGCCGACGCAGGCGGTGGCCAGCCCGGAGCGACGCACGAGATCGAGGACGGCGGGAGCGGCCTGTCCCCGCTCCGCCGCGCGGGCGAAGTCGAGGCGGCGAAGCTCCACGGCGTTCCAACCCGTGTCGCGCACGATCTCCAGCACCCGCGCTAGCGGCGTGGTGTCGAGGGTCCAGGTATGGAGGGCGAGCGGGTTCGCCATGCGGGGGTCAGCGGGCCACGAGACCGGCGTGACGCCGCGCCAGCGCAGAGACGCGGACGCGCCCGTCATCGTCGAGGGCCACCAGCGGCGGCGCGGGCATGCCGTTGCCGAGGCCGAGAGCGGCGCAGGCGGCTTTCAGGGACGGCACCCAGTGCGCGTCGCCGCCGTAGATCTCGCAGAGCGCCATCACCTCGTCCTGGAGGCGCGCGCACTCGGCGGCGTCGCTCCGCGCGGCGGCCCGGCACAGCGCGACCATGAGCGTGGGCGCCACGTTGCCGAGGCCGGGCACGAGGCCGTCGCCGCCCTGGAGCAGGCTCGCGGCGACGAGCGCCTCGTTGCCCTGCAGCACGCGGAAGTCCGGACGCTGTCGCGTCATGGCGAGGAGCCGCTGGAAGGCCTCGAAGTCCCCCGCCGAGTCCTCGATGCCGAGCACGCGCGGATGGACGGCGAGCGCGACTCGACCGTGCGATGGCCGAGCGTCTCGTGCGTGCAGTGGGGGATGTTGTAGAGGAGCGCGGGCAGCGTCACCGACTCCAGCACCGTCTCGATGTGTCGACGCTGTGCGATGCCGTCCACGCCGAAGTAGTAGGGCGAGCCCACCACCATCGCGGCCGCGCCGAGATCCTGGGCCTGACGGGCGGCGTCGATCACCGGTCCCGTGGTGGGAAGCATGACGCCGGCGAGCACGGGCACGTGGCCGGCCGCTGCGCGTACCGCCGCCCGGACGATGCCGCCGCGCTGGGAGGCCGTAAGCCACGCGCCTTCGCCGCAGCCGCCGAGGACGAACAGCCCCGTGCATCCGGCCGCGAGCACGTGGGAGACGAGAGCGCCCATGGCGGCGGCGTCCGGTTGTCCTGTGCTGTCCAGCGGAGAGATGAGCGGGGGAACCACACCGCACAGCGCCTCGTCCCAGGTCCACGCGTGGGCCCTGCGGCCGTTATCCGAAGCCATCCTTGGCAAGCCCTCCGGATGCAACCCGCCAATTATACAGGGAGCAGGCCGCGTGGGCACCCAAATGCGGCGGCCTCGATCAGCGCGTGGTGGGCGGGGAGGCGAGTCCCATGCGGCGGCCCACTTGCCGCGGGCGCGGAGCGCGATCGTGGGCGGCTTGGATGGCGCGCAGCGTCTCGAGGATCTCCGGAGCCATGGGCGCGCCGCGGCGGGTCTCCCCGCTCACGTGGAGCGACATGAGCTCGTTGGTGGCGGCGAGATAGCCGTCCTCCGCGTGGAACATCTGGTGGAAGTAGTGGAGGCGCTTGGCGTCATGCTCGAGGAGGAGGGTAGTGAAGCGCAGCGGATCGCCCTCGCGCACCTCGCGGTGGTAGGTCACGTGGGCTTCGAGGGCGAAGGTGGTCACGCCCCTGGCGCGGCGATGGTCCGCGTCGAGACCGATCCAGCGGAAGAACTCGTCGGTGGCGAAGTCGAACACGACCACGTAGAAGCCCATGTTCATGTGGCCGTTGTGATCGATCCACTCGGAGCGCACGCGGTCGCGGTGACCGTCGAACGGCGTGGGAATGTCTCCAGTCATGCCCGCCATCATACGGGGCGCGGGTGCCAGCCGCGCAAGCCCCACACTAGCGAGCCGAGGGCGAGGAGGGAGAGGCCACCGGCGACGCAGCCCGTGGCCGTGAGCGAAGCAGCTCTTGCCGAAGCCGGCCATGGCCAGCGCCACGAGCACGGTGGTGTAGAGGGGCAGGACGGCGGCGGCGAGCATGCCGAGGGCGAGCCCGCCCAGGCCGAGGAGCATCAGCGCCCGCGGGCCCCATCGGTCGACGGCTGGCCCGAGCACCGGGCTCAGGAGACCGGAGCCTTGGTTGATGGCCACGAGGGAGGTGACCTGGGTCAGCGGCACCTCGAGCCCGCGCGCGAGGGGATAGGCGAAGCGCCGCGCGGTGTTGAGGAAAAAGCGCGCGAGGGCGGCGGCGCCGAGCTCGACGACGAGCCGACGCGTCTCAGACGTCTGCCGCGGGCCCATCTGCCTGTCTGGCGCTTCCGGCGGCGCCGTCGGGCATCCACGGAAGCCGGCGGAAGATCTCCCGGCATTACGCCAGGTGCTTGGCCAGGAACTCCATGGTGCGCGTGCGCGCGAGGGCGGCGCTGGCGGCGTCGTAGCTGCCGCGCGCGTCGCAGTTGAAGCCGTGCCCCGCCGGATAGATGTGCATAGGGATGTCCGGATGCGCGGCGCGGATCTTCGCGTGATGATCGGGCGGGATGGACTGGTCCGTCTCGCCGAAGTGGAAGAGCACGGGGCAGCGCGGCTTCTCCGACGCCGTCTCTGCCACGCCGCCGCCGTAGTACGAGACCGAGCAGGCGACCCCGTCGATGCGGGTGGCGGCGAGCCATGCCAACGTGCCGCCCAGGCAGTAGCCCACCACGCACACCTTGAGCCCCTCGCCCTTGAGGGAGGCGACGACGGAGCGGATGTCCTTGATCATGTCGTTGATGTCGATCTTGCCGCGGATGGCGCGGCCGCGATCGATGTCCTCCGGGCTGTAGCCGCTCTCGAAGCCGCGCTCGGCGCGATCGAAGATGGCCGGGGCCAGCGCCACGTAGCCGTCGGCGGCGAAGCCGTCCGTCACCTTCTTGATGTGGGAGTTGACGCCGAAGATCTCCTGGATGACGACGAGGCCTGCCTTCGGCTTGCCGGCGGGGACGGCGCGATAGGCGCCGAACGAATGACCATCCTCGGCCTTGAGCGTGATCATCTGACCCATGCTTGATCCTCCGGGGCCGCCCTGGGGCGTCGCCCTCTCTGGGGTGGGAGAAGGTTGAGGCGGCAATCTTACCTCAGCCGAGCTGCCGCGTTCGTGGCACTCTTGGGGGCGTGAACGATCTCGCGCCGCTCGCCGCTGCCGCCGGCTCCCTGCTCACGCGCCTGCGTCACACCGTGGGCGTCTCCGAATCCTCCGCGGGCGGACTCATCTCCGCTTCCCTCCTCGCCATCCCCGGCGCCTCCGCGTATTTCCAGGGCGCGGGCGTGATCTACACGCAGAACGCCCGGCGCGCGCTCCTGGGTGTGGGCGACGAGAGCGTGAAGGGCATCCGATCGAGCACAGAGGCCTATGCGCTCGTGGGCGCCCGCGCGATACGCGAGAAGCTCGGCACCACCTGGGGTCTGGGGGAGACGGGAGCGACAGGTCCGACGGGGAACCGCTACGGTGACGCGGCCGGGCACGCCTGTATCGCGGTGGCCGGGCCGGTGGAGCGCGCGATCACCATCGAGACGGGCAGCGCGGATCGCGAGGCGAACATGTGGGCGTTCACGCGCGCCGCCCTCGATCTCCTCACGGCCTGCCTCGAGGAATCGGCCAAGCCTCACTGATATCGGCGCACGAAGCGCCGGTCGATCGCGTCCTTGAGCTTCCAGGCCCAGCGCCCCTCGGCGGAGAGACCCCACTTCACCGCGGCCGCACGGCCGTCGCCCAGGTTCAGCAGAGAGAGGAAATCGCGCTGAGGGCGATACGGGCGGAGCCGGGCGCCCATGATGCGGGCCCTCAGATTGCCGGCGAGGACAGGACCCTCGCGCACGGCATAGACGCCGGCCTTGGGCAGCCGCGGATCGGTGAGCAGGCTTGCGCAGTCGCCCGAGGCGAAGATCTCGTCGTGGCCTACCGCCTGGAGCGTCTCGCGCACCTTCACGAATCCCCGGTCGTCGCGCTCGAGCCCGGAGCGATTGAAGAGCGACACGCTCGCCGAGCCCGTCACCCAGACGAGGACGTCGCACGGCATCGATTCGCCGCTCTCGAGGACGATCCGTTCGGCCTCCGCGCGGGCCACGTCCACCCCGCAACGGATCGCGATGCCGCGGGCGCTCGCGTGCCGCTCGAGGCGCGCGGCGGCCGAGCGCGGATAGCCGGGAAGGATCCGCGGCCCACGCTCGAGCAGGGTCACGGAGGCACCGGCGAGACCGAGCCGGCCCACGCGGGCGTGGAAGGCACAGGCGAGCTCGACGCCGCCCGCCCCGGCCCCCACCACGACGAGGCGAAGGCCCGGCCGCTGCCGTGCGAGCTCCAGGAGTGCTTCGATCCTGTGCGCAAACTTGCCGATGGGCCGCGTGGGGAGCGCGTGCTCCTCGATGCCGGGCCGATCGAGCCCCGCCACCGTGGAGCCCACGTCGAAGGACACCGTGTCATAGGGGATCGCCGCGGCACCTTGCACGTGTAGCGTTCGGGTGCCCGCGTCGAGCGCGGTGGCCCGCGTCTCGATCCACCGAGCGTCCGCACGACGGGCGAGCCGCTCCACGTCGATCTTGATCTCGGTGAGGGCATACTGGCCAGCTACGTAGCCTGGGACCATGCCCGTGTAGACGGCGCGCGCGCTGTCGCTGACGACAGTGAGGCGCGTGCCGGGCACGGGACGGCTCGCCCAGATCTTCAGGACCTCGACGTGGCTGTGCCCGCCGCCGACGAGGAGGAGATGGTGCTGAGCCGTGGAGCCCTCGGCCATCGGGCGCCTCGCGGCTCCGCGCGCTACTGCACGGCCCTCGTCCGACTCGCCTCGAACTGCTTCGTGAGCGAGTCGGCCATCAACCGGCTGCCGATGCCGCGCTTGGCGAAGCCGCCGAAGCCCGTGACCTGATCGGTGAAGGCATGGCTCGAGTACACGACGATCGTGCCGCGCGAGACGGGAACAAAGCCGGCGATGGCCTGCTCACCGTTGTAGCCCGTGCTCGCGTAGAACTGGCGCTGCGCGACGGCGCGGGCATTGCCGTCCGCCACCACGAGCGTCTGCTGCAGGATGTAGGTCGGCTTGCCCTGGATGACGGATCGCATCCAGAAGAAGTTCTCCCGCATGTCGGCGTCCATTCCCTTGGGATAGCCACGGTACGAACGGCCGCCGGCATCCTCGCTCGTTTGGCGATGCCTCCGGAGGAAGCCTCGCTCACGGCTTGAGGCCGAAGAGACGCTTCGTCCGGATGGTGTCGGCCACCGCGGGGGGGACCATGGTCTCCCAGCTTGCGTCGCCGGATTGGATGCGGGCCAGCACATCCTTCGTGTAGATGGAGAGCAGGCTCTCGTCGTAACGCTGGATGGGCACCAGGCGTCCGCTCTCCACAAGGAAGCTCCGCAGGTGCCGGAAGGCGTCGCCGATGGGCCACGACCACGACTCGATGGTGACCACCTTTGCCGTGGCCTGGTCCAGGAGGGGGTAGACGTACATCTTGACCGACCGCTTGAAGAGCCGGCCCGCGGACTCCAGCAGGCCCCCGCTTAGATCGCCGTAGAACCGCTCGTCGGCGATCTCCCGCATGCTGGGCAGCCCCACCGCGATGCCGATGAGACGGTCCGTGTAGGCCGCGAGATACTCCGCGAGATGATAGAAGAGCTCGAAGCGTGAGATGAGCACGTCATGGCCGAGGGCGCCCAGGATGTCCGCGCGCGCGAGGAAGTCGGCGTGATCCACGCGCGAGTTCTCCGTGAGGTTCCGCAGCGTCATCTCCATGAGCACGACGGGCTCCTCCCCCTTCACGGACGGCTCCGCCAGGAACTGCTCCCGCGCCCCCGCGAGGAGATCGAGGGTGACCTTCGTGACGGGGCGGAAACTGCCGCGCTCCACGAGAATGGGCTTCTTGTGGAGCACCTCCGCCGGCTGGACCACCTCGCCGGCCGCGGTGAACATGGCGGCGTCGGTCAGCCCCTGCTCGACGAGCTGCAGGCTCATGAGCCGATTGTCCACCCCATCGAAGGCGGGGCCGGAGAACTTGATCATGTCCACCTCGACGCGGTCGCGCGACAATTCGTCCATGAGGGAGCCGATCAGAGTCTCGGGCTGGTCCTGGTGGTGGTAGGCGCCGTAGATCAGGTTGATCCCCACGACGCCGAGGGCCTCCTGCTGGAGCGCCGCGCTGTTGTCCTTCAGGTTGAGGTGGAGGACCACGTCGGACGGGGTCTCTCGGGGGTGCCGCTGGAAGCGGATGCCGATCCAGCCGCGCCCGTCCTCCGCCGTGTGATAGCTCCGCGTGGCCACAGTGTCGGCGAAAACGAAGAAGCTGGTCGCCTCGCCCCGCGTGCTGCCTAGTCCCTCGAGGAGCTGGCTGAACTCGTACTCCAGCATGGCCTGGAGACGCTGCCGGCTCACGTAGCGCGGCGACCGACCGTAGATCGAGTCGCTCACCTCCTTGTCGTAGGCGGAGATGGTCTTGGCCACGGTGCCCGCGGCGCCGCCTACCAAGAAGAACCAGCGCGCCACCTCCTGGCCGGCCCCGATCTCCGCGATCGTGCCGTACTTGCTCCGATCGAGATTGAGGGCGAGCGCTTTCTGCCGCGTGCTCGTGGGGTGTTCGGCCATGGCGCCGATTGTCGTCGAGGGGCCGCGTCATTGCAATCGGGGCGGAGCCCCCGCGACACGCCCGACGCTATCGAACGATCAGCACAACGGAGGCGGCGAGCAGCGCGGCCATGACGATGTTGAACACGCGCCGGGAACGCGCGGTGCGAAGCACCCGCTGAGCGGTGGCGCCGAGGGCGAGCCACACGAAGCAGCAGGGCAGGGCGGCCAGCACGAAGAGCATGGCAAGCGCGGCGGCCTGCTGGAGCGCGCCGCCCGCCGCCGCCTGCAGGTAGAGGCCGGCCGCGCTCGCGCACACGAGCCACGACTTCGGGTTGATCCACTGGAAGGCCGCGGCGCCGACGAAGCCGACGGGCTTGCGACCCGTGGCGGGGTCGGCGGAACCCGACGTGGCGATCTTCCAGCTGAGCCACAGGAGGAAGGCCGCGCCGATCCAGCTTGCCGCGCGCAGCACGCCGGGATGGGCGAACACCACGCGGCCGAGCCCGAAGGCGACCACGAACATCATCGCTCCCATGCCGAGGGCGACGCCGAGCAGGCACGGCAGCCCGCGCAGGACGCCGACGCCCGCGCCCGTGGCGGTGAGCAGGAGGTTACTCGGTCCCGGTGTGCCCGCAGCGGCCACGGCAAAGAGGAGGAACGCGACCACCTGCTCCGGTGTCATGATAGAGCCCATGGCGGACAGGCTACGCGGCGCCCGCGGCCCTCGTCTTGAACGATCGTGCGGAGCGCGCCCCTCCGACTGGCTGCGCAGCCGGGAGCTCTCGGACGGCGTGCAGGCGCTCCAGGCCTGGTTCGCCAGTCGCGGCTTCGACACGCATCGCCACGACACCTACGCCATCGGCCTCACCGACGTCGGGGTCCAGGCCTTCGACTATCGTGGCGTGGCCGAGGCGAGCACGCCCGGCCAGGTCGTGGTGCTCCACCCCGACGAGACGCACGACGGGCGCGCGGGCACGCCGGAGGGGTTCGGCTACCGCATCGTCTACGTCGCGCCCGCGCGCATCCACGAGGCCGCGCGCGCCATCCGAGGGCGTCCCTGCCCTCTCCCGTTCGTGCGAGAGCCGGTGGCGACCAACCAGGCCCTCGCCGCCGCCATCGAGGCCGCGTTCCGCCTCGATCCGGAGCCGCTGGCCATCGACGGCCTCGTTCTCGGCCTCACCGAGGCGCTCCTCGACGCCGACCCCTCATGCCGCCAAGACCAGGCATCTGCGCCTCTCGACGAGCGCGCGCTCTCCCGGGCGCGCGCGTTCCTCGACGCCGAGACCGCCCGCGTGGTCCGCTCCTCCGAGCTCGAAGCCATCACCGGCCTCACCCGCTACGATCTCGCCCGTCAGTTCCGCCGGGCCTACGGCACGAGCCCCTACCGCTACTCGCTCCTCCGTCGCCTCGACCACGCCCGCACCCGGCTGCATCACCACGAGCCGCCAGCCGACGTCGCCCTCGCCACCGGCTTCGCCGACCAGGCCCACCTCACCCGCAAGTTCAAGTCCGCCTTCGGCCTCACCCCCTCCCACTACCAAACCATCACGCACACACGGCACTGAGCCGTACCCGGCCCCCACGCAAGCGAGAGGACAAGCAAGGCAGCGCTCGCGCGGCTGATCAACTGGCGAGCAAAGCGAAGGTGCGCCCACCCTCACCCCAGCCCTCTCCCTCGAGGGAGAGGGAGCTGGCGAGCGGGGAGGGGGCGCGCTCCCCAGACCCGTATCTTCTGGGGAGCAGTTCACCGGCGGCACGCAACATCTCGTGGCTCGAGAGAGTGCAGAGAACGGATTGCGTCGCAGCGTGGTCTGGGGAGCGCGCTCACCGCAGACCAA
>JBKOVG010000415.1:0-4181 GCA_046723845.1 Candidatus Methylomirabilota bacterium | reverse complement strand
CCTGTCGAGTGTTGGGTTCAAAACAGGTTCCTTGCGTCTCGTGTTCGAGAGTGGCGCGCATCTACTGGTGCCGTTTGACGAGCAGTATGAAGCGTGGCAACTCGCTAGCCCTACGGGGCGAAGGTGGATCTCGCTGCCGGGAGGTGGCCTCACTACCCTTCCCAGGGAGTCCGCGTAACGCACGCTCATGCGTTGCGCGCGCGATCCTGCCGAGATCCGGTCATCGGCCGGAGTAGGCGCGGAGCTCGGCTTCCCACTGTGTCGCAGCCTGCATGAGCGTGGCCTCGGTTACGACCAGATCTAGTAGATACGGGTCCCCGGCCTGCCAGTGCGCTCGATCTCGGTGAAACTCGAGGTCCAGCTCGACGCGCAGCAGTGCCCGATCGGCGTCGACTTCGAGAGCAACGAATGCGAGGTTCGGCTCGGTGAACGCAAGCCGTGCTGGTGCTTCTGGCCCTTTCGTGGGGCTGGCGACCCGCTCAGCCAGCAACCGAAGCCAAGGTGCCACCCGGTGTGATTCGTCGCAGGTCAGGGCTTGCCAGCGGAAGTGCCACGACACGTCCGCGTCGATCGCCTTACCTTCAAGCATGTGCCTTCTCCGTACTTCCGGCGTCGTCAAGTCATGGCCTCGGTCTCGGCGGAGGCTGCTCAATCTGGCATTCGTGTTGATCACGTCCCGCAGGCTGACCGGAGCCACCTCTCGCCCTCTCGGCGTAGTCCTGCCTGCCGCCAGGGCAGCCTCGACCACTCACGTCGCGTACCTCCATCCATCGCCCCTCAATAGATCGCCGCGCGCCGGACGGCGATCGGCGGTCGCTACTCAGCGCAAGTGCCTCGGGCATCCCCAGACGCGACGAGACCCGGCCGAAGAAGTTTGGCCGGGTCTATGACGAGTTGGGTCAGCTCGTTGATTGCCCCGTTCTGCGGCTACTCCCGCGTTGAGGAGCAACGGAACAGGCATTAGGTTAGCGCTGAAAATGATCTTGTCGCGGCTTGCTCGCCGCGGTCATGCGCGTGAAGCGAATCGCCAGGCGGATGCACCGGTTGCCTCAACTGGGCCGAACGTCCGGACATAGCCGATGAGCGGGTGCTCGTGACACAATCTTGCGGTCCCGGATTCGGTGGGTGCCGCTGTTCAGTCACTCAGTTTGGGCGCCGGTGCCCTTCGGAGCTGTCGGGAACAGCGCGTTCAGTCAACAAGCGTCGAGAGCGGTTCGCCGATCTCGACGATGTAGGTCGATAGCATCCGGCCGGTTCCGGGTCCGACGTCGAGTGCGTTATGTGGCGTGCGCGGCGGGATGAGGAACGGATCGCCCGCGTTCAGGTGCAGTGTGGGCTGATCCCGAATCATCATCTGCACCGTGCCCGCCAGGATGTAGCCGACCTCTTCACCCGGGTGAATGTGCCAGCCGGATTCGACCCCGACCGGGATCTCGGTGAGCACCACCACGATTTCGCGCCCAGGTATCGAGGACGGGCGGTGCTGCACCTCGGTGCGCTTGAGCTTGCTGGCGAGCTCGTCCGCGGGCTCGTCCGCGGGCTGGTCAGTTGTCACCGAGGTCAGCTGACTGAACGCAGGGCCTTGAGGATGTGATCGGTGACCACCTGGGGTTGCGACACCATGATGAGGTGTGATCCGTCGACCTCGATGATGGCGGCACCCGCGCGCTTGGCCTGCGAGAGGGTTATGTCGGTGCCGGCCGCCTTGTCGCCGGTGGCGACCACGGCCCACGACGGTAGCGTCTTCCACGCGGGAACGCTGGACTTCTCGTCGAACGCGGCGGCGGCTATCGGTCGCTGGGATGCTCCGAGGACGGACGCCTGGGTCTCGGGCAAGTCGGCGCCGAAAACGTCGTTGAAGTTTGCGGGATTGACGTAGAGCTCGACCGCCGTCTCGTCACCTGATCCGGTCGGGTACTGCCTGGTGACCAGTGCGGGGCCGAGCGCGCTGTCGCGCGAGGTACCTTCGACCGCGCTGAGAACCTCGTCCAGCTCAGTGGCGAAACCGTTGACGAACACGAGTCCGACGACGTCGGCCGCATCGGTACAGGCATTGCTGATGACCGCGCCGCCGTACGAATGGCCGACTGCCAGCACCGGGCCGTCGATCTGAGAGATCGCACTAGCCACGTAGGCCGAGTCGCTAGCGAGCCCGCGCATCGGAATCGCGAGAGCCTCAACCTTGACCTTGGCGGCGAGTAGAAGCTCGACGACAGCGGCCCAGCTTCCGGCGTCCGCGAAGGCCCCATGTACCAGCACAACGGTTGGCGATCCGGGATCGGGCTCTGTCATGGGTGCATCCTTTGATGGAGGTGGACGTGACGCTGCTTGCCGACTGCCTCATTTGACCGTGTCGGACGTACGCTGCACGTGAGATTCCCAAAGCCGACGCCGCCAAAGTATTTGTCTGACGCGATCCGCGGCCATTCGCTGACAGCGCTCCCTCCACCCGGCCGCCTTGGTCGGTGCCCGTCCAACCCCGCGTACCTCGGCGAGCCCGGCCCGCTTGTGGGCGCGGCCCATCAGGGAATGAATGGCCCGATGAAGCCCGACAGCTGCCAGGATGAGAGCTATACGGTGAGCCGAACGTTCATGTTGCGTGACTCAAGCGCTCATCCGCAATTCACTGCCCCAGGTTTATGGTCGGCGGCATGGGGACGATCACCACCACCGACGGCACCGAGATCTTCTACAAGGACTGGGGCACGGGTCAACCGATCGTGTTCAGTCACGGTTGGCCGTTGTCGGCTGATGACTGGGACAACCAGATGCTGTTCTTCCTGCAACACGGGTACCGCGTCATCGCCCACGACCGGCGCGGACACGGCCGCTCGACCCAGACCGGCGACGGCCACGACATGGACCACTACGCCGACGACCTCGCTGCGCTGACGGCGCACCTCGACCTGCACGACGCGATCCACATCGGCCACTCAACCGGCGGCGGCGAGGTCGCCCACTACCTCGGCCGCCACGGCGAAAGCCGGGTCGCGAAAGCCGCGTTGATCAGCGCCGTGCCGCCACTGATGCTCAAGACCGACGCGAACCCCACCGGCTTACCAAAGAGCGTATTCGATGGTCTGCAAAATCAACTCGCCGCCAATCGCTCCGTCTTCTACCGCGCGCTGGCGTCCGGCCCGTTCTACGGATTCAACCGCCCCGGCGTCGAATCATCCGAAGCGATCATCGAGAACTGGTGGCGCCAAGGCATGATGGGCGGCGCGAAAGCCCACTACGACGGCATCGTCGCCTTCTCCCAGACCGACTTCACCGACGATCTGAAGAAAATCACCGTCCCCGTGTTAGTGATCCACAGCGAAGACGACCAGATCGTGCCCTACGTCGCCGCCGGGCCACGGTCCGCGGAGCTCCTCCAGAACGCGACACTGAAGACATACAAGGACTTCCCCCACGGCATGCCCACCACCCAAGCGGACGCGGTAAACGCGGACTTGCTCGCCTTCATCCAGTCCTGACCCTCGAATTGGTCATATCTTTGGCGCCGGCGGATTGCACAGCCGACTTGACGGCTCGCCACCACCGATGACCCTGGTCGAGTTCAGAGCTGCTACTGAAACACTCGTACCTACAACTAGCTCCTCCCGACGCCATCGGCCAAACCTGATCCGGTTCGTCGGTACCCCAGCCCGATCCGGTGCCGATCACGACCGGCGAACGTACGGTCATGCCGCGTTGAGTGCGCGATCCTGCCGAATGTCGTACGTCCGCGACGAGCATCTTCATGCATGCCATCGCATGAAGACTGCACAGTTACTGGTTGAGTTCGCGTGCCGATCGCCGATTCCGTACCCAGCCTCTCACGGCGATCTGCATTGGCAGGTCGTCGTCATGTGTGCCCGCGAGCTATCGCCGGTGAAGGCCACCACCTGCCGGTCCGGGACGGCGCTTTGCGCCCCGATGGCGTAAGGCAAGGCCGCGGCCATCGAGCAGATAGTGCCGGAGAAGGAGAACTGCTGCCCGCGCCGGAGCTGGATCTGCCGGGCCACGAACACGGCCACGGTGCCCGAGTCGCCGCACACGATCGTATCCGCGGTGAGCGCTTCGGACAGACTTCCACGCCGAGCTTGCCGTGGGCGGCGATGGTCATCGCTACCCGCCATCGATGTTCCAGCGGCACCACGCCGGGGAGTGATAATGCGCCTATCACCTAGTACGGGGAC
>JBKOVG010000141.1:0-5460 GCA_046723845.1 Candidatus Methylomirabilota bacterium | reverse complement strand
CTCCAGCTGCGTCACCCGCTCGCCTGAATCGCCGCCCTGCGGGCGGCGCACAGGACGAGGGGGTCCCACTCCGCCGGAGCGCTCCCCCGCCCCCCGACGCCACCCGTCCCGATCTCAGGCGCGGCACTCATGAATAGTCCGCGCTAGGCGACCCCGGTGACCGCGGGCGGGATCCGGTGCGCCCAGGGCGCGGCCGCCTCGAAGGCGGCGGCGGCCCGCAGCACCATCGTCTCCTGGTGCCGCCGTCCCACGATCTGCAGCCCCACGGGCAGCCCGCTCGTCGTGAAGCCGCACGGCACGGAGATGGCGGGCAGACCGGTGACGGTGATCCCGTAGGTGAGGAAGAACCACTGCGTGTAGTTGTCGAGCGGCTTGCCGTTGATCTCCGTCGGGTACGGCATCTCGACGGGGAAGGGCGGCACGGCCACCGTGGGCAGGATGAGGAGGTCGCGCGTGGCCATGAAGGTGCGCACGCGATGCCACAGGGTGGTGCGGAGAGCCTCTGCCCGCCCGATCTCCTCGGGGGAGAGCTTGAGCCCCTGCTCGATGTTCCACACCAGCCCCTTCTGCATCTGGTCCCTCCAGCGGGCGAGCTTCTCCGAATGGCTCGCCACCATGCTGAGGCCGCGGGTGCCCAGCACGATGTCGTTGACCTCGCTGAAATCGCAGCACGCCGTCTCGACCTTGGCCCCGAGGGAGCGGAAGACACGCGTCGCTCCTTCCGCCACCCGGGCGACCTCGGCATCCACGGGGATGAGCCCGTGGAGATCGGGCGTCCACGCGATCTTCCAGGCCTTCACGGATGGCGAGCGCACGGCGCGCGGGAAGGCCGCGGTGTCCACCTCGTAGGAGATGGGGGCGCGATCGTCGGATCCTGCCACCACGGAAAGCATGAGGGCGACGTCGGCCACGGTGCGCGCCATGGGCCCCGTTACGCCGATCGAGTCCCAGCCGATGAGCTTGGGATAGTAGGGGACGAGGCCGGGGCTGGTGCGGAAGCCGACCACGCCGCAGAAGGCGGCCGGCGTGCGCAGCGAGCCTCCCGTGTCCGAGCCCTGGGCGAGGGGGCCCATGCCCGTGGCCAGCGCCACCGCGGCGCCGCCGCTCGAGCCCCCGCAGGTGAGGGCGGGATTCCAGGGGTTGCGCGTGACGCCGAAGACCGCGTTGAAGGTGTTGCCTCCCGCTCCGAACTCGGGGGTGTTGGTCTTGCCGAGCACGATGGCGCCCGCGGCCTTGAGCCGCTCCACGATCAGGGCGTCTTCCGTGGGAACGTGATCCGCGAAGACCTTGGAGCCCCAGGTGGTGCGGACGTCCTTGGTCTGCGTCAGGTCCTTGATGGTCACGGGCACGCCGTGGAGCGGGCCGAGCGTCTTGCTCTTTCGCCGCAGGGCGGCGGTGGCCGCCCGCGCCTCCCGCAGCGCCGACTCCCGCGTCAGGGTCACGATGGCGTTGAGCTTCGGATTCACGGCGTCCACGCGGGCCAACACGGCCTCCATCACCTCGAGCGGCGAGGTCTGGCCGCGACGGTAGACACGCTGGAGCTGGGTGGCGGGGGTGAAGCAGAGATCGCGAATGGTCACGGCTGCCTCCGTGTGCGCGTGGGAGTGAGCAGGTCGAGCGCGCGTCACTCGACGGGACCGATGCCGCGGCGGCGGAAGATGCGCCGGAGCGTGCTGGCGTGACGGCCATGGTGGAGATTGCGATCGGCGTCGAGGATGGCCCGGGCGCCGCGGGCGAAGGTGGTGAAGCCGTCGAGCTGGAAGTGGCTGTCGATGACGATGCGATCGGCCACCCGGCGGTGGAGGGCCTGCCGGATGTCCCACAGGGTGGCCGACCAGATCTGGCCGTTGTCGTGCTCGTCGGCGTTGGCCCCGTGGTCGAAGCTCTCATAGGTCAGGTCGGAGTCGAGCCGCCGGACCGCGCGAGGCGTGCCGTCGCCGCGGGCGCCGTCCCACGCCATGACGACGTCCCGGTAGCACGCGGGCTTGGCCGAGGCGAAGAAGCTCCCCGCGAAGTAGTCGCCGAAGCCTTCCCCCATGGCCGCGGCCTCCGGCGACTGGCCGAAGTCTGGACAGATGGCGTCCTGGAGCGCGTGCCCGAACTCGTGGAGCACCGTCTCCCCGTCCTCGGCATCGTCGACGTCGCCCGTGCCGAAGGTGAGCGTGCGCTCGCCCGGGCTGTACCAGGAGTTGTCGTCGCGGGTGCCGCGCGCGTCCACCCGGATCGGCTCGTGGAACACGCGCCGGCGGCCGCGATAGCCGAGGCGCTCCAGGTAGACGACAGCCTCGTTGACGTGGTAGTAGGCGGAGACCTCCTCGAAGCCCTTGTGAAAGCTCGGCATGACGAAGTCGAGCCGGGGCCGCGAGATCCGTGGCCGCGTGAGCCGCGTGGTCACGCGACGGCCGTCGAGCCGGCCATGGCCGCGGAGCGCCGTGAGCTTCACGGAGACGTAGGCGAGGGGGGGCGGCCGCTGGATGCGTCCGCTCGCGGCGAGCGGCGTGAAGTCGTGAGCGCGGGCCATGGGATTGGGGAGGAAGACGCTGGCCCGGCCCGTGACCTCGGCGAGGTTGTCCACGCGGGAGAGGATCCGCCCGCTGATCGCGTGCACGTAGGCGATGATCTCGGAGCGCGGCTTCGAGCGGTGGATCCGGACGCGCCACGCGGGGTGGAGGAGGCGCCGCGCGGGGAACCACAGGAGCTCCGGGCGGCCCATCACGCGGGCGTGCCCCCGCGCGTGGCCCATCGCGGCGAGGGCGTGCCGCACGGCGCGAGGGGCGGGAAGAAGCGGCTCCTTGGCTCGGCGCAAAATATCTTCGGGCACGGCGCGGCTCTTCACGAGATAGACGCGGCGATCGCGGCCGATGTGCACGCTGACGTAGGCGCGGTGGATGCGCCGGCGGCGCCAGATCTGCTGGTAGATCACGTGATCGGCGCCCAGGCCGTGGAGCACGCGCCGCAGGTCGAGGCGATCCAGCTCGGAGGTGATGCCGAGGAGCTCGCGATTGGCCGAGAGGAATTCCCAGGCGATGCCGCGCGGCGTGCCGTTGCCCCGCTCACTCCGGAAGCCCCAGAGCTCTTTGGGGGTGGCGTAGCTCTTCCCGGGTATGGCGTGGAAGGTGCCGGTGGCCTGGGCTCTCATGATCGTCCCGGACGATGCTCCGCCACCAACGGCGGCGCCGTCAAGCCGATCCGTGCCGTCGCCTAGAGAACCTTGCGCGGGTCCAGGGCATCGCGGAGGCCATCGCCGAGGTAGTTGATGCTGAGCACGGTGAGGAAGATGGCTGTGCCGGGGAAGATGGCCCAGTGGGGCGCGAAGTCGAGGTTGTCTTTGGCGTCGAAGAGGATGCGGCCCCACGTCGGGATGTCCGGCGGGAAGCCGAGCCCCAGGAAGGACAGGGTCGATTCCGCGAGGATGGCCGCGGCCACGTCGAGGGTGCCCGCCACGATGACCGGGCCGACGGCGTTGGGCAGGATGTGGCGGATCACCTGGCGGAAGGGCCTCGCCCCGAGGCTCCGCGCCGCCTCCACGAATTCCTTCTCACGGAGAGAGAGGAACTGCGCCCGCACGAGCCGAGCCACGGGCATCCAGCGCAGGCCACCGATGACCACGACGATCATGATGAAGACGCCCGCCTCGGGGCCGAAGGCCTTTTTTAGCACGTCGCGGAAGAGGTAGACGATCAGGAGCAACAACGGCAGGGGAGGGAGGGCGAGGAAGAGATCGGTGACGCGCATCAGCGTGTGGTCGACCACGCCGCCCGCGTGCCCCGAGAGGGCGCCCACCGCCGTGCCCACGGTGAGGGCGATGAGCATGGCCGCCACCCCCACCGCGAGGGAGATGCGTCCGCCGTAGAGCATGCGGGCGAGGATGTCCTGGCCGAGGTCGTCCGTCCCCATGGGATGCGCCCACGATGGCCCCTTGAGCTTGGCCTTGAAGTCGATCTCGTTGATGGGCACGCGATAGATCAGCGGTCCCGCGAGGACGGCGAACACCATGATGGCCAGGGCGGCGGCGCCGAAGGTGGCGAGGCGATGCTTCCGGAAGCGGCGCCAGGCCTCGGCGGTGAGGGACTCGGGGGGACGGCGCGTCAGGGCGGGCGCCCGCTCGAGCACGACCTCGGTCGCCGTGCCGTTGGCCATGGCCTAGCGGTAGGAGATGCGCGGATCGAGCCAGCCGTACACGAGATCCGCCACGAGGTTGAACAGCAGCACGAGGGCCGAGAACACGAAGGTGATGGACATGATCACGGGCGTGTCGTTGGAGAGGATGGCGCTGATGAGGAGAGAGCCGATGCCCGGCACGCGGAAGATCTGCTCGGTGATGACGGCGCCCGTGAAGATGCCGGGGATCTGCAGGGCGACCAGGGTGACCACGGGGATGAGGGCGTTCCGCACGACGTGCTTGAGGATGGTGATCTTCTCGGAGAGGCCCTTGGAGCGCGCGGTGTTCACGTAGTCGAGGCGGACCACCTCGAGCACGGCAGAGCGCACGAAGCGGGTCATGGCCGCGCCCTGGGCGAGGCCGAGCACGGCGATGGGCATGATGGCCTGCCGCGCCATCTCCCAGGCCCAGCGCCAGCCCGTGGAGGTGAGATCCGCGCGGTAGATGAAGGGCAGCCAGTCGAGGTGGATGCTGAAGAACAGGATGAAGAGGAGCCCGGTGAAGAAGGTGGGCAGGGAGAAGCCGATGAAGGCGAAGGTAGTGGCGATCTGGTCGAAGATCGAGTATGGCCGCACCGCGGAGTAGATGCCGATGGGCAGGGCCACGAGCAATCCCAAGAGCTGGGCGGTGCCGAGCACGAAGAGCGTGGTGGGCAGGCGCTGCATGATCAGGGTGGAGACGTTGACGCGGCTCACGAACGAGAAGCCCCAGTCCCCCTTGAGCATGGCGGTGACCCAGCGCACGTAGCGCACGGCGATGGGGTCGTCGAGGCCGAACTGCGCCCGGAGGTTCGCCCGCACCTCCGGCGGTACGTTGGGATTGGTGGCCAGTTCCTCGAAGGGATCGCCCGGGGCGAGGGCGAGGATGGTGAAGAGGACGAGGCTGATGCCGAGCAGCGCGGGGATCAAGATGAGGAGGCGTCGGAGCAGGTACTTGGACATCGCTCAGCGTGGCTGAGGGGACCGGGCGCCGCGCCCGATCCCCTCGGACCGTCCTAGGCCTCGCGGTACCAGTGCTGCAGGTTCCAGAAGTCCGAGTCCCAGCCGCTCTGCTCGAGCTTGAGCTTGTTCGAGATCGCCCGCACCCGCGGCCGCCACACCACGGGGATGACGACCCCGTTCTGGATGACCAGGTCGTTCATCTTGATGTACATGGCCGCGCGCTTGGCGGGATCCAGCTCGCCTTCCGAGGCCTTGTAGACCTTGTCGTACTCCTCGTTCCTCCAGCGCGTGATGTTGCGGCCCTGCCACTTGTTCTCCTTCGAGGCCACCTCCCACGAGGTGAAGGCGATCATGAAC
>JBKOVG010000283.1:0-8177 GCA_046723845.1 Candidatus Methylomirabilota bacterium | reverse complement strand
GGCCATCGGGCGCGTCCAATCGGCCCAGCTCCTGAGCGCGGCGGTGGGGCCGGCCGCGGGGGGCTATGTCGCGTCGCACTTCGGGATACGCTACGCTTTCTTCGTGACGGCCGGGCTGTGCGCGGTCTCGCTCGTCGGTTTGATCCTCCTCTTCCAGGAGGCGCGTCCCGGCGAGGCCTCCACGCGGCCCGCCCCGCTCCACTTCCGCGATGTCTTTCGCCTCCCGCACTTCGCCGTGGTCCTGGGCCTGCTCCTGATCGTCCAGTTCGTCGACCGCGGCCTGTCGCTCCTCGTGCCCCTGAAGGTCGCGGCCCTTCCCGACGTGCAGCGGATCGCCGCCGTCTCCGGCATCATCATCTCCGTCTCGGCCATCTGCGGCACCATCTCGGCGAGCGCGGCGGGGCGCCTCGCCCAGAACTGGCCCATCGGGCGGCTGCTCCTTGTGGGCTGCCTAGCCGGGGGCCTTCCCTGCGCGCTGATGGCGCTCACCAGCTCGTGGGTGACCCTGCTCGTGCTGCGGTGTCTCGTCGCGCTCTCGCTCGGCGGAGCCCTGACCCTCGCCTACTCGCTCGGCGGTCATCTCGTGCCGAGCGAGCACCGCGGCGCGGCGTTCGGCTGGCTCGCCCTCGGCGTCCAGTTCGCCTCCGCGGCGAGCCCCATGGCCACCGGGGGCCTGGCCGCCCTGAGCCTGCGCGGCGCCTTCATCTTCGACGGCGTGCTCGCCTGGATGGCCGCCGCTCTCCTCCTCCTCGCCGCCCGCGAGCTGATCAGCCGGCGGCTGTAGGATGCTGCGCCGGGCCGTGCTCCTCGTCACCATGGCGGCGCTGCTCGCCGTGCCCGGCGCCAGGCGCGCGGAAGCGGCGGGGAAGGTGTACCACCTCGGCTACCTCTCGCTCTGGTACAGCACCTCGGATCCCGTGCAGCGCCTTACCCTCTCGGAAGCTCTGCGCGCCCGCGGCTATAACGAGGGCGATCGGCTCGTCTTCGAGAGCCGCTACGCCGACGGGAAGATGGAGCGGCTGCCCGACCTCGCTGCCGAGCTCGTGCGGCTCCGCGTCGACGTGATCGTGGCGGTGTCCACGCCGGCGGGAATCGCCGCCAAGGGGGCGACCTCCACCATTCCCATCGTGGTGGCCGGAAGCGGCGACATGGTCGACTCCGGCCTCGTGGCAGACACCCAGCGCCCGGGAGGCAACGTGACGGGCGTGCAGTTCCTCCGCCCGCAGCTCGCCGTACGGCAGATGGAGATCCTCAAGCAGGTCGTGCCCACCGCCGCCCGCTTGGGTGTCCTCGGCAATCCCGATGTGCCCTCGGACGTCTCGTTCTTCCGCGCCCTCGAGCGGCAGGCGCCGGCCTCCTCGGTGACCGTCGAGCTCGTGCCGGTGCGGACCGACCTCGACTACCGGCCGGCCTTCGCGCGGCTCGTGGACACGCGCGCCCAGGGCCTTATCGTGGCTCCCAGCCTGACGCAGATCGACCCCTCGCGGAGCGTGGTGCGCCTCGTGTCCCAGAACAAGCTGCCCACCATGTATCCGGGCCGCCAGTTCGTGGAGGCGGGCGGGCTCATCTCCTACTTCGCCGACCCCGCGGACCAGGGGCGGCACGTCGCCGTCTACGTGGACAGGATCCTGCGCGGAGCGGCGCCCGCCAACCTGCCCGTGGAGCAGTACGCGAGCTACGAGCTCGTCGTCAATCTGCGCACGGCGAAGGCGCTCAATCTCACCGTGCCCACCGCGCTCGTGCAGCAGGCCGCCGCGGTGTTTCGCTAGATTGCCCTCGCTTCCGGCGTCCTGCTAAGCTAGCCGCGTCATGGAAGGCGAGCGTGGACCGGCGGCCACGGAGGTTCCCTCCGGCGCCAGGGGACGGCTGGTCGAGTTCGTTCGCACGCGCGTCACGCTGCCTCGCACCCATTCGATCATCGGCATCATCGCGGGCTGCCTCTCCATCACCCTCGGGCTCTATTCCTACCTCCACCTGGGCAAGACCGCCGTCCCTGTCACCGGCGACGTCATGGCCATCGTGCAGGACGCGCGGACGGGACGGCCGGTGCCGGATGCCACGGTGGAGGTGCTCACACTGAAGGACGCCGTGGTGACCACGCTGGCCCCGGGCACCAACGGTCAGTCGCGCGGCAAGCTCAAAGAAGGCACCTATCGCCTGCGCGTCACCCATCCGCGCTTTGTGGCGGAGACGCGTCAGGTGCAGGTGGTGGCGGGGCAGATCTCAGAGGTGCACGTGCGGCTGGTGCCGCCGGCGCCCCCGTCCAAGCAAGGGCCCGTGGACGAGGCGGTGGGCGCCGTGAAGAAGCTCTTCAAGTAGCGAGGTCGAACGCCTCCGCGAAGCGCCGGTACGCCTCCATGTGATCGCCGTACTTCCGGTGTCCAGCGGTGTGCTTGGCAGAGGCGAGGAGTAGCCGGTCGCGATCCTGGGCCGTGCTGTGCGCGTAGTCCTCGAGCAGGCACACACCCAGCTCCTGGTTGTGCGGATCGTTCCCCGTCTTCGCAGAGCCGCCGGCGAGCGTCTCCACGAGGGCGGCGCGATCGGAGCCGGCCTTGAGGTAGGCGGTCGTCCAGTTCACCGCCTCGTCCGCCCGCAGCGACACCAGCGCGTCGTCGAGCCGGCGTAGCATCTCGTCCGGGGACAACGCGTCGGCCCCGCGTGGCGCCTCGATCTTGGTGGGGCCATTCTCCGGCGTGTGCCGCTGATGATAGGCGGCGCGATTGACGAAAGAGGCGGCCACGAAGAGCAGCTTGAGCCGGTGGGGATGCTCGAAGGTATCGAAGAACCAGCGCACGTTGTTGCAGTACTCGAAGCTGTGCTGGGACATCGAGAAGTTGTTGGGATGGCCCGTTTCCAGGATGACCTGGGCCGAGGCGATCTGGATGGTGTCGATGATTTGGCGCAGGCCCTTGCCTGCCTTGATCAGGGCCACGAGGAGCTCGGTGACGACCGGCTCCTCCCCGCCGAGGAGCGCTTCGATGAGGGCGATCGACTCTACGGAGCTCAGCGCGCCGTCGTTGCCGAGGAAGTCCTGGTCGCGCGCGCCGAGGAAGTTCTGCACGACCAGGCAACCCATCTCGTAGGTGGAATGCCACCGCGGCCCCACCGCCATGTCCGGCACCCCCGCGTAGAGGATGCTCCGCGCGTTGGCCCAGCCCACGGCCTGGGCGAGCTGCACGGTGGCGCGGGCGCGATAGGACTTGTGGCCCGTGGTGTAGGAGCGGTTGTTGAGCATGCGGTCCTGGACGTCGATGAGCCCTGCGAAGACCAGGTGCCCGAGGAGCTGCGTGCGCTTGACGGCATCGGGGAGCGCTTCCTCCCACAGCCCGAGGAACACGCGATAGGCCTGAATGACCTCGCCGCGCTGCACCAGAGTGAGCCAGGTGTTGAGCTTCTCCGGGAAGGTGCCCTCGATGGCCAGCGGCTCCTGGTCGGCCCAGTGCACATGCGGCAGCGGCGGCTTGCCCTCGAACTTGAGCTCGTAGAGCCGGACGTAGTGGCCGGGCATCTTGCCGAGGAGCTGGTTCCACGGATCGAGGCCGGTGGGGACGTACCAGATGGTCTGGGCGAGGGGAAGCCAGGCAAGCTCGGGGCGGATCATCTTCATCAGGTCCGCGCTGGCGCGCGAGCTCAGGAGGCAATGGTCGTTGTTCACGAAGCGCACGATGCCGTCGTCGAGGCGCTGATGGTACGGCACGTGGGTGTAGGGAGCGTGGATGCGCACGATCTGGCCGAGCAGCTCGGGCAGGGGGCGCCCGGCACGGACCAAGTCGTAGTAGATCTGGCTGGCGCCCAGCTGGTCCCGCTCCAGGACCTTCTCTTCCAGCTGGGCGTAGGAGCCTGTCACCTCTGGCGGGGCGGCTCTGTCGACGGAGATGGCCATCTGGACCCCCTCTGGGGTGCGCCGTGTCTTTATCCACTCCTCGGTGGCGAGACTGTGTCACGGCGCTTAGGCCGTGTCAAACGCCGCTGGGTCGCCAGCCGCCGCCCTCAGCGGCGTTCATTACCGATGCCCATTCAGGGGGAAGCCTGGAACGATATTCCTCCGACCTTGGCGGTCGATGTTCGAGTCGTCCCACGAGATGACGGCCTTGTAGCTCGTGGGCTGATCGCTTTGCTGCACGATGAGGTAG
Organism: Candidatus Methylomirabilota bacterium; assembly: GCA_046723845.1. Classification (GTDB taxonomy): domain Bacteria; phylum Methylomirabilota; class Methylomirabilia; order Rokubacteriales; family CSP1-6; genus AR37. The sequence goes on along the minus strand of JBKOVG010000283.1, from coordinate 4,044 downwards.
ACGAGGTCGGAGTCCAGCACATTGTTGCTGAGGCCGACGACCGCCCCGATGCCCTGACCGAGGTCAAGGCCCTTCGCCACCCACTTGTCCCAGATGTTCCCGCGCGTCTCGGAGGACGCGATAAGCGGTTTGGGCATTTGCAGGACGGCGAGGCGGTCCCTCCCGGTGAAGACGTAGGGTGGGTAGAGCCGGACGGGTCCCGCACCACCTTCAAGGATGAGGCGTTGAACGGACTGCGGGCGCGGACTGCCGGTGGCCTTGATGAGCCAGATGCTACGCTCGCCGGGTTTCCCGTCCCAGCGTACTTCATCCCAGCGGCTGACATCGACGCCGCCCCGGAGAATGTCGGCGCGGATCCCCGCTCCCGACCACGCGCGGGCGATGCTTGCCGGCACGCTCGTGAGCGGCCGCCCCGCCGGCATGTCCCCCCAGTCGATCTCGCCATTGGTGATGGCCGTCTCCAGGCGCTGGAGTCCGGGTCCGCTCGCGCCGTAGTTCAGCTCGCTGACGCTCACGAAGGAAGTGAGGGAGGTGTCGTAGATGCTGGCCACGAAGAGCTGGTACTCCACGGCCTGAGCCGTCCCGGGCAGGAGCACAGTTCCCATGACGGCGATGCCGATCCCTGCGAGCCGAAGTGGAGAGCGCATGGCGGCCGTACCTCCAGCGGTGCAAGTGACCCAGGCCAGTATGGTAGCGCCGTCGACGGGCGCACGATAGCGCGGGCCCGGGCCTTCAGCTCGTGAACCGTGACGCGGGCGTGCAGGTTCCCCCCGCTCCTTGACCCGCCCCGCCGCGGCCGACTAAGCTTTCGAGGTTGAGGTCACCCCCAATGAAATGTTCCCGGTGCCACCAGGACAATCCGGCGGGCTCGCGATTCTGTGGCGAGTGTGCCACGCCGCTCGCCGCCGTCTGCCCGAAGTGCGGCGCGTCCAACCCGCCCGACAACCGCTTCTGCGGGCAGTGCGCGAGCTCGCTCGGCGGGCAGCCCGTGGAGCGGATGCCCGCTCCCCAGGCGTACACGCCGAGGCATCTCGCGGAGAAGATCCTCACCTCGCAGGCAGCGCAGGCGGGGGAGCGCAAGACGGTGACCGTGCTCTTTGCGGACCTCAAGAGCTCCATGGAGCTCCTCCTCGATCGCGATCCGGAGGAAGCCCGCTCGCTCCTCGACCCTGTGCTCCAGCTCATGATGGAGGCGGTGCACCAGTTCGAGGGCACGGTGAATCAGGTCATGGGCGATGGGATCATGGCCCTCTTCGGCGCCCCGCTCGCCCACGAGGATCACGCGGTGCGCGCCTGCTACGCGGCCCTCCGGATGCAGGAGCGCGTCGGCCGCTACGCCGACGACCTGCGCCGGCGGCACGGCGCGGACGTGCAGATCCGCGTGGGCATCAACTCCGGGGAAGTGGTGGTGCGCTCGATCGGGAGCGATCTCCATATGGACTACTCCGCGGTGGGCCACACCACGCACCTGGCCGGACGCATGCAGCAGCTCGCGCGTCCCGGCACCACGCTCCTGACCGAGGCGACCCTGGCCAGCGCCGAGGGGTACATCGAGGTGAAGGCGCTGGGGCCCTCGCCGGTGCGCGGGCTCGCGGAGCCGGTGCCCGTGTACGAGATGGTGCGCGTGGGCTCCGCGCGCACGCGGCTGCACGCCTCGATGGCCCGCGGCCTCACCCGCTTCGTGGGCCGCGACGCCGAGCTGGAGCAGCTCCGCCGCGCCCTCGAGGAAGCCCGCGCGGGCCGCGGCCAGATCGTGGCGGTGGTGGGCGAGCCCGGGGTGGGGAAGTCGCGGCTCTTCTACGAGTTCATCCGCTCACATCGCACGGCGGGCTGGCTGGTCCTCGAGGCAAGCTCGGCCTCCTACGGCAAGACCACGCCCTATCTACCGCTCCTGGGTCTCCTCCGGAGCTACTTCAAGCTCTCCGACGATGACGACACCCGTGCTGTCCGCGCCAAGGTCACGGGGGGCGTGCTCACGCTCGACGAGGGGCTCAAGGACAGCATCCCGCCGCTGCTCTGGCTCCTCGACGGCCTCCCTGACGGTGATCCCTTCACCTCGGTGGAGATCGCCCGGCGCCGCGAGCAGGCCGTCGAGGCCGTGCGCCTGCTCCTCCTCGGCGAGAGCCAGCATCAGCCGCTCCTCATCGTCTTCGAGGATCTCCACTGGATCGACGCGGAGACGCAGTCGCTCCTCGACGCGCTCGTGGAGAGCATTCCCACTGTGCGCACGCTCGTGGCCGTGAACTATCGCCCGGAGTACCAGCATCCCTGGGGGAGCAAGACCTACTATCGTCAGCTCCGCATCGACGCCCTGCCCCCCGAATCCGCGGAGGCTCTCCTCGAGCCCATGCTGGGCAGCCATCCCGAGCTGCGCCCCCTTCAGCGCATGCTCATCGAGCGGACGGAGGGCAATCCACTCTTCCTGGAGGAGAGCGTGCGCGCCCTCGTGGAGACGGAGGTGCTGGTGGGGCAGCCCGGTGCGTACCGGCTGGGCAAGGACCCCATCGCCATCCAGGTCCCCGCCACCGTGCAGGCCATCCTCGCCGCCCGCATCGACCGCCTCGCTCCCGAGGACAAGCAGCTCCTCCAGGCCGCGTCCGTCATCGGCAAGGACGTGCCGTGGGTGCTCCTCGTGGAGACGGCGGAGCAGACGGAGGAGCAGATCCGGCGCGGCCTGAGCCGCCTCCAGGCCGCCGAGCTGCTCTACGAGGCCCGGCTCTTCCCCGCGCCCGAGTACACCTTCAAGCACGCCCTCACCCACGAGGTCGCCTACGGCGGCATCCTCCAGGATCGGCGGCGATCCATCCACGCGCGCATCCTGAAGGTGATGGAGCGCGTGCACGCCGACCGGCTCTCCGAGCACGTGGATCGCCTCGCCCATCACGCCTTCCGCGGCGAGGTGTGGGACAAGGCGCTCCACTACCTCCGCCGCCTCGGCACCACCGACTCGCGCCCGCGCATCGACACCCTCATCGGAGGGCCGGAGAGCGCGGGCTATCTGTGGATCCACGGCGAGCACGAGCACGCCCTCACCGTGGCCCTTCGCGATCGCGCGGTGGCGGCGAGCTTCGGGAGCTTCCGCGACACGGTGCGGGCGAACTACCGCCTCGGGCAGATCTACCACTCCCTCGGCGACTACGCGAGCGCGACAGAGGCGCTCCAGCGCAACGTGGCGTTGCTCGAGGGCGATCTCCGCCACGAGTTCTTCGGGCTCGCCGGCCTCCCCTCCGTCATGTCCGGGGCGTGGCTCGCCCTCTGCCTGGGCGAGCTCGGCCGCTTCGAGGAGGCGACGGTGCAGGCGGAGATGGCGGCCGCCCTCGCCCGCGAGGTCGAGCATCCCTTCACCGTGGTGGTCGCCCACGTGGGCGCGGGCATGCTCGAGCTCTTGCGGAGGGAGTACGCGAAGGTGGTGGAGCCGCTCGAGCAGGCGCTCGTGATCACCCGGCTCTCCGACATCCCGCTGCTCTTCCCGGTGGTGGCGGCTCCCCTCGGCCTCGCCTATGCCTTCCAGGGCCGGCACGCCGACGCCATCCGCCTCCTCGAGGAGGCCATCGAGCGGACGGAGGCGATGGAGCTTGGAGCGAACAACGCGCTCCGCCTAGTGTGGCTCGGGCGCGTGCAGATGCTCGCGGGGAATCCGGACGTGGCGCGGCGGCTCGGCCTGCGCGCCCTCGAGATGGCGCGGCGCCGGCGGGAGCGCGGGCACGAGGCCTACGCGCTCCAGCTCCTCGGTGAGGTGACGCGGCAGGCGCCCTACCAGGACGAGGCGCAGGCGGCCGAGTACACGCGCGCGGCTGTCGCCCTCGCGGAGAGTCTCGAGATGCGCACCCTCGCCGCCGCCTTGGCGGGGCGCGAGGCCTGAGGGAGCGGCGGAGGAGCCCGGGCTTTCCCTCCCTCGGCCCTAGCCTGGATTATTCACGAGTGCCGCACGTGGGATCGGGGCGGGTGGCGGCGGGGGCGGGGGGGCGGTCCCGCGGGGTGGGGCCCCCCCAGCCGGTGCGCCGCCCCGGGGGGGGGGGATCAGGCGGGTGGGTGGAGCCGCCC
>JBKOVG010000402.1:0-7222 GCA_046723845.1 Candidatus Methylomirabilota bacterium | reverse complement strand
GAGGCAGACTGCCCCACGAGCCCGGCACTGTCAAGACGCACGGGCGGGATTGCCTACGGATGCGGCAGGCGAGCCACCGTCCACGCCGCATAAATCACGGCGCGTCTCATCCTATATCCATCGTCATCGGCGGCGTGGTTGCCCTCGCGGCGGGGCTCTCCGCTTGTCCTATCGCCCTGGAACAATTGGCCGCCGCCAGCTCCTACGTCCGGTCGAACGTTGCGCGAATCTTCGGCAGCCTGACTCCCCACGAGTCAGCTCTCCGTCCTCCCTCACGCGTGCTCGTGCCTGGCCGAGGGCGCTATGTGTTGGAGTTCGCGTTGATTGATTACGGTGTGGGCAGGCCGTGAGCCCGTGGCATACGAGTTGCTCTCCTACGGCCGACAATGCGACAGGAAACTCTCAAGACGACAGGAAGCGGCCGCCACGCTAGTGGCGGCGTTTTTTTTCGGTGAGCTTGTCCTATCAAGGCAGGACAACCGTGAACGGGCTCGGACTCCGCTCGCTCGACCAGGTCTCTTCACGACCGCTCTACCACCAACTCAAGGACCTGATCCGCGAGTCCATCGAGCAGGGACGCCTCGAGCCTCATGACCGGGTGCCGTCCGAGCACGAGCTCGTCCGGGCCTACGGCGTCAGCCGGGTCACGGCGCGCCAGGCCCTTGCCGACCTCGCGCGCGAAGGGCTTCTCTTCCGCGTGCAGGGTAAGGGCAGCTTCGTCGCCCGGCCCGCCGTGGTCCAACGGCTGAGCAGCCTCAAGGGGCTCATCGAAGAGATGAGCGCCATGGGCCTCGAATCGGCCTCGAGGGTGCTCAAGGCCGAGCGGACCGCGGCTTCGGCCGAGGTTGCCCGCCGGCTCAAGATCGACGAAGGTGACGCGATCGTCGAGATCCGCCGCGTCCGCACCGTCAACGGCGAACCGGTGTCGCTCGACGTGAGCTTCTTCCCGCTTCCGATCGGCCAGCGGCTGGTTCGCGAGGATCTCGTGGCGCGCGACATCTTCTGGCTCCTCGAAAACGCCTGCGGCCTGCGGCTGGGCGCCGCCGAGTGCCAGATCGGCGCATTGGGGGCGCGCCCGGAGATCGCCCGCGCCCTCGACATCGACGAAGGGGCACCGCTCCTGTTCATCGAGCGCTTGACCTATGCCGACGACGGCCGCCCGCTCGACTACGAGCACCTCTACGTCCGCACCGAGCGATTCCGCTACAGCGTGCACCTCGAGCGCCACCCGGCGCGTGACGAGAAAGGCCTGTCATGACCGAGACGCAGACCCTGGATGCAGACGTCCTGGTTATCGGCGGAGGCAGCGCCGGCTCCGTGGCCGCCATCAAGGCTAAGGAGGCGCTGCCCGACGCCTCGGTGCTCGTCCTCGAGAAGGCCAACGTGAAGCGGAGCGGCGCGATCTGCATGGGCATGGACGGGCTCAACAACGCCGTCATCCCAGGCCACGCGACGCCGGAGCAGTACGTCAAAGAGATCACCATGGCCAACGACGGCATCGTCGACCAGGCCGCGGTCCTCGCGTACGCCGTCCGGAGCTTCGCCATGATCCAGGAGCTCGACGGCTGGGGCGTCAAGTTCCAGAAGACCGAGAGCGGCGACTTCGACGTCAAGAAGGTGCACCACAAGGGCAGCTACGTGCTGCCGATGCCCGAGGGCTACGACCTCAAGAAGATCCTGACCCGGGTGATGCGCCGGGTCGGCGTCCAGGTGTCGAACCGGATCATGGGCACTCGGCTCCTGACCCACGAGGGGCGGGTCGTCGGGGCGATGGGCCTGCAGACCCGCACCGGCGCGTTCGTCATCATCCGGGCAAAGGCGGTCATCCTCTGCTGCGGCGCTGCGGGCAGGTTGGGCCTGCCCGCGTCGGGGTACCTCTACGGCACGTACGAGAACCCGACGAACGCGGGCGACGGGTACTCGATGGCCTACCACGCCGGCGCCGAGCTGACGGGGATCGAGTGCTTCCAGATCAACCCGCTGATCAAGGACTACAACGGCCCGGCGTGCGCGTACGTCACGGGCCCTCTCGGCGGCCACACCGTCAACGCCAGGGGGCACCGGTTCATCGAGTCGGACTACTGGAGCGGGCAGATGATGATGGAGTTCTTCCGCGAGCTCCAGACTCCGGACGGCCCCGTGTACCTCAAGCTCAACCATTTGGCCGAGGAGACCATCCTCGAGATCGAGCGCGTGCTCCACGGCACCGAGCGCCCGAGCCGGGGGCGCTTCCACGAGGGGCGCGGGCTCGACTACCGCAACCGCATGGTCGAGATGCACATATCCGAGATCGGCCTCTGCAGCGGCCACAGCGCCTCGGGCGTCTGGGTCAACCAGCGCGGCGAGACGACGGTGCCGGGCCTGTACGCGGCGGGCGACATGGCCTCGGTGCCGCACAACTACCTGCTCGGCGCGATGACGTACGGCAAGATCTGCGCCGAGAGCGCGGTCGAGTATCTCAAGACGACGGGCGATTCCGTCGTGGACGAATCCCAAGTCGAGGCCGAGCGCGAGCGCGTGTTCAGGCCGATGCGCAACCCGGACGGGCTGCCGCATCACCAGGTCGAATACAAGATCCGGCGCTTCGTCAACGACTACCTCCAGCCGCCCAAGCTGACGACCAAAATGGAGATCGGCCTCCAGCACTTCATGCGCGGGCTGGACGACCTTGACGCCATGGGCGCGGACAACCCGCACGATCTCATGCGCGCCATGGAGGTCCACTTCATCCGCGACTGTGCCGAGATGGCCGCGCGGGCGTCGCTCTTCCGCACTGAGAGCCGCTGGGGACTCTACCACTACCGCCCGGAGCACCCTGCGATGGACAACGAGAAGTGGTTCGTCCACGCGAACCTCAAGAAGGGCCCCGACGGGCGCATGGTCCACCTGACCCGGCCCGTAGCGCCCTACGTCGTGCCCATGGACCAGGACGAGCTCTCGGCCTATCACCGGCTCCGCATCCCGATGGCGCAGCCGTCAGGGGCCTGAGGAGATCCCGATGCCGCAGGCGAAGCTCTCCTTCGACGTGCCGGTCATCGTCAACGAGGAGGCGTGCATTAAAGGCTGCCACCTCTGCGTCGAGGTGTGCCCGCTCGACGCGCTCGCGATCAACCCGGCGACGGGCAAGGCCTACATGGCCCGCGACGAGTGCTGGTACTGCACGCCGTGCGAGGTGGACTGCCCGGCCGACGCCATCACCGTCAAGATCCCGTATCTCCTGCGCTGAGCCATGGACGCCTCTCTCGACGCCTTGATCGCCCAGCTCGGCGCGCCGGACGCGGAGGCGCGGCGCCTCGCCGTCATGAGTCTCGACGAGGCGGACGATCCCCGCGCGGTCGCCCCGCTCATCGCCGCCCTTCGCGATCCCGACGCGACGGTACGTAGGCTCGCCGTGGGCGCCCTCGAGGAGCTGGGAGATCCGGCGGCGGTCGCCCCGCTGATCGCGCTGCTCGCGGACAGCGCCGCGCCGGTCCGCGCGGCGGTGCAGACGGCGCTGCGGGAGTTCAGGACGAGCGAAGCGGCGCCGCCCCTCATCGCCGCGCTCGACGACGCGAACCCCGAGGTGCGTCGCGCGGTCATCGTAGCGCTCCGCGAGCTGAAGGACCCGCGGGCGCTCGCCTCACTCACGCGCGCCCTGGGCGATGGCGACGCCGCAGTCCGCCGCGAGGCCGTCGTGGCGCTCGGCTACCTGCGCGAGCCCGGCACGGTGCCCGCGCTTCGGGCGTCGCTCGAAGATCCCGACGGGTCGGTGCGGCGGCTCGTCATCGGCGCGCTCAATTTCTTCCGCGATCCCGCATTGCTGCCGTGCTTCGTCACGGCCCTGTCCGACCCCGACTGGCAGGTGCGCCGCGAGGCCGCCATCGTGCTCGGGCGCAGCGAGCGACCGGAGGTGGGATCGGCCCTCGTCGCCGCCCTCGAGGATCCCTACTGGCAGGTCATCAAGGAAGCGGCGGCCGGCATCGCCCAGCTTCGCGTCTCTGCGCCGAGGCCGCTGCTGGGCCTGCTCGGGCACGCGCACCCGGATATCCGCAGGACCGCGGCCGCGGCCCTGGGCGCCATCGGCGCCGTCGAAGCCGCGGAGCCGCTGGCGGCGCTCAACACCGACACTGACATCGAGGTTCGCAAAGCCGCGAGCCACGCGCTGGACCAAATCGCGCTGGCCGGGCGACCCCTGTCATAGGGCGCCCAGAACAAGGAGGCGGACCATGCTCATGCGTCTCGTGGCGGTGGCAGTCATGCTCGGAGTCGCGAACTGGACGGCGCCCGTTGCCGCCGATGAGGCGATCCGGGTCGCGATCGGCACGCAGGATACGACGATCAACTGCGCGACCGGGGGCCCACTGATCCGCGAGCTCAAGCTGCTCGAGAAATACCTGCCGAAGACGGGCAAGTACCAGAGCGCGAAATACGAGATCATCTGGAAGACTTTCACGTCGGGGCCGCCCGTCACCAACGAGATGGTCGCCAACAAGCTCGACATCGGCATGATGGGCGACTTCCCGGCCGTCCTCAACGGCGTGACGTTCGACCGGAGCGCCGGCGGCGCGAGGAGCCTGTACGTCGCCACCCTGTCCGCGAGCGTGACGGGTGGTGGCAACGGTCTCGTGGTCCCGCTCGACTCGCCGGCCCAGAGCCTGAAGGACCTCAAGGGTAAGCAGATCTCCGTCCCGTTCGGTTCGGCCGCTCACGGCATGCTCCTGCGGGCCCTCAAGGACCTCGGCTGGGATCCGGAAAAAGACGTCAACCTCATGTCGCAGTCCCCGGAGATCGGCGGCACGTCGCTCAAGGGCAAGAAGATCGATGGGCACGCCGACTTCGTGCCCTTCGCGGAGCTGTTCCCGTTTCGGGGCTTCGCGCGCAAGATCTACGAGGGCTCCGCGGTCGGCGTCCCGACCTCGCACGGCATCATCGTCCGCTCGGACTACGCTCAGAAGTATCCCGAGATCGTCGTCGCGTTTCTCAAGGCCATGCTCGAGGCCAACCGGCTCTACGCCGAGAAGCCCGAGGAGTTCTCGGAGAAGATGCAGGAGTGGACGGGCATCGAGGCCGAGGTGAACTACATGTTCCACGGTCCCCTGGGCATCCAGACCGTGGACTACACGCTCAAGCCCGAATACGTCAAAGGCCTCAAGACGGCGCTCGAGACGCTCAAGCTGATCAAGCGGACCGAAGGGGACTTCGACGTCGATCGCTGGGTCACCGACCGCTACATCCGCCAGGCGGCGAAGGAGATGGATCTCGACTACGACAAGCGGCTGCACTCGTACGCGCAGCTTCCCCTCACCGGCAACGACGCCATCACCGGAAAGCCGATCGTCGATCCGAAGCTGGCCGGCCAGATCTGGGTCAAGGGCGAGACAAAAGTCCGCGCCTATGGAACTCCGGACTCGACACTCTCGGCCCTGAAGAAGCTGGAAGTAGACAAGCGAGAGGTGCGCGTGGCGTTCATCCACGACCGCGGCACCGGGTTCAAGCTGTTCGCGGATAAGGCGTGGTACGTGACGGGAGCCAAGGGCGGGGTGGCTGCCTTCCTGCTGCGCGGATCCGCCGAGGAGTGGGCGAAGGGCAATGGCGGCGCCGTCGTCGAGCTAGCGGCGGCCAAGCAAGCGGCTCGGTGACGGGGGGAGGGACATGAGCACGAGCTTCGCCTCCGCCGGCTCTGCCGCGCTTGCAAAGCGCGCGGGTGCCGCATGGTCCCTGTCCGGCCTGCTCGACGGACGCCCCGCGCGCGTGGCCGTCCGCATCGCCGCCTGCCTAGCCGGCGTCGCGGTGTGGCAGGTCGCCTCGATTTACCGCGTGGACTTCATCGTCAACTTCCAGAACATCCCGTCGCCGGACCAGGTGGCCCGCGCGAGCGTCGATCTCCTCCGCTCGCCGAAGCTCTTCCTGCACATCGGCAATAGCCTCCGGCGCGTGTTCGCTGGCTTCGGCGCCGCCGCGGTCCTCGGTGTCGCGCTTGGCTTGGTGATCGGGCGGTCCCGCCTGGCCGAGGACTCGCTGCTGACGCCCCTCGAGCTCCTGCGGCCGATTCCCGCCGTGGCGTGGATTCCCTTGGCCATCCTGATGTTCGCGTCGTCGGAAGGGAGCATCGTCTTCATCACCTTCATCGGCGCGTTCTTTCCAATTCTCCTGAACACAATTCACGGCGTCGAGGGGATCGATCGAAATCTGATCGCCGCCTCCCGCTCGCTGGGCGCCGGGCCGTGGGCGATCTTCCGGGAGGTGGTCCTGCCGGGCTCGCTGCCGAGCGTCGTGACGGGCCTCAGCATCGGCATGGGCACGTGCTGGTTCTCGCTGGTCTCGGCCGAGATGATCTCGGGCCAGTTCGGGATCGGGTACTACACATGGGAGGCGTACAACCTCCAGAAGTACCCGCCCATCGTCGTGGGGATGATCGCGATCGGGCTCCTCGGCATGGGCTCGAGCGCCCTAGTGCGTGTGGTGGGCACGCTCCTCATGCCGTGGCGACGCCTCGAGCAGGCGAAGGACAGATGAATACCGCCACGCCGCCCGGCCGCATCGCGCTCGAGGATGTCGGCATCATCTTCGGCCGCAACGGAAATCATGTCGAAGCCGTGCGACGCATTTCGTTCGAGATCGGGAGCGGAGAGTTCGTCTGCCTCCTCGGCCCCTCGGGCTGCGGGAAGTCGACCCTCCTCAACGCCATCGCCGGATTCGTCCATCCCACGGAAGGGTCGCTGACCGTCGACGGGGAGCCCGTCCTAGGGCCGGCCGCCGACCGCGGGATGGTATTCCAGCACCATTCACTCTTCCCGTGGAAGACTGTGCTCGCCAACGTCGAGTTCGGCCTGAAGATGCGCGGCATCGGTCAGCATACGCGCCGGGGGCTCGCGCGCACGTTCCTGCATATGGTCGGTCTCGGGGGATTCGAGCATCACTATCCTGCCCAGCTCTCCGGCGGCATGCAGCAGCGCGTCGGCATCGCTCGCGTGCTCGTCAACGAGCCGCGCGTGATGCTGATGGACGAGCCCTTCGGCGCGCTCGACGCCCAGACTCGGCTCATGATGCAGGAGCTCCTGCTCGAGATCTGGCAAGAGGTCAAGACGACGGTCGTCTTTGTCACCCACGACATCGACGAGGCCGTGTTCATGGCTGACCGCATCTTCGTGATGACCAGCCGGCCCGGCGAGATCAAGGCCGAGATCAAGGTGCAGCTGCCGCGCCCGCGCTCACCTGAGGTGATGACGAGCCCGGCTTTCTC
>JBKOVG010000122.1:0-10262 GCA_046723845.1 Candidatus Methylomirabilota bacterium | reverse complement strand
TGGCGGCGCACGTCGAGCACGCTCGTGACCATGGCCATGGTCGCCTGGGTCAGGGCGCGCCCCGGCTCCACGTAGACCTCGGCGAGGTCGCGGAGCTGCCGGCGCGCCGCGCGCACGATCTCCGCGAAGGGCAGGCGCGCGAAGTCGTCGGGATGGTAGCCGCCGCCGAGATCGAGGGCGCGGATACGGCAGCCCGCCGCGCCTTCGAGCGCGCGCGCCCATGCGATGGCCGATTCCGCGATGTCCCGCCAGTGGCCGACGCCGATCATGGTGCTCGCCATGTGCACGTGGACGCCGAAGTCGCGCGGGCCGGGCAAGGCCGCTACCGCCGCGCAGAGGCGCTCGAAGTCCGCCGGCTCGTCCACGGGCACCCCGAAGCGAGAGTGACTGCCGGGAATGCGGAGGCGCACGCCCCAGAGCCGATCCGTGCGTCCCGAGGCGGCCAGCCGCTCCAGCTCCTCCACGGAGTCGCAGAAGACGACGCGGAGGCCGTCCACCGCCCGCTCGGTAGGCGGCCACCACTTGCCGGGGCCGTTCAGGACGATGTCGCCGGGGGACCAGCCTGCCTCGAGGGCGCGGCGCATCTCGAGGAGGCTGATGCACTCCGCGAGCATGCCGGCCTTCCGCGCGAGCATGAGGTACTCGGCGTCGGGGCTCGTCTTGAGGCTATAGGCGTAGCGCAGCGAGATGCCGTTGATGGGGGGCGCAGCGTGGAGGCGCGCGAAGGCCGCCTCCGCGGTGCGGGGCAGGAAGAGACGCTGCGGCGTCGCCACCACGGAGGCGATGGCGCGGAGGTCCGTCTCCGTCTCCGGCGACAGCGTGGGCGGCGCGAAGCCCAGCGGCTCGTCGGGCACCAGCTTCGGCACGATGGCGGAAAGGGAGGCGCCGTACTTGCCGTGGATGCCAAGGGGCCCATGCTCGGGCTCGGCGGGCAGCGGCAGGGGCAGGCCCGTGCGCACGGGCACCTCGAGGACCACGCGCGTGAACTCCGGCTGCGCCGAGAGCGCGCGCGGGCCGTCTGCTAATCCGAGGGCACGGCGCACGAGCGCGGCGGGCAGGTTGCGCCCGGACAGCGTCGCGCCGTGCACCCACGCGGGGAAGCGCGGATTCCACTCGAGCCACCACAGCCGGCCGTCCACGTCGCGCAGGAGCTCGATCTCCGCGCCGCCCGTCCAGCCGATGGAGCGCACGGCCGCCTCGATCGGCGTCAAGAGCTCGGGCGGCAGCTCCGCCACGTGGCCTGCCCACGTCTTACCCTCCGGGGTGGTGATGCGCTTGCGCATGTAGAGCGCGTCGCAGAGCTGCCCGTCGTAAGCGGCGAGGCAGATCGACTCCTCGTAGCCGCGCACGTGCACCTGGAGGGAGAGGCGATCCGTCTGCCAGCCGTCCTTCATGGAGGTGCGCGCGCGCTCGAGCTGGCGCCAGTCGCCCACGGACACCGCCTCGTGATACGGGCCCTTGATCCACACGCGCCAGGAGTGCGTGCGGCAGAACGCATAGATCTCCTCGTCCGAGGCGGAGAGATCGAGGGAGGGCGCAATCTCGAACGGGAGGAGCTCTGCCACGGTGGGCCGCGGCTTGCGGCTGGGGGCGAGCGCCTTCTCGCACGGAGCCAGGAGCAAGGGATGGATGGGCAGGCTACGGGCGAGCCAGGCGACTTCCAGGTCGAGGGTGGGGATCCACAGGGCGCCGCGGTCGAGCTCGGCCTGGACTTCCCTGGCGTAGAGATCTTCCTCGATCAGGTCCCACGGCGGCTTGAGCCAGGTTGCGTCGAAGACCTCGTGGTGGAGGCCGGAGCTCCCCGCCCAGTAGTCGACGCCCATGAGCCGGGCCGTGGGGAAAGCCGCGCGCAGGGAGCGCGCCACGCCGAGTCCCGCGGAGGGACTGGGACCCGAGTAGAGGCCGGATACGAAAACTGTGTCTCTCATCGCCGTGTCGACCGCTTCGGGAGGGCTCGCCCACCGCCTTCTTTCGTCGCCGCGCGCCGCGACGAGCCGGCGCGCAGTCATCGAGTATCGGCCGGCGAGACTCGCGCGGCGCGCACCATACCGCAAGAAGGGAGCCAATTTTCGAATCTCTTTGAGGACGATGCCTTGTCCGGCATCACAGAAGCGCGGCCCGAGCTTCCGTAAAGGAAGCCGACAGAATCTAGGGAGAGCCGACGGCGACGGGTGCGGCCGCGAAGGCCCGGAAGGTCAGGAGCGCGATGGCGCCGAGGACAACAGCCCGGAGGCCCAGAGCCGTCTCCATCCCGGCCCGATCCACGAGGGCGCTGATGGGCGGCCCCGCGACCACGAAAGAGAGCCGGAACATGAGCGTGGCGATCGAGAGCACGCTCGCCCGGTCCTCGGGCGGCGCATCGTGCTGCATGACGGTGGCGAGGATCGGCCCCTGCAGCCCGCGGATGGTCATGAAGCAGAGGTAGAAGATTGGTCCTTCCAGAAGAGCGTGATGATGGGAATGGGAAAGAGGAGGAACTGGCACGCCCCATAGGCCACGAGGAGCCGGACGTTCTTCATGGGGCCGCGGCGCGCGAGCGCGAAGCGCGAGAGGGCATGGGTCGGCGTGGATACTCGCGCGCGAGCACGGAGGCGTCAAGCCTGCGCCGGCTTGACGCCCCCCACGGGGCGCGCGATGCTACCGGAAGGCCGCCCCATGCCGGATCAAAGCGAATCGCGAGCCGTTTCGCCCTGGAGCCTCATGCTGGGCACCGGTCCGCGCTTCGCGCGCGACGCCTTCGGCCCCGTCGTCGTCTTCTACATCGGCTGGAAGCTCGTCGATCTCCGCACGGGCATCCTCGCCGCCACCGCGCTCGCGGTGATCGCCTACCTGTGGGAGCGGCGGCGGGATCGCTCAGGGGTGACGGCGGCCATCGGCCTCGGCATCGCGCTGGTCCAGGCCACCGCCGGGCTCGCCACCGGCAGCACCACGGGCTATTTCGCTCCCGGTCTCATCGTCAACGGCGCCTACGGGCTGGCCTTCCTCGGCTCCGTCCTCATTGGCCGCCCTCTCGCCGGCGTCTTCGCGCGGGAGACGTATCCCTTTCCCCCCGAGATGGTCGCCTCGCTCACCTTCCGCCGCGTGTTCTCGCACATCTCGCTGGTGTGGGCGACCTATCTCCTGCTCCGCACCGGCGTCCGCATGATCGCCCTCCTGCGGACGAGCGTGGAGCTCTTCCTCGTGATCAACGTCCTCACGGGCATCCCCCTCACCGCGGGCATCATGGCGTGGTCCATCTGGTACGGCCACCGGCGATTCTCGACGAGCCAGGAGTGGCGCCCGGCCGCTCAGGCCTGAGGGATCCTCCACGGTAGCCGCCGGAATGCGGCGACCGCAGCGACGCGCGGCCGGCGGTGATGGTGGTCAGCTCGCCGGGAGCGAGCTCGGCATCGTCACTCGCGCTTCTCGGTGTCCTCCACCGTCCAGCCGATGATGAGGAGCACGGTGAAGTTGTCGTATTTCGCGCGCCCCACCCCGGGAGGCTGGCTTCCCACCACCGCGTCCGTCTTCGCGTCGAACTCGTAGATCCGCACCTCGGCCTGCCCGCGATTGCGCTGCCACTTGAAGAGGGCGATCTCCGGGAAGGGCACGTTCACCACCGGGACCTGGAACGAGGGAATGCCGATGAGGGTCGAGTCCATGTCGGTCCCCAGCACGGAGGCGAAGAGCTTCACCCTGAGATCCGGCGCCGAGGGTACCGTGCGCACCCCGTGCGTCTGGAACCAGGCGGTGCAGAACTCCTTCACGAAGGCATGGTTTACGAAGCCCTGGGCCCCCACCATCACGAAGACGTCGACGGCCACCTCCCTCCCCTGCAGCCGCGAGAGGTCGAGCTGGCCGAGCGCGCGCTCGAGAGAGCGGATCAGGAGCTGCTGGGTGACGCCGGGAGGCTGGGTCGGCGGCAGTTGACTCGCCAGGGAGCAGCCGCCGAGCAGGAACAGGCTGAGCGCGGCGATCAGGCCCGTCGGCCGTGTGCGCATCCGCACGAGACGAGGGAGGAAGCTACGAGAGCCCGCCCCCGAGAAGGCCATTGGCCACCTGTCCCAGCCGCCGCGGAGGGAGGGCGGCGATGATGGCTGAGAGCCGCTCGGGATCCACGGGCTTGAGGAGATGCATGTCGAAGCCGGCCTCCACCGCCTTGCGCCGATCCTCGGACTGGCCGTAGCCGCTCAGCGCGACGAGGCAGAGATCCTTGTGGCGGTCGCGCAGCCGGCGCGCGACTTCGTAGCCGTCGATGCCGGGAAGGCCGATGTCAACGAAGGCGATGTCCGGCTCCACCGCCGCCACCAGCTCGATGCCCGCCGGACCATCCGCGGCGTCGTGCACCTCGTGGCTCGCCAGCTCGAGGAGCGCCTTGAGCATTTGCCGCGCGTCCTCGTTGTCCTCCACGATGACGATGCGCCGCGGGCTCGGCGCTGTCTCTCCCGCCGCGCCGCCGGGAGCATCGGCGCCGGGAGCGGCGCAGCGTGGCAGGCGAATGGTGAAGCGGCTTCCCCGCCCCTCGCCCGCGCTCCGCGCCTGGATGCTTCCCCCGTGGAGCTCCACGAGCTGACGCACGAGGGTGAGCCCGATCCCCAAACCGGCCTCGGCGCGATCCGCCGACCGGTCGCCCTGGAAGAAGAGATCGAAAGCATGGGCGAGGACGTCGGGGGCCATGCCCGCCCCGCTGTCGTCGATCTCGAACACGCCGTAGTCGCCCTCGGGCTCCACCCGGATGCGGATGCTGCCTCCCGCCGGCGTGTACTTGCGGGCGTTGCCCACGAGGTTGGTCAGGATCTGGTCGATGCGGACGGAGTCGCCGTGGATCCAGGTGTCGCTTCCGTGCAGCTCGATGAGGTGCTCGGAGCGCTTCTCCGAGGCGGCGAGGGCGTCGACGCAACGCTGGGCGCTGTCCTTCAGGTTCACGGGGGCGCGGGTCATAGTGATCTTGCCCGTGGTGATCCGGGCCACGTCCACGAGATCGTCGATGAGCCGGGTCAGGCTCTGGAGCTGGCGTCGCACGGAGCGCCGCGCCATCTGCGCCGGCTCCTCGCTGCCGCCCAGATTCTCCAGGATGCCGAGGGCCGAGCTGATGACCGAGAGCGGATTGCGGAGCTCGTGGGCGAGCATGGCCACGAACTGGTCCTTGCGCGCGTCGCGATCCTGGATCTCCCGGTACAGGAGGCAGTTCTCGATGGCCATGGCCGCCCGCCCGCACAGATCCTCGACGAGCATGACAGTGGAGGCGTCCGGGGCCGGGCGGCACTGCTCGAGGACGAGGCCGAGCACGCCGCCCGTCGCGCCGCGGGCGAGCACGGGGCAGGCGAGTGCGCGCGTGGTCTCTTCCTCCGGACCCCCGCCCAGCGTGCAGGCACGGAGCGACCGGGTCGCCTCGTCCATGGCCTCGAGCAGCTCGGGCGACTTTGAGAGCGGGTGGCCAGGAGGAAACGTCGTCGCGATGTCCTGCCCCGGGACCTGGAGCCGGAGGACGGCGGCGGCGGCGAGCTCTGGCACGACCAGCTCGAGGAGGGCGGCGATGGTCGACTCGAGGTCGAGCGACTTGGCCATCCGCTTCCCCGCGTCGGCGAGGAAGGCCGACCGCTGGCGCGCCGCCTCCGCCGTCGCCCGCGCCGCCCGTTCCGCGGCGAGAGCCACGCGCTCGTCCGCTCCCCGCCGCAACTCGGCGGCCATACGGAAGAGGTCGACAAAGACCTTGACCTTGGTGCGCAGCACCTCCGGCACCACGGGGGTGAGGATGTAGTCCACCGCGCCCAGAGAGTAGCCCTGCAGGGCGCGCGTCTCGTCGCTCCCCGCCGTCATGAAGATGATGGGGATGTGGCGGAGACGGGGACGCTGGCGGATCAGGGTCGCCGTCTCGAAGCCGTCCATCTCCGGCATGTTCACGTCGAGGAGGACGACCGCGAATTCCCGCTCCAGGAGCTGGCGGAGGGCGTCCGCCCCCGACGAGACACAGATGACGTTCTCGCCGAGCTCGGCGAGCAGCGCCTCCATGGCGATGAGCTTCGAGCGGCGGTCGTCGACGACGAGGATGTTCACGCGCTCGCCCGGAGGCTCCGACATGTCGCCGGCTACCGGAGGAGCCACGCGCGCAGCTTCGACATCAGCTCGTCGGGGTCGACCGGCTTGGACACGTAGTCGGAGGCGCCGGCCTCGATGCACTTCTCGCGGTCGCCCTTCATGGCCTTGGCGGTGACGGCGACCACGGGGAGGCTCTTGAAGCGCGGGATCGACCGGATGGCCTGCATCGTCTCGTAGCCGTCCATCTCCGGCATCATGATGTCCATGAGCACGACGTCCACGTCGCTCGATCGCTCCAGGATCTCGACGCCGCCCCGGCCCGTCTCCGAGGAGACGACGCGCATGTCGTGCTGCTCGAGGATGGCGGTGAGGGCGAAGATGTTGCGGATGTCATCGTCGACGATGAGGGCTTTGTGCCCAGCCAGGACGCGGTTGCTGTGGTGGATCTCGTCCAGAACGCGGCGCTGCCGCTCCGGCATGTCCGCGACCGCACGATGGAGGAGGAGCGAGGACTGGTCGAGCAGGCGCCCGGGGGACGCGACGAAGGCAACGGCGGCGCCCGGCGCCGAGGACTCCAGCGCGGTCTGGAGCTGGCGGTAGAGCCCGGGCCGGCCGAAGACGATGACGGGCAGGTCGCGCCCCGACTCGTCGCTCGCGATGTGACCGGCCAGGCTGTCGATCTCCATGCGGCCGAGATCCGTGCCGACCACGAGGCAGGCCGCACGGGCGCCGCCGAGGAGCGGGAGGGCCGCGGCGAGGCGATCCACCACGGTCACCCGCACGTCGGCGGCGGCGAGGAGCTCGCGGATCTCCTCCGCCTCCGGGCCGGGCCCGTGCACGAGCACGAGATCGCGGGTCGAGGTGTCGAGCAGACGGCGGAGACCGTCGACGGCCTCCGTGAGCGCTTCCTGGGTCTTGACAGGCTTGGCAAGGGTGGACACGGCGCCGAGGGCGCGGCCGCGCTCGACGTCCTCCCCGGTGGTGATGATCTTCACCGGGATGTGACGGGTGTCGAAGTCGTTCTTGAGGCGCTCGAGGACCCGCCAGCCGTCGATGTCGGGCAGCGAGATGTCCAGGGTGATGGCCGAAGGCCGGTACTGGCGCGTGAGGGTGAGCGCGGTGGCCCCGAAGGCGGTGACGAGCGCCTTGAAGCCCGTGTCGTGGGCCGCGTCCACGAGGAGGCGCGCGAAGGAGAGATCGTTCTCCACGATGAGGAGGGTGCGGTCGCCGGGCCCGATGTCTGCGCGGTCGTCGCCGATCTCGTTCACCATCACTCGCGACGGCTCCTCGTTCCCCGGCCGCTCCCGGTCCGCCATCTCCGGCCACTCGGGTGACGGCACGAGCTCGCGTACCACGCGGCGGACCGAGGTCTGTGGCGAGTACGTCTGGGGCAGGTAGAGGGTGAAGGAGCTGCCGTGCCCGGGCGCGCTGACGAGGTGGATCTCGCCGCCGAGGAGGCGCGCGATCTCGCGGCTGATGGCGAGGCCCAGGCCCGTGCCGCCGTACTTCCGGCTCGTGCTGCCGTCCGCCTGCTGGAAAGCCTCGAAGATGATCTGCTGCTTGTCGGCGGGGATGCCGATGCCCGTGTCGGACACCGTGAAGGCGAGCACGGAATCCGCACGGCCCAGGCTTTCTCCCTCCGCCACCGAGACGTCGGCGGGACGGATGGCGAGGGCGACGCGGCCGTGGCGGGTGAACTTGAAGGCGTTGGACAAGAGGTTCTTGATCACCTGCTGGAGACGCTTGGCGTCCGTGAGGATGACCGTGGGCAGGGCAGGATCGAGGTCGACGGCGAACTGGAGCCCGCGCGACTCCGCCACGTGGCGGAAGGTGCGCTCCACGTAGCTGCGGAGGTCGGCGAGCCGCAACTCGCCCACGTCCACCGCCACCGTGCCCGACTCGATCTTGGACAGGTCGAGGATGTCGTTGATGAGCATCAGGAGGTCGGTGCCGGAGGAGTGGATGGTCTTGGCGAACTCCGTCTGCCTGGGGGTGAGGTTGCCCGCGGGGTTCCGCGAGAGCTGGTCGGAGAGGATGAGCAGGCTGTTCAGCGGCGTGCGGAGCTCGTGGGACATGTTGGCGAGGAACTCCGACTTGTACTTGGAGGTGAGGGCGAGCTGCTCCGCCTTCTCCTCGAGGGCCTTGCGCGCCTGCTCCACCTCCTGGTTTTTCCGCTCCACCTCCACATTCTGGTGAGCGAGGAGGCGCGCCTTCTCCTGCAGCTCCTCGTTCGTGTTCTGGAGCTCCTCCTGCCGGCTCTGCAGCTCGCGGGCGAGGGACTGCGACTGGGTCAGGAGGTCCTCCGTCCGCATGTTGGCCTCGATGGTGTTGATGACGATGCCGATGCTCTCCATGAGCTGGTCGAGGAAGGCGTGGTGGGTCGGGTTGAAGTGATCGAAGCTTCCGAGCTCCAGCACAGCCTTGACCTGCCCTTCGAACACCACGGGAAGGACGATGATGTTGACGGGCGCGGCGTGGCCGAGGCCGGAGGAGATGCGGATGTAGTCCGGCGGCACGTTGGACAGCATGATCTTCTGGCGCTCCAGCGCGCATTGGCCGACCAGCCCCTCCCCCAGGTAGAACTCGTCAGCCACCGTGCCCGGCCGCTGGTGCGCGTAGCTGGCGAGGAGAGCGAGCTTGGCCGGCTCCTCGGCCGCCTTCAGGATGTAGAAGACGGCATGCTGCGCGTTCACCACGGGGGCGAGCTCGGAGAGGATGAGCCGGGCCACCGTGAGGAGGTCCTTCTGCCCTTGGAGCATGCGGCTGAACTTGGCGAGGTTGGTCTTGAGCCAGTCCTGCTCGCTGTTCTTGAGGGTGGTGTCCTTGAGGTTGCCGATCATCTCGTTGATGTTGTCCTTGAGCGCGGCCACCTCGCCCTGCGCCTCCACCTTGATCGACTGCGTCAGCTCGCCCTTGGTCACCGCGGTGGCAACCTCGGCGATGGCCCGGACCTGGGTGGTCAGGTTCGCCGCGAGCTGGTTCACGTTGTCGGTGAGGTCCTTCCAGGTGCCGGCCGCGCCGGGCACCCTCGCCTGCCCGCCCAGCTTGCCGTCCACGCCCACCTCGCGGGCCACGGTGGTGACCTGGTCGGCGAAGGTGGCGAGCGTGTCGATCATGTTGTTGATGGTGTTGGCGAGCTCGGCGATCTCGCCCTTGGCCTCCACGGTGAGCTTCTGGCGCAGGTCTCCGTTGGCCACCGCTGTCACCACCTTGGCGATGCCTCGCACCTGGCTGGTGAGGTTGGCCGCCATGAAGTTGACGTTCTCGGTGAGGCCGCGCCAGGTGCCCGATACGCCCTGCACCTGGGCCTGGCCCCCGAGCTTCCCCTCCGTCCCCACCTCGCGCGCCACCCGCGTCACCTCGGCGGCGAAGGAGCTGAGCTGATCGACCATGGTGTTGACGGTGTTCTTGAGCTCCAGGATCTCGCCCTTCACCTCCACCGTGATCTTCTTGGAGAGATCACCCGCCGCCACCGCTTTGGTCACGTCAGCGATGTTGCGCACCTGGCTGGTCAGGTTGCTCGCCATGAAGTTCACGCTGTCCGTGAGATCCTTCCACGTCCCCGCGACCCCGCCCACCTCGGCCTGCCCGCCGAGCTTCCCTTCCGTGCCCACCTCGCGGGCCACGCGCGTCACCTCCGCGCCGAAGGAGCGGAGCTGGTCGACCATGGTGTTGATGGTGTTCTTCAGCTCGAGGATCTCGCCGCGCACGTCCACGGTGATCTTCTTGGAGAGGTCGCCGTTGGCCACCGCGGTGGTGACATCCGCGATGTTGCGCACCTGGCCGGTGAGGTTGCTCGCCATGAAGTTCACGCTGTCCGTCAGGTCCTTCCACGTCCCCGCTACGTCGCGCACGTCGGCCTGGCCCCCGAGCTTGCCGTCCGTGCCCACCTCGCGGGCCACGCGCGTCACCTCCGCCGCGAAGGACCGGAGTTGGTCGACCATGGTGTTGACGGTGTTCTTGAGCTCGAGGATCTCGCCGCGCACGTCCACGGTGATCTTCTTGGAGAGGTCGCCGTTGGCCACCGCGGTGGTGACGTCCGCGATGTTGCGCACCTGGCCGGTGAGGTTGCTCGCCATGAAGTTCACGCTGTCCGTCAGGTCCTTCCACGTCCCCGCCACGTCCTTCACGTCCGCCTGGCCGCCCAGCCGTCCTTCCGTGCCCACCTCGCGGGCCACGCGCGTCACCTCTGCGGCGAAGGAGCTGAGCTGGTCGACCATGGTGTTGATGGTGTTCTTCAACTC
>JBKOVG010000278.1:0-3796 GCA_046723845.1 Candidatus Methylomirabilota bacterium | reverse complement strand
GAGCTGGGTCTGGGCCTCGCGGCCGTAGAAGGTGACCGGGTGCTCGTCCTCAACGACGCCTCCCGCCACGAGCAGGCTTGCATCTTCGCGGACTCCGCCCACCACACGACGGCTGAGTTCGCGGGCTCCCTCTACGAGCGGGCGTTCGTTCAGGGGCGGCCGATCGTCATGGAAGACCTCCAGGCATACCCAGAGCGGACACCAGTGGAGGACGACTTGATCCGGAATGGAATCCGGAACGTCCTCTGCGCACCGCTCCACTACCAGGACAAGGTGATTGGCACGCTGGAGCTGGTATCCCCACGCGCCGGGGACTTGAACGCCACCCACCTGCCCAGGCTGGAGGAAGTACTTCCGCTATTCTCGATGGCAGTGCAGCGGAGCGTGGAGGAGCTGAACAGTCGTATTCAGACGGTGATCAACGAGCAGTGCACGGCCATTCACCCAACGGTCGAGTGGCGATTCCGGCGCGCCGTGCTCAACGGCTTTGAGCGGCAGCGGGGCACCGCAACCGGGGCGACGCAGCTGGAGCCGATTGTCTTCGAGGGTGTGTACCCGCTCTATGGGCTCGCGGATATCCGCGGGTCATCGACGCAGCGCGCACAGGCCATTCAGGCCGACCTGCTCGCTCAGCTCCGCCTCGCGATGGCGGTGGTCGAGAGTGCGAGAGAAGCGAGATCCTTGCCCGCGCTGGACGAGCTCGTGTACCGCATCGATCATCGCACTGCCCAGATCGAACACGCGCTGACCTCGAGCGACGAGATTGGAATCATCG
Organism: Candidatus Methylomirabilota bacterium; assembly: GCA_046723845.1. GTDB lineage: Bacteria > Methylomirabilota > Methylomirabilia > Rokubacteriales > CSP1-6 > AR37. Next base: position 3,021 of record JBKOVG010000278.1, on the reverse strand, counting down.
CCTTCCTCCGGGCCGAGGTCGAGAGCCTGTTGGATCATCTCGGGACGTTCGGTCCCGGGATCCGCGAACGGATCACCGCCTACCGGGAGAGCCTCGATGTTCGGCTCGGCACCGTATACCATCGGCGCCGGCTGTTCGAGGAGAGCGTCACCAGGATCGCAGAAAGCATCTCCTCGTACCTAGACCTCGAGGAACAGGCGGCGCAGGGGATATTCCCTCACTATTTCGAGAAGCAGAAGACCGATGGCGTCGACTACCAGATCTACGTGGGGGCCAGTCTCCTCGAGGACAGGCGCGCGGACCCCCTGTGCTTGAAGAACCTCCGCCTGTGGCAGCTGATGGTCAGCTGCGGGCTCGCCGTGCGGACCTCTGAGCTCCGGGATCACCTTCCCGTGCCGCTCGAGACGACTCACTTGATTCTCGTCCAGCATGCCCCGCTCTCGATCCGCTTCCGGTTCGACGAGAAGCGGTTCGACGTCGATGGGGCCTACGACATCCGGTACGAGATCGTCAAGAAGCGAATCGACAAGGCGGTCGTCCACGGGACAGCCGAGCGTGTGACACAGCCCGGGAGGATAGCCATCATCTACTCCCAGCCCGCCGAGGCGCTGGAATACCGAAGGTACATCGAGTACCTGCAGAGCATCGGCTATCTGACTCCTGACGTCGAACAGCTCGAGCTCGAGGAGCTGCAGGGGGTTCAGGGGCTCCGGGCGCTCCGGGTTGAGGTGGCGCTCGACAACCCGAAGCTCCGGAAGGGTCTCGACCTGGCCGACCTGCAGGTCATTCCCGAGCGGTAGCGCACACGTAACCCGCGAGCCTGGATCCGGCATGGGCGACGGCTCGCGTCGGGAAGGAGGTAGCCCATTGGCCAGTCCGACGGTCAGCGAGTTGAAGAGGAAGAGCGACGCGGCCGCCACGAACCTCTCGAAGCAGCTCCGGGGCATGGAACCGCACCTGGACAAGTCGGACGCTCCGGGCGAGTGGACTACCCGCCAGGTTCTCTGTCACCTGCTCGCGGAACCGGACTCGAAGCCTGTGGCGATGCTCAGAAGTTTCGCGACCTCCAATCTCCCCGTGATCGAGGTGAAGCCGGGAGATGCTCCCGTAACGCCGGAGCGGCAGAAAATGACCCTTACCCAGCTGTGGGAGGCGCTCGAGACCCAGCGCCGCGACATCTTCGGCTACCTCGAATCCCTCACCGAGGCCGATCTCGGACGTAAGGCGAAGATTCCACTGTTCAAGCAATTCATGGGGACCGATGAGATCGCCCTGCCGGTGTACGTTGGCGCGATGTTCGACTACCACTGGAACGACCACGCCGGACAGATCGCCAAGATCCGCAAAGCTAACGGCCTGCCCGACGCGTAGTCCCCGGCCCACAGCGACGCTGATGGTGCATGGGTCCGTCCCGGAAGGCGATCTATCGCCGCGAAGGGCACCATGACGGCCATGCGACTAGATGAAACGCCCAGCACGCGAAGGATTCCGCCGCGTGCAGCAGGGCGGACCTGATGGCGGCGCATCGCGCGGGATCGACCAAGGCCGCCTCCGACCCTATCTCCGCGCCGAAACCGCCCTCCGGCTCCCTGGGTCTGCTCCAGGCTCCGGAGGGCGGCTCGACTACCTCGAATTGGTGGAGGCGGTGGGCTTCGAGGAGCCGAACCCAACCGCTACCGTAAGCATGCGTGTCGACAGCGCTTCTCTCCTCACGCGCTAGGGCGACTGTAGCTGAGCTTGTAGCAGCCAGTCAAGCCGCCTTGCACCTGCGCTAGAATCGACCGGCCATGAAGCCTGAGACCGTCACGTGAGTCCGAGTACGCCATCTTCTGGCCCAACTGATCCCGGACTCAATGTCTACGAACTCGTCTGCCCAGTCATCGGCGCAGCCACGGATGCTGCGGGAGAAGCAAGGACACCGCGGCGCGTGCGATGTCGTCCGTGGTCCCGGCCCGCGGGATGAGCTGCACCGTGGTGAACAGGTCGGCGATCGCCCCGAGGGCCCGTTCGGCCTTCGCCCCCTCCAGCCCCGCGGCCTTTGCGAAGATGGCGGTGACGATCCCGCCCGGGGAAATCGTGTTGACCCGGCCGCCCTTGGAGCTGAGTTCGCCCGCCACGCTGCGCGACAGGTGGATGCGGCGATTTCGTGGTAGTCTCGCCCCAGAAATTTAGGCCCAGCGATCACTGGATCGTACTCGTGGGCGGCGGCTCGGGGGGTTGCTCAAGATCGGCCTCCTGCCGATCAACACGCAGCTCCAAGCCTTCTACAACGCCGTTGGTCCCAAGAACTCGTCCGATTGGAAGCTCCGCTTCCAAGTGCAGTTCCCCACCCCAGGTGAGGTTGTGCCACATGAAGCCGTCACGATCGATCAACGTTGCCGTTCTGATCGTGCTCACCGCGACTCTGCTTGCCGGTTGCGCGTCGGCGCCCTCCGCGCCGCCGGTGCCCATCACGGACATGCGGCAGATCGAGGGTAAGTGGGAAGGCCTGATCACCCTCGGGTTTGGCGGCCCCCAGGAGCGCTACTACCTCACGGTACAGCCCGACGGCGGCCTGGTCGCGCGATGGGGCCCGAACTGGCAGTGGGGCAAGGTCACGCTGAGCCCCAGCGGTGCAACCTATGCAACCTTCGAGTTCTCCGAACTCACGAACGGCACGCTGACCTACTACGACGGGCCGGGTGGGCGCTCCATGGTGTTGGAAGCCTACTTCAACAGCTGGTCGGCGAACGTCACTCCAGTCAAGTAGGTTCTCCAGAGAACTGGCGCGCACAGAGCTTCGATGCCGATACTCAGTCTGTGGCATCGGCTTCTGAGGCCTCCCGGGGGGCGGTGTCCGCGTGCTATGAGCGTCTTGTCAAGCTGGCGCGTTGGCGGCTGCCGGCCCCATAGGGCGGTCCGATCGAGTAGCAGTTCCGGGATGACCCCGCGGCGGGGCTCCCAACGAGCCTCATTCGGACTCCATGCCCGAGGGAACGAGGAGGGCCGGGCGGACACGATCGGGCTGGCCCCCGTGGGGCG
>JBKOVG010000327.1:0-7903 GCA_046723845.1 Candidatus Methylomirabilota bacterium | reverse complement strand
TAGTGGAGGATGTCGGGCAGCAGGGTGAGGGCCGCAGCTTCGGCTTCGTCGGGTGAATAACCGTGCTGTTGCAGCGTTTCCGACAGCGGCTGCAAGTGGTTCCTCACGTCGTCGACCGGGTCCGTGGCGTTGAACTCGTCTTTGACGCCGTTTGGGTTGAGGATCGGGTTGAACGAGGGGTTCCCTTCCCGGTCCATCGGCACAAGCGTGCCGTCGCGGCGCAGGCTGGTCGTTATCCACGTTCCGATGCCCGGCCCGCGGCCGAGCATGTCGTTGGGCGCCTCCACGGCGATGGAGAAAATGTCGCCGCCACCGAAGGTGTCAGTCCCGGTCCACTGGAAGTCTCCCGCTGCGCCGTCGAGCAGCCAGTGCAGGACACCGTCGGCGTCGGCGAAGAACGGGTCGCTGCGTTTGCCGAAGAACAGACGGCATGGGCCCGCTTGGACAGGCTTGGCCGTGGCGTCGAAGCCCACGGGGGTCGTCTGGATGAGTGTGTTACCGCGTGGTTCGCGGGTCTGGGCGTCGCTGCCGGTGGCGTAGTAGGCAGTGGCGGTTTGCGCGGCGTCTTTGATGTCGGAGAAGGTGAAGCTGAACGCTACATCGGCCAGGGCGTCGCCGTCGTTGTCGATGTTGAACCGGTAGACCGCGTCTGGGTGGAAGCCGTTGCCTTGCGGTTAGGGGTTCGAGTTCATGATCAGCACGGTCCGGTCGGGGTTGTCCGGCGCGGCGAAGACGAACAGGTCGGTGAGGTCCAAACGGGCATCGTCGCCAGGTGACTTGAGGTTGGCGGCGCTGAAGTGGTTCGACATGGTCCCTCCGTCGGCCGTAGGGTCTCGGTGATCGCGCGCTGCGGCGTGGAATCAGCAGTGCACGAAGCGCCGCAGCGCCGTGTGACCTGGTCGGCCTGGATCCGGGCGATGGCATGGGCCGCCTTCGACGAAGACCAGCTGCATGTCCTTGGTGAGCGTAGACAACTTCAGGGACCGGCTGCTGAGAAACCCGAAGATCTGGACGATAACCCGGAGTGACCGGGCTTTCGTACTGGTCGAGCCAGGCCGATGGCCGACTACCTCAAGCGCAACGTGGACGTCGTCGTGTCTGTCATTACTTCCCGGTAGGGCGTAAGGACCGGTTCAAGCCAAATCGGCAGTGGCACCCTCCCCCGAGCCCCGGCGTTCGCGTCCACGGTGACCTGATGCGCCGAGTTCTTCACGAGCCCACCGTCACGACGGCTCACGAGCGGGCCGTGGTCGTCCAGCTCGCGACGAGCTGCTTCGAACACCGAGCACTAGACCGCCGGGGCCGCGTAGTCCACCGTCTCGATGTGGCCGACGCGAAGGAGGCAGCTCGTGAACCTCTCCCACGCCGCGAGTGCCTCGTCCTTGAAATCCGCCGGAGGCTCGGAGCCTCGGATGTGGCAGACGGGGCCGGCGACACCGGCCGGTTACCCGGATTCCCCTGGGGGAGCTTGCGGTCCGGGTTCTTTCGTGCCGTCATTGGTGCTCCATCCGTTATTCGGTTTACTCTTGCGCCATGCAGGAGGTAACCAGAGGCGAGGTCGTTAAGGTCCTTCGAAAAGAGGGCTTGATGGACGCCGTGAGTTAGTCGAGCGATCGTTGCCCAAGCGGTTCGATGTTCAGCGCGCGGCGGAGCTTCTACTGCCATACGGCATCACGAAGGACTCGTTGATCAGCGGCATGGGTGGAAGTTCGTAATCGGCAATCGCCCGGTTGCGCTGGCCCGCCCCACAGGCTTTGGCCCACCCAGGCGCCGTCGGGTCACCGCTCAGGATCGCGTCGGTTGCTGACGGCAGCGGCCTCCTCGGCCGGTTGCTCGGGTTGCCCTGAAGGAGCTTCAGCTCAGGTGCCTTCCGTGCCGTCATCAGAGTCCGCCCGGGTGAGTAGCAAGATCGTCGCTGGGTCAAATAGCCACACGTACAATTTTGATAAATGGCTGAACGGACAACCTAGATAATTGGCCGAACGGTTGCTTGGTCGTGAAGGTCCGCGCCCTTCACCATCGGCCACATGAGACCTCTCCAGGACGCCGCTTCGATCGCAGAGATCGTGAGCGCAGCCGTTGCCGTGACAACCGTCATATGGGCGAATGATCCGCCGTCCACCACCACCGGCGCGACGGCGACGCCGGGGATCCCACGATGACGTACCGCGCGCCGCACGCCGAGCCTTACGATGGACCGGACGCGTCCTCGATCGCGCCGGTGATGAACCCGCGGACGGCGCCCCACCCGATCGCGTGCAGGTCGTGGATGGTCATGGCCACCCCCGTAACCAGATCCGTCGTTCTCCCACGTATCCGGAGCTGCGGGAGTAACTTCTCGGGAAGGACGGCATTGCCAAAGGCAGGGGAGGCTTCCGTCCGCGAGGCGACGCCGCCAAGATAGCAGCCCGTTCACAACGAGCGGCGAAGGTCGTCTTTAGCGACGCGCGGCGTTCCCGAGTGTGACGGTTGAAGCCCATTTCGGCGCGGGAGAATCGCGATGCCAGCACAGACCAGCAATCTCTTCCTCGTGCAGGATCTCGAGGATTCCAGCGCGACCAGAGGGCTCGCGGACAGCGACCTGAATGCGCTGCGCACCGTTGCATCCTGGATCAAGAACTTCGCGGCCATGCCCAATAAGGACCTCGGCCGGTCCGGACCTGTGTGCCCCTTCGTCGGTACTGCCATGGACCGTGGGAAACTCTGGCTTGCCCCAGAGCGCATCGCCGACCGGGCCGCACCTGAGCTTCTCCAGCTTGTCAAGGATTACGAGCTGATGCTCTTGGCTCAGCCCGCGGAGGGCGACGACGCGACCTACAAGGCGATCGTCGTTGTCTTCACCGACTTGTCGGACCGATTGGAGGATTATCCCGACGCGGAGGTAACGCAACTCCTGAAGCCTTCCTATGCGGAAGACGGCGTAGTGCTGGGTGAGTTCCACGAAAGGACGGCCGCGTCTGCGATTTACAACCCCAACTTTCATCCGTTCAGGCCTCCGGTGCCGTTCCTTCTTGTGAGGGGAGCGGTCACCACCGACTGGAAGTTCTTCCTGGACGACGAAGACTGGCTCAACATCTGGGCCCGCCGCTTTGGGGAGACCGCAGCCCCGGTTCTCGCGGAGGAACTCCGCCACACTAGCTGGAACCGGCTGGAGTCGTGACGCGGCAAGTCGAACCCGTGACTAGGGCAGCTCGGCCAGCGCCAGCCCGCGGTGACGCTGGTACTCGGCCGTCCACTGTCCGTCAAGTATGCGCCGACCCCTCCGTGGCTGACCTTGCTGACCCTCAATGATCTTCATTCGTCACTTTTCGTTGTGCCTCAACGGTGTCAGCCAGGGACGGCCAGAGACAGTACTAGGGTCGACGAGCCGTCCGCTGTCCCTCGCTGTCCCTGTGGCGCTTACTTCGCAGCCGGCGGGCGAACCGAGCAACCCCTCGCCGCGATCGTCGCGAGGCGACGGCCTCGGCGGCTACGCGCGCCGCGTGCCCCGGCGGGAGGGCCATTGTTGGGGTCTCCCGGGATAGCATGACTTCGACCTTACGACCGGTCTGGGCGATGTACCCGGGAGCGACATGGAGGGACCTGCGCATCGACTGCCTTTACAGGAGTCGCCTCCTGGTTGACAACAGTTCGCGCAGTCTCGACGAACACGGTGTTACTGCTCGTGTGAACTCGAGCGCTGAACAGATCCAGCCTTATCCCATCCGGCTGTTGAACTGGTTCATGTCGAAATAGTCCCGCCACGCCTTGATCTTGCCGTCACTGACCTCGAAGGTTCCCATGACCGGCAGCTCGAACGACTTGTCAGGGAGGGTGAAGACGTCCACCCGCTCGGTCATCACGACCGGACCATCGGCCGCGATGTTGATGACCCTGAACTCGATTCGCTCAATGCCTGGCGGTCCAGGGCGGATGAACGAGGCGATGGTGTTGGCGATCGCCTCCCTGCCTGCGACCGGCGCGAGCGGGATGTTGTGGTAGACGGCGTCGTCGGTGAAAAATGCGGCCAGCTCGACGGGCCCGATATTGTCGGACCATGCCGCGCAGAACCTGCTCACCACCTCGACCGGGCTCTCCATCTGGGTCCTCCTGCGGTCGATCTTCGGCGAAGTTGCTCAGTCGGGTTGACTTCGAACAACTCCACACCCCATCAGATCACAGCCGTTACCCCAAACCTCGGGTGTCCGGGGATGGGGAAGTTCACCTGTGGCACGTGCTATCGGGCAAGCGTGGCGAGTACCACCTCCAGGTCGGTGGCGCCGCGACCGCTGCCCGACTGTTACTGGGCAGGCCAGGTTCGCTTCCGGCGTGGACCTCGTGCCGGAGCAGGATTGGGAGCTCCCCGATCTCGCGGCCTCGCCGTTCGGCGCCGACCCGACTATCGCCTCCGTCGGATTCCGCGACGGCGGCCGCTGGCTCGTCCACGAAGCCGATCGTGCTTGAATGTGGCGCCTCGACGACGGCCGGACGTTCAAAGTGCCCGGTCCGCGTATGGTCGCTCCGCGACCCGGAAACCATGCGACGCCTCCGGTCGAAATACGTGGAGGAGCCGACGCAGCGGCCCGGAAGCCGGACACAGCAAACTGTCGTACGGTGCGACTAGTCTCCCATGGCCATGGATGAGCTTGACTACTACCGGCGTCATAGTCGGTTGACCGACCCAGGAACCAAGCGGCACCTGTTCCGCGGTCTGCCGGCCGACGTTGCTGCGATGGCGAAGGTGATCGGCGGTGTGCTTGTACATCGCGACTGGACCTCGCGGTTCGGGTTTGCCCTTTCCGAGCAGCGCCGCGAGGAGGCGAACACCCGGTACATCGAGGCGATCCTCAAATACCTGAGCACGTTGGCCGAGCGCCGCCCCGAGGATCGCTTCGCTGGCACCTGCCGGGACTTCACTGTCCTGCTCTGCGCGATGCTGCGTGATGCCGGCGCCCCTGCCCGAGCACGGGCCGGCTTCGCCGGGTACTTCACCGATGGCTTCTTCGACGACCACTGGGTGGTCGAGGTCTGGGACGACGACCGCGGCTGGCACCTGGTCGACGCGCAGGTCGCCAGCGCTCCCAAGGGCACGTACACCGACGCCGATGTCGACCCGCTGAACGTGCCCCGTGACGCGTTCCTCGTCGGTGGCCAAGCGTGGCAGGAATGCCGGGCAGGTAGTCGCGACGTGGACCGCATCGGCACCAGCGCCGCAGGGTTGACAGGCATGTGGGAGGTTCAGGGCAACGTCGTACGCGACCTGGCCAGCCTCAACCGCGTCGAGACACTTCCCTGGGACGAATGGGGCCTCATCCCCGTCCACTTCGACCAGCTGGAACCCGCGGACATTGACCTGCTGGACCAGATCGCCGCGATCAGCGCGGCCGGCGGTCCTCTGCGGCAGGCGGCTGACGCCTACCGCAGCGACCCACGCCTGCCAGCACCGGTCTCCTTCACCGACGGCGGTTGACTTGGACAGTAGTCTTCGAGCCCGCCACGACTGATACAGGTCCCGTGAAAACCCGAGCCGCGCCGAACCCGAACAACAGCCACAGAGGAGGCAGTACGAAGCGCCCGTCGGGACCATCGAAGTGCACGTCCCGCGCATGCTGGCTCGCGTCTGGGCACTATGAGCCCATGGTCGCCACCGAGGAGGTGTTCAACCGGGTCGGCCGCCTCGCCGCCCGCGCGCGGGTCGGCCAACGTTCGTGGTCCGGCATGGCGCCCGCGACGCCGAGCCTTCGCCGAGCTGGCATGGCCGGGCCGCCCTCCACGCGACCCTACGCTCTCATCCCCGTGGAGTTCCGCCACAGTTAAACGTCACCTGCGGCGATCCTCATGTCGTGCACTCTCGATGGCGGCATTCATCCGAGCTGGGCCGGACTCTACTGATACTGTCGTGCGACAAGCAGAGGAGCAGAATTGCGTGCCGCTTCCAGCCAATCCGCCCAAGATCGCAGACTCGCCGTTCGCCTCGATGCGCGGGCATCACATGGGCATCCGGTACCCCGACTTCGAGGAGGCCCGCGCCTTCTGGGTCGACACGATGGGCTGGCGGGTATTGCAGACTTGGCCATACGGTGACCTGACCCTCGCGTACGTCATGCCACCGAACCAGGACGAATTCCACCTGGAGATCCTGGCCGGGCCGGGCGCGGGCGCCCAGACGGTATTCAGTGACGTCGACGCCAGCCTGTCGGTGAACGGGTACAACCACATGTGCCTGTCCGTCGACAGCGTCGACGAGACGCTCGCCGAGCTTCGCAGGCGCCGCGTCGACATCGTCAACGAGCCGCTCGAGATCGACGACATCAGCGCCCGGCTCGCGTTCTTCCGCGACCCCTGGGGCAACATGTTCGAGCTGTCCGAACGCGTCTCGTGACACTTAGCTGACGTCACGACGTACGCGCCGAAAGCGCCGGTCCTGGCGGAGCCTGGTGTTGCGTAGCGTTGACCCCGTCGAGTTCCGGTTTAATGTCTGACGCAGATCGCGTCTCAACGTTTGCGGCCCGGGGGCTCGTCGTCCGGTCGGTAGTTAGACGCGTCGACGAGTCCAGTGATGAAGGTCTCGAAGTCCGGTGCGAGGATCGTGACCTGATGGTTCCACTCCTCTCGATGTGTACGACGGTTGGCTTGCCTGGAGAGCTGCAGTCGAGAGCGATCATGTCGTGGCCGGCTGACGGGCAGTCGGCAATGTACACACCAATGTCGGGGTAGCCCCATTCCTCGACCCAACCTGTCCTACCGCCAGATCGCGGAACAGCTTGGCTGGGGCTCGCCCTCCCGCGCGTATGACGCGGTGAAGCCCGCACTGATGGATGCGGTTGTTGAGTCGGCGGAGGAGATCCGCCGGGTCGAGCTGGACCGCCTCGACGAGCTGGCCCGGACCGCGTGGCGGGTGCTGTATGAGCGGCATCTGCATATCGGGATGCGCGGGGAGATCGCCCGGCATCGGGACACCGGGGCGCCCCTGCTCGATGACGGACCGGTGCTCGCGGCGATTGACCGGCTGCTGACGATCAGCGAGTCGCGGCGGAAGCTGCTCGGCGTGGATGCGCCGGCGAAGGTCACGGTGCTCACGATGGACGCGATCGGGGCGGAGGCGCCTGATGAGGTGGTGCTGCAGCGCTTCGCGGACGATGCCATGTGGATCGGCCGCGGTGAGGCCAAGCCGATCTCCGACGTGTATGCGGAGAACGGTGTGCACCTCCTGGCCCGCGATGTGGCCGCCTTCGTTCGTGCCCTGCACGGGGTGGATCCGGCCGGAGGTCCGGTCAAGCCACCGGGTTCGCGGGGGGCCGCCCTGGTCCACGCCGACGAAGGCGTCCGCCGTGCGCTGCCCCGGCTCGCCGAGCATGACAACGGCTTCGATGTGGCGGCGGCCGAGGCGGCCTGGGCCGCCTGCCTGACTGCTCCTGGTTGGGACCGGGAACCGGTATGGATTCATGGTGATCTGCAGCCGGGCAACCTGATCACCGACCGCGGCCGACTGGCCGCGGTCATCGACTTCGGCGCACTCGGCGTCGGCGATCCGGCGCCGGACGTGGCTCCTGCGTTGTGGACCTTCACCGGCGCGGCGCGGGAAGCCTACCGGGAGGCTATAGGTACGACGACGCCACCTGGCGCCGCGCCTGCGGCTGGGCGCTCGGACCTTCGTCGACCGGCATCGACTACTACCGGCATACATTCCCGCGAATGGCCGAGTGTGGCCGCCGCTGTGCGCGCGGTGATAGCCGAGCTGGCGTGAGGTGGCTCATCCACTCACATCTGCCGATGATCGGGCGAGCGGGGATCGACCAGTCGGCCAGTCCGCATCCGCCGGATCACCATCACGGTCAACCCCTGTACCCACGGTCACCGGGCATGGGTTGCACTGTGAGGCCTGCGGCGGTGAGGAACTGACGGATCTGGGAGGCGTGCTCAA
>JBKOVG010000253.1:0-8300 GCA_046723845.1 Candidatus Methylomirabilota bacterium | reverse complement strand
CCGTTGAACGGGTTCACCATCCCGCCCGAGTCACCCACCAACATCACACCGCGGGTGTAGTGGGGTACCCGGTTGAATCCCATCGGCAGAGCCGCGCCGAGGATCGGCCCGTCCGCCGTGGACTCGTTCAACTCCCACTCGTCCGGCGTCGCGGCCATCCACTCCACCAACATGTCCCGGTAGTTGGTACGCCCGAAGCCGACCGATGAGTTCAGCACCCCCAGGCCGACGTTGACCCGACCGTCTCCCATCCCGAAAATCCAGCCGTACCCGGGCAGAAGCCGGTCACTGTCCTTTGGCCTTAGTTCCAACCATGACTCGAGGTACTCATCGCCGTGGCGTGGGCTGCGGTAGTAGCGCCGGACGGCCACGCCGATCGGCCGGTCGTCCCGTTTCGCCAACCCGAGCGCGATCGGAAACCGGGCGGAAACGCCGTCGGCGGCCACCACCAGCGGGGCCCGGTACCTCACCTTCTCGGTTCCCCGGGTCGCCTCGACTCCGACCACCCGTCCAACGTCGTCGAGTACGGGGTTGGTGACGCAGGTCGCAGTCTGCAGCCGTGCCCCGGCCTTCGTGGCCGCGGTGGCGAGCAGCTGATCGAAGTCGACCCTCGTGCGGGTCAACCCATAGTCGGGAAAGCTCGCCAGGTCGGGCCACTCCAGCTCCAGCCGCACCCCGCCGCCGACGATGCGCAGGCCCCTGTTGCGCTGCCAGCCGTCACCGTCGGTCTTCACGCCCATCGCGATGAGCTGCTTGACGCCTCGCGGGGTCAGGCCATCCCCGCACACCTTCTCGCGCGGGAACTCTGCCTTGTCCAGCAGCAGAACGTCGAGCCCGTGGCGGGCCAGGTGATATGCGGTCGCGGAGCCGCCCGGGCCGGCTCCGACGACAATGACATCGGCATCGTTGGCAGTCACGCAGCACCTCCCAACCCGGCCCGGCCGTGCTCGTGAAACTCTTCACAAGCGCTCAGGAGGAGTCTATGACCGGGAGCCCCTCCCCCGCTTCTTAGGCAACCCTTACTACCCAACCAGCCGCCGCACACTCGCCAACACGTCATCTGCCCGGTCGGTCAGATCCCGCCAGGTGAACCTGAGGACAGTCCAGCCGGCGGCGACAAGGCGGTTCTGCCGGGCGCGGTCGTGCTGGAAAGTACGGGCCGAGACATGGTACGCCCATCCATCGACCTCGATGATCACCCGCTGCTGCGCAAAGACCAGATCGCCCACGCCGATCAGCCCGCGATCGTCGGAGATCGGTACGTTGACCCGCCAGCCGGTAATTCCCGCCCGCTTCAGCAACCCGGTGAGCACTCGCTCCGCCGCCGAATGCTCTCCGCCGGCAGATGCCTGGAGCAGGTGTCGCACTCGGGGCACGCCGTGGTGCCCGCGATGGCGCTGGATCTGATCACCGAGGCTGGACCGGGTCACCCAGCCCTGCTGAAGCGAACGCTCGAGCAGTTCCAGCCCGAGCCGTTCGTTCAGGATCCGCAAGCAGTCGAAGACCGTGCGGTCCCTCGGTGTGACCCGGGCACCCTCGATCAGTGTGAAATCTCGTGGGCCGATCCGACCGAAGGTCAGCAACACACCGGTCAGACGGACGGAACAGTGCGTATCCACCAGGAGCATGGTCCGATCATCAGTGACCGGAATGCCCCAGGCTCGTGCCGCGGCCGGGCCAGCCAGAACGGATCCCGGCACCGCGAGCAGTGCGGCCAGATCGTCATGCGCCTGCGTCAACTTCGTGCCGCCGGCGACCAGGACCGACCCGACCACACGTCGCCACTCACCGCTCGCGATCCGCTTGCGAACCTGATACGCCGAGTAGCCGCATTGGCTGGCGTCCCTGCGTGTGAACAGCCCGCGCTGTCGTCTTGCGATCTGCGCGAGCCGCCGCTGGTCCATACCGCTAAGCCTGCCGCACCCCGCGACCGATCGACCGTTCCCGTTTCGTCCTGTGGATAACGATGGAGATCTGTTTCTTCCGCGAAAATGCTTAGGAAACTCCACGTCTTCGCGGAAGAAACGGATCAACAGGCGGGCTACGGCTTGGTGGCCCGGTGGAGGGCGACGATGCCTCCGGTCAGGTCGCGCCACCCGACTTCGGCCCAGCCGGCCTGCTGAATGATCGCCGCAAGCCCCTTCTGGTCGGGCCACGCCCGGATCGACTCGGCCAGGTACACGTATGCATCCGGGTTGGCCGAGATGCGGCGGGCCACGGCCGGCAGCGCCCGCATCAGGTACCCGAGGTAGACCCGCCGGAACACCGCGCCGCCAGGCGCGCTGAACTCGCAGATAACTAGCCGCCCGCCGGACCGGGTGACCCGGTGGAGCTCCCTCAGGGCGGCCGGCACGTCGACGACGTTGCGCAGGCCGAACGAGGTCGTCACCGCGTCGAAGCTGCCGTCGCGAAAGGGGAGAGCGAGCGCATCGCCTGCCACCAACCGGATCGCCGGCCGGATGCGTCGCCCCACGGAGAGCATCCCCAGCGATAGGTCGACGCCAACGACGTACGCCGCCGAGTGCGCAAGTTCCTCGGTCGAAACCCCGGTCCCGGCCGCGACATCAAGGCACCGATCGCACGGACGCAGCCGCAGCGAGGCCCGGGTGTTCCGTCGCCACGAGCGGTCCTGGCCGAACGAGAGCACCGAGTTGGTCCGGTCGTAGCGCGCAGCCACACCGTCGAACATCGCTGCGACCTCGTCCGGCTCCTTGTCGAGGGAGGCGCGACTCACCGAGCCGGCACCAGCGGGAGCGCGATCGACGAGACGTGCGAGCGCACCCGCGGATCGGTCGGGTCGTCGGCTGGCGTCCAGTGCACCCGGATATGCCGGTAGAGGGTGTCGCGCTGGGCCGGGATCCGGTCGGCCGTACGGATGAGCCACACCAGTTCCCGTAGGTTGGACCGGTGGCGTGCGCCGGCCGACGAGATGACGTTCTCCTCGAGCATGATGGAGCCCAGGTCGTCGACTCCCATGTGCAGGGAGAGCTGCCCCACATCCTTGCCCGTGGTGAGCCATGACGACTGCAGGTGCGCCACGTTGTCGAAGAAGAGCCTGGCGACGGCGATGAACCTCAGGTACTCCAGCGAGGTGGCCTGCGTCCGACCCTTGAGGTGGTTGTTCTCCGGCTGGTAGGTCCAGGGTATGAACGACCGGAAGCCGCCGGTGCGGTCCTGCACGTCGCGGATCATGCGGATGTGTTCGATCCGCTCGGCGTTGGTCTCACCGGTGCCCATCATCATGGTCGCGGTCGACTCGACGCCCAGCCGATGGGCGATCTCCATCACCTCGAGCCACTGCTCACCCGATTCCTTGAGCGGCGCGATGGCCCGACGCGGCCTGGCCGGCAGCATCTCCGCCCCGGCGCCGGCGATGGAGTCCAGGCCCGCGGCCCTGATGCGGGTGATCGCGTCCGCAATGGACACTCCCGACACCTTGGCCATGTGGTGGATCTCGCTCGGGCCGATCGAGTGGATGACCAGCTCGGGATAGGCCGCCTTTACGGCGGCGAACAGCTCTTCGTAGTACTCGACTCCGTAGTCGGGGTGGTGTCCACCCTGGAGCATCACCTGGGTCGCGCCGAGGTCGACGGCCTCGCCGCAGCGTCGAAGGATCTCCTCGATCGGGTGTGACCAGCCCTCCTCGTGCTTCGGCGCCCGGTAGAAGGCGCAGAACTTGCACGCCGTCACGCACACGTTCGTGTAGTTGATGTTGCGATCGATGATGTACGTGACGATGCCGTCCGGATACCGCCGCCGCCGTACGGTGTCCGCCGCCTCGCCCAAGGGGTGCAGCGGCGCCTCCGTGTAGACGAGGAGGGCTTCCTCCGGCGTGATCCGTCCGCCATCGGCACCGCGTTGCAGGATCTCATCGATCGTCCGCGTACTCACACGGTTGAGGGTACGTGCTGGCTCTCAGCAGAGGTACCGCAGTCCAGTCACCCCACGACTAGGCTCGCGCCATGGCAGACATGCGCAACCGCCGTCTCGGCCGGTCCGGGCTGGCGGTCTCCGTCGTCGGGCTCGGGTGCAACAACTTCGGCCGGACGATCGGACCGGATCAGGTCCGGGAAGTCGTCGACGCCGCGGTCGACAGTGGAGTCACGCTCTTCGATACCGCCGATACCTACGGGACCCCGCGCGGCTCTTCCGAGGAGTTGCTCGGGGAAGCGCTGAAGTCCAATGGTCGCCGCCACGACGTGGTCATCGCCACGAAGTTCGGGTCGCCGATGGATGGTGTCAACGGCCCCGACTGGAACGCGCGGGGCGGCCGCCGGTACATACAGATCGCGGTCGACGCGTCGCTGCGCCGGCTCGGCACCGACTGGATCGACCTGTACCAGCTGCACCAGCCCGATCCCCATACTCCGATCGAGGAGACCCTCACCGCACTCGATGATGTCGTACGGGCGGGGAAGGTGCGCTACATCGGCTCGTCCAACTTCACCGGATGGGAGGTCGCCGACGCCGCCTGGATCGCCCGGCACGACCACCTCACGCCGTTCATCAGTGCCCAGAACAGCTACTCCTGGCTGGACCGTGCGGTCGAGCATGAGCTCGTGCCGGCGTGCGTCCACTTCGGGGTTGGCCTGCTGCCCTACTTCCCGCTCGGCTCGGGGCTGCTGACCGGGAAGTACCGGCGTGGCCACCCGGCCCCCGACGGGACACGGTTGTCCTCCGGGCGCTTCGCCGCCACACTTGCCCGCGCCCGATGGGACGTGATCGAGGGGCTGGAGGCGTTCGCCCGGGAGCGCTCGCTGACGTTGCTGGACGTAGCGATCGGCGGGTTGGCCGCCAAGCCGACGGTCGGCTCGGTGATCGCCGGCGCCACCTCCGCGGAACAGGTCCGAGCCAATATGGCGGCCGGTAGCTGGGTACCTACGCCCGACGAGCTCGCCCGACTGGACGAGATCACGGCTGTCCACAATGGATGAAGTTCGCTACGAGCGGACGGGTGCGATCGCCGTCCTGACGATCGACCGTCCGGCTCGTCGCAACGCGATCGACGGACCGACCGCGGAGCGCCTCGCGGCGGGCCTGAAGTCCTTTGAGGACGATCCGGCGGCCCGGGTGCTCGTCCTCACCGGCGCCGGTGGTCACGCCTTCAGCGCGGGTGCCGACCTCACCGCGCTCGACTCCTTTGCCGGTCGGGAGTACCTGCCCGGCGGTCCGCTCGGATTTACCCGGCTCCGGGCCACCAAGCCCACGATCGCGGCCGTCGACGGGTGGTGTGTGGCCGGTGGTCTCGAGCTGGCAATCTGGTGCGACCTGCGAATCTGTACCGCCGGTTCCCGGTTCGGCTTCCTGGAGCGGCGCTGGGGGGTACCGCTGATCGACGGCGGAACCCAGCGGCTGCCCCGCATCATCGGCCTCGGCCGCGCCCTCGACCTCATCCTCTCGGGCCGGATCGTCGACGCCGACGAGGCGGAACGGATCGGACTGGTGACCAGCGTCGTACCGGCGGGCGAGCACCTGAGCCGGGCGATCGCACTGGGCGAGACGCTCGCGGCGTTCCCGCAGGAGGCCATGCTGGCCGATCGACTCAGCACCATCGACAGCATCGGCCGCACGTTCGACGACGGGACCTGGCTCGAGGCTCGACGCGGCGCGCCGACCGTCGAGTCCAGCCGGCCGGGGGCCGCCCGCTTCGCCGAAGGAGCCGGCCGGTCCGGCTCCTGACGGCGCCGTGCCAGCCTCAGGTCAGTGGTACGGCGGCGACCGTCGGCAGGGTCGGGGTCGCCGAGCCGCCCGCGGGCTCGACTGTCACCGCGACATGGTCGGCTCCGCTCAGCGAGGAGATGAGCGCGGTCCCGCTCCGGGCGCCCGCCGCCATGACCCCGGCCGAGGTCGGCGAGGTGCCCTCCAGCAGCCATAGCTGGTACGTCTTACCGGATGGCGGCGCCGGCAGGTCGGACATGATGACGACACCGTCGTTGCGGGACGGGGAGACGGCCACGGTCACCCGGCCACCGGCCGCGACAGTGGCCGCGTGCAGCCGCACGTCCCCGGCAGCGAGTACGGCATCGATGCGGTCCTGTTGGGTCCGCAGTAAGGCGGCCTGTTCCCGGGCGTCGCCCAGCCGGCGCTCCTCGACCGTCCACACGGTGCCGAGGCCGGCGGCTGCGACGATCGCCGCGGCGACCGCCGCGAGGCTCCGGCGGCGCCACAGCCGGACCGGATCGCCACGGGCAGCGCGGGCCGGCCGGACATTGTGGACCTGACTCGTACGGGCGATCTCGGCCATTACCCGGGCCTTCAGACCCGGTGGAGGCGCCAGCTGGGTCGCCGCGCCCAGCCGGGCGGCGGTCTCGGTCAACTCGGCCACCTCGGTCGCGCAGGCGGGGCACTCGGCGATGTGGCGGGCGAACCCGGCCCGTTCGATCTCGGTCAAGGCGTCCAGGGCGTACGCGCCGGCAAGAGTATGCAGCTCGGTTGGTTGGGACATCGGCTCACCCCCTTGCCGATCCGGCCGGGACCGGCCCGAACTCGACCCCGAGGCAGTCCCGCAGGCGGATCAGCCCGTCCCGCATCCGGGTCTTGATCGTCGGCAGCGCCGCGTCGAGCTTCTCCGCCACTTCGCGGTAGGTGTACCCGCCGTAGTACGCGAGGGTCAGCGCCTCCCGCTGCAGATCGGTAAGCCCCTCGAGGCATCGCCGCACCTGCTGCTGCTCCAGGCTCGCCGCCACCTCTTCGACCACATCGTCGTACGGCGTCTCCACATGGGACACCGCGACCCGGCGCTCCCGTTCGGCTCCGGCCTGGGCCGACCGGACGCGGTCGACCGCGCGCCGATGGGTGATCGTCAGGATCCACGATGTCGCCGAACCGCGCTCGGGGTCGTACCGGGCGGCGGTGCGCCACACCTCGACCAGGGCCTCCTGGGCCACCTCCTCGGCCTGGGCCGGGTCACGCACCACACGCCGGGCCAGGCCGTACACGCGTGCGGAGACCGCGTCATAGAGCGGGGCGAAGGAGGCCTCGTCCCCGCGGGCCACCCGGCGGAGGAGTTCGTCGGTGGAGACCGGCGTCGCCGTGGGCTCGGTGCGCCTCCGCCACGCCGGCTCCGGGTCACGACCGGTGTGGGCACTCACGGCCGCTCCCCCCGACTGTCCACCTTCACGATGGTTGTTCGGGCCCGGTCCGGGCCCGGATGGCTCGGCCTCACGCGTCGTAGTCCACCACAAGGCGCTCGCTGACCGGAACCGACTGGCAGGTGAGTACATATCCCGCGGCGAGCTCGGCCGGTTCGAGGGCATAGTTCTGGACCATCGCGACCTCGCCCTCGACCAGCTTCGCCCGGCAGGTCGAGCAGACGCCGCCCTTGCAGGCGTACGGCAGCTCGCCGCGTACCTTGAGCGCGGCGTCCAGTACCCGTTCGTCCGGGCCCATGGTGAAGGTGGACTCCCGGCCGTCCAGCACGATGGTGACGGTGGCCGCCGCCGGTCCCGCCGACGCCGCCCGCCGGACCGGAACCGGCTGCCCCTCCACATGGAACAGTTCGGTGTGGACGGTGCTGGAGTCGACCCCGCGATCGGCCAGTACTCCTTGAGCGTCGACGACGAGCCCGTACGGTCCACAGAGGAACCACTCATCGACCGTACTCGCATCGATCAGCGGCGAATCGAACAGGGCTCGCAGCCGGGCCGCGTCGAGTCGCCCTGAGAGCAGGGCCGAGAGCTGAGGCTCACGGGAGAACACATGGACCACGTGCAGCCGCTCCGGGAACCGGTCCTTGAGATCGGCTACCTCGTCGGCGAACATCACGGTCGCCGCCCCGCGGTTGCCGTAGACGAGCGTGAACCGGCTGGCCGGTTCGGTCGTCAGGGCCGAGACGAGAAGCGAGAGTACCGGGGTGATACCCGAGCCGGCGGCGATTGCCGCGTAGTGCCGGGTACGGGCCGGGTCCAGCGCGGTCGTGAAGTGGCCGAGCGGCGGCAGCACCTCCACCACCTCGCCGGCGTGCAGACCGCGCGTCGCGTGGTCCGAGAAGGCACCCCCCTCCACGCGCCGGACACCGATCCGGATGACGCCGTCGTCGCGCAGATCGGCGGGAGTCGAGCAGATCGAGTAGGAGCGGCGGATCTCTCCGGCCGGGTCGAACCGTCGCACGGTCAGGTGCTGCCCGGGCGAGAACGCGTACGCCTCGCGCAGCTGGAGGGGTACGGCGAAACCGATCGACACCGAGTCATCGGTCAGTTGCCGGACCTCGGCGATGGTCAGCGGGTGGAAGGACGGCCTCCGCCGCTGCGGTCGCCGCAACGTCACCTGCGCGGCCTCGCTCACTCTGCCGCTCGATTCGC
>JBKOVG010000256.1:0-22719 GCA_046723845.1 Candidatus Methylomirabilota bacterium | reverse complement strand
GCCGCCGGGGACGCGCTCGCGCGTCGTGCCTCATGTCTGCCCGGAGGCGTGACGCTCCTCGACTGTGGAGGCGACGGCGCGGCGCCCGAGCCGCGGCCCTCGTCGCCTGCGACGGCGCCCGTGGTCAGGTCGACGAAGAGCGGCTCCGGCTGGCGAAGGCTCGCGGCGAGGAGCAGGATGGCGGCGAGCGCGCCGGCGTGGAGCGCCATCGAGCCGCCAATCGCGAGGAGCCGTCGCCGATGGCTCATGGATTCCGCTTCAGCCAGCCCCCGATGCCCGCATCCAGCGAGACGCCGGCCGCCCGCGCCACGCTCCAGAGGAACCGTCGCCGATGGCTCATGGATTCCGCTCCAGCCAGCCCCCGATGCCCGCGTCCAGCGCGGCGCCGGCCGCCCGCGCCACGCTCCAGCCGAGCTCGCTCACCGGACCGCCGAACTGCACTCGAGGGCCGCGGCCCGTCGCCGCGACTACGATAGCATCGCTCGACGTGCCGCTCACCGCGCGCCCTGTGGCATCGCGGACGTCGTGGTCGCGGAGGAGGAGACCCTTGACCTCCGTCACCGTGACGATGGCGTTCACGAGGGCGGCCAGCTCGGGATTGGCGTCGACCACCACGATGGTGTTGATGGTGCCGTGCGTCCACTCCGTCACCGGCGCGCGCCCCGCCGCCACGCGATTGCTCAGCCCCACCGTGGCCACCGCGAAGGTACGGATGCCCGCGCCGTCCTCCTCGCCCACCGTGGCACGCTCCGTCCACGCGCCGGTGAGGAGGCCGACGTAGGGCTCGGGCAGGCCCTGAGCCCGCGCATACGCCCCGAGCATCGACGGCGGATCGGTGCACGGATCGTCGAGGGCGACGTGCAGGTTCACGATGGCCCGCGCGGTGACCAGCCCTCCTCCCCACACCGCGGAGGAGAGCGTGGTCAGCGGGCACGCCGAGGTGAGGAGCACCGCCTCCGGTCCGATCCACACCGCGAGACCTTCGATCATCGCGCGGGCCTCAGTAGGAGGCCCGGAGGCCGATGAGGAAGTTGGCGCCGAGCGCGGGAAAGCCGCGCACCTCGGCGTACGACTCGTTGAGGATGTTCTGGGCGCGGGCGACCAGATCGAGCCCGTGCACCCACCCGAGCTTCTCGAGGAGGCGGTAGGTCCCGCCCGCGTCCCAGCGCGTGTGCCCGCTGTTGTAGACGTCCCCGAAGGAGTCGAACTGGTTGCTGATCGCGTAGACCTGCGTGAAGAGGGAGAGACGGCGCATCGGCTCCCAGGTCAGTCCCGCGCTGCCCGCGTTGCGCGGGATGCGGGGGAGCGGCCGGCCCGTGGAGAGATTGTCGGTGTCGGTGTAGGTGTAGGTCAGCGAGAGGACGAGGTTGGGCAGGAGGTCGAACTCCGCGCTCGACTCCACGCCCTTGGAGCGCGCCTTCCCCGCGTTGACGGGGCCGCCGAAGGGCGCGGTGGGGAGGACGACGCAGCACGTGATCAGGTTGGTGAAGTGGGTGGCGAACCATGTGAACTTGAGGCGGATCCGGTTCTGCCACAGGCTCTGGTCGAAGCCCGCGTCCCAGGTCTGACTCCGCTCCGGCAGCAGGTTGGGGTTGCCGAAGTCGGGGAAGAAGAGGTCGTTGAAGGTGGGGGCGCGGAAGCCCGTGCCCGCGCTCGCCCGCAGCCGCGTCCCCGTCTCCTTGATCACGAAGAGCACGGAGCCCTGCCCGGTGGTCGCCGTCCCGAACACGCTGTTGTCCTCGATGCGGGTGCCCCCCGTGATGAAGAGTCGGTCGAAGAAGCGGAACTGCTGCTCGAAGAGGAACCACTTCACGTTCTGCGAGGCTTCGAAGACGTGCACGTTGTCCCCGTGCTCGTAGCGGTAGCCGAAGCCGACGGTGCTCGTGCTCCACGGCGCGATGATGATCGAGTTGAGAAGCTCGTATTCCAGACGCTGGGTGTCGACCTGGGAGCGGATGGGCGTATCGAAGTCGAAGCCCGGATCGACGGGGTCCTGGAAGCCCTGGTTGTTGGTGTAGCGGCCGAAGCGGAACTTCGCCTCCCACCACGTCACGGGGTGGGTGCCCGCCTCCGCGCTCAGCACCGTGGTCTCCGTCTGCTGCTTGGCGTTGGGGTTGATGATGGGGACGATGGGCTGGGGAGGCGGGAAGACCCCCTTCACGGGCACCCCGGTGTCGTTCTTGTTGTAGCGGTAGACCACGCTCAGGAAGCTGTCGTAGGGCAGGGTGAGAGCGATGCGGCCGCCCGCGGCGTTGTTGTTGTCGTTGTCGTTTTTGAACTGGCCGTTGCTCTCGAGGTGCGAGCCGTACAGCGAGTAGTTGACGATCTTCCAGGCGCCGTTGATGGCCAGCCGGTTCTGGAAGGTGTCGTAGTTGCCCACCATGTTCTCGATGGTGGCGGAAAACGGTCCCATCCCCTTCTTGGTGATGATGTTGACCACGCCCCCGATGGCGTCGGCCCCGTACAAGGTGGCCTGACCGCCCCGGATCACCTCGATGCGGTCGATGAGATCGGGGGAGATGTCGGCGAGGTCCGTCTGGCCCAGGGTCGGGCTCGACACCCGCACCCCGTCCACGAGGATCAGGACCTGGTTGGCGTTGGCCCCCCGGATGCTGAGGGTCGACAGCTTGCCGTAGCTCCCCTGTTGGACCACGTTGACGCCGGGAATGTTCCGGAAGGCATCGTCCACCGCGGAGTAGTGGTAGGTCTTGAACTCCTCGCCCGTGATCACGTTCAAGGACACGCCGAGCTGCTGGGCGGGCGTGGGGACGGTGGTCGCGGTGACCACCACGGGATCGACCTTCTTCGTCTCCGGCCCCACGTCCTGCGCCTGCGCCGAGGCGACGGCGCCCAGTACCACCAGTGCTGCCACTGCCATGATGTGTCGCACGACCGCTCCTTTTCTCTCG
Organism: Candidatus Methylomirabilota bacterium; assembly: GCA_046723845.1. Classification (GTDB taxonomy): domain Bacteria; phylum Methylomirabilota; class Methylomirabilia; order Rokubacteriales; family CSP1-6; genus AR37. The sequence continues at coordinate 19,810 of JBKOVG010000256.1, read as the reverse complement.
AAAGGGGGTTACCAAGCGTCGCGATCAGGTCTCCTGACTCGTGGATCGTCACCATCGCCCGGCCTTCCCGGGTGTTTCCCAGTGGCTTCCGTGACGGATTCGGGCGTGGCTCCCCACTCACAGTGGCGGGACCGTGCCGGCCTTCCACCGGCTTCCCTTGGAACGCGACGGATCACTGCGCGCTCTGCTGTCTCACCTCCCCTCCGGCCACAGCACACTGACCGTCGGCCGGCGCGTGGCAGGATGCGTGTCCACCACCATGCGGCAGCCGTAGACCGCCTCCAAGACGGGCTTCTGCAGCACTTCGTGTGGCGCGCCGCTCGTCACCGCCGCGCCTCCCGCGAGGAGGAGCAGCCGGTCCGAGACCTCGGCGGCGAGATTGAGATCATGGGAGACGAGGAGGATGCCCAGCCCCTCGTCCCGGTGGAGACGCCGCAGCAGGGCGACGCACTCTGCCTGATAGCGCAGGTCCAGGTGCGCGGTGGGCTCGTCGAGGACGAGGAGGCGCGGTCGCTGGGCGAGCGCGCGCGCGAGGACCACGCGCTGCCGCTCGCCGCCCGAGAGCCGCTCGAGCGGCTCCGCGGCCAGGGCCTCCACGCCCGTGAGGGCCATCGCCTCGCGCGCGATCAGGAGGTCGGCGCGGCTCTCGAAGAAGCGCGCAGGGGCATGGGGGAAGCGGCCCATGAGCACGAGCTGCTCCACAGTGTACGGGAAGCCCTGGGGCACGTCCTGGGGCACCACAGCGATCCGGCGCGCCACCGCGGCGCGATCGAGCGCGGCGGCGGGCTGGCCGTCGATGACGATGGCGCCGCTCGAGGGATGGAGCACGCGGGAGAGGAGCCGGATCACCGTGGTCTTCCCCGCCGCGTTCGGCCCGATGAGCCCGAGCACCTCGCCGGGCTCGAGCGAGAAGCTCAGGTCGCGGAGCTGGAAGGGAGGCCGGCCGCCGGCGCCGTGCGGATAGGCGAAGCACACGCCGAGGAACTCCGCGAGCGCGGTCACGGCGTTGCCCCCGCCACCCGCGAGCGCAAGAGCCAGATGAACACGGGGGCGCCGCAGAAAGACGTGAGCACGCCCACGGAGAGCTCGGCGGGCGCCACCACCGTGCGTGCCAGCGTGTCGGCGGCGAGGAGGAAGGCGCCGCCACCCAGCAGCGCTGCGGGGACGAGCACCCGGTTGTCCGGCCCCAGCAGCATCCGGAAGGCCTGCGGCACGATGAGACCGACGAAGCCGATCGGGCCCACGAAGGCGACCACGGTGCCCGTGAGGAGGGCGGCGCCCAGGAAGATGCGCCGCTTGAGGCCGAGGGCATCCACGCCGAGCTCGGTGGCGCCCTCTTCGCCGAGGGCGAGGAGGTTGAGGGCCCGCGCCTGGCCCAGCACGAGCCAGACGCCCACCAGGGTGGCGAGAGTGAAGATCACGAGCGGGCCCGGAGGAATCGGCCCCACGCTGCCGAGCAGCCAGTGGATCACCCCGCCCAATCGGTTGGCGTCGACGATCGAGATGAGCACGGTGATGGAGGCCGAGAAGAAGATGCCGACGATGACGCCGGCGAGGAGCAGCGTGTGCACGGGCAGCCCCGCGCCGCTCGAGGCGATGAGATACACGGCGAGCCCGGCGGCCACCGCGCCCGCGAAACCGAACGCCGTAAGCCCGACCGCGTCCACGACCCCCTGCCCCAGCCCCGAGACCTGGCCGAGGACGACGCCGAAGGCGGCCCCACCGGAGACGCCGAGGATGGACGGCTCCGCGAGCGGGTTCCGGGTCAGGGCCTGAAAGCCTGCGCCGGCCACCCCGAGAGCACCGCCGGCCAGGACGGCGGCGGCGATGCGCGGGAGCCGGATGCTCAGGACCACGGTGCGATCGGTGCCCCCCGCGGGGCCGCGCCCGGCGATCAGGTCGAGCACGGCGCCGGGAGGCACGGAGGCGGCGCCGACGAGGAGCGCTCCCAGGACGACGACGACCAGCACGACGGCGAGCGCGCCGCAGATCCACGCGAGCCTGGCCGTCGACGTCATCGCGGCACGCCGCGCGTGGTCGCATCGGGCTGAGCGAACGCCTCCGGATGAATGAGACGGGCGAGCGTCTCGAGCCCCACCACCATGCGAGGACCGTACCGATGCATGAGGTCGCCGTCGGCGGTGTAGAGTCGCCCGCTCTTGACCGCGGGTATGCTCTCGAGCCGCTGCCACTGCTCGCGCGCGGTGGCGCCGCCGCGGCTGCCGTGCCGCGCCAGGATGATCACCTCCGGCTTGCGTCCCACCGCGGCCTCCAGGCTCAGTCGCGGATAACCCTGCCCCTGATCCGCGGTGACGGAGGCGCCGCCCGCGAGGGTGATCAGCTCGGTGACGAGGGCTCCGCGGCCTGGCACGATCAGTGGCTCCGGCCAGAGCACGTAGAGGACGCGAGGCTGCGGGCGCCCCGCCACCCGCTCCTGCACCGCGGCGATGCGCCGCTCGAGGTCGCGGGTCACCGCCGCCGCGCCGTCCCGGCGATTGGTCAGCTCGCCCAGGTCCGCGATCAGCTTCAGCACGTCGCGCACCGTGATGGGATCGACGAGGTAGACCGGGATGCCGAGACGCTCGAGCTGGTCGAAGGTCTCCTTGCGATTGCCTTCCCGCGTCGCCACCACGAGGTTTGGCTTGAGGGTGACGAGCGTCTCGAGATTCGGAGAGAGCATGTCGCCCACGTGCGGCTTGCGCCGTGCCTCGGGCGGATAGTCGCAGAAGTCCGTGACGCCCACGAGCAGGTCCTGGGCGCCGATAGCGTAGAGCACCTCGGTCACGCTCGGATCGAGGGAGGCGATGCGCTGGGGCGGCGCGGCCATCGTGAGGGTGCGACCGACCTGGTCCACGACCTCCAGACCCCACGCGCTCGCGGGAGCGAGCGCTGCGAGGGCCAGCGCAGCGATCAGCGCGGTCACGCCGAGCGATCCGTGACGCCCGCGGACTTGAAGGTGGCCATTTCGTCGAGGATCTTCACGGCGGCCCTGGCGAGGCTGATGCAGAGGGCCGCACCGGTGCCCTCGCCCAGCCGCATCTGGAGATCGAGATAGGGCGCAAGGGCGAGGGCATCGAGCACATGCTCCGCCCCCGGCTCCGTCGAGCGGTGCGAGGCGAGCAGGAAGTGGCGGGTCTCCGGCTTGATCCTCACCGCGGCGAGGGCGGCGGCGCCGGCGATGAATCCGTCGATGATGACGGGGATGCGATACGCGGCTCCGGCCAGCATCACCCCGGCGAGGCCAGCAATCTCGAAGCCGCCTACCTTGCCGAGCACGTCGATGCCGTCGCCCGCGTCGGGGCGATTCAGCGCGAGCGCCTGCTCGATCACGGCGATCTTGTGCCGGCGACCCTCCTCGCTCACGCCCGTGCCCCACCCGGTGACCTCGATGGGGGGCAGGCCGGTGAGGGCGGCCACGACGGCGCTCGCCGCCGTGGTGTTGCCGATACCCATCTCGCCGGTGCCGATCAGGTCGAGGCCATCGCCACGCTCGGCCTCGACCAGGCCCATGCCCGCCTCGATCGCGGCCACGGCCTCGCGCCGGGTCATGGCGGGACCCTTGGCGATGTTGGCGGTCCCCGCGCCGAGCCGGTGCGAGAGCAACGCCGGATGCGCGGGGAGCGGCGCGGCCACGCCCATGTCGGCCACGACCACCTTCGCGCCCGCGTGATGGGCGAGCACGTTGACGGCCGCCCCGCCCTGGAGGAAGTTCTCCACCATCTGTGCGGTGACGATCTGCGGGTACGCGCTCACTCCCTCCGCGACCACCCCGTGGTCAGCGGCGAGCGTGAAGATGACGGGTCGCCGGATCTCCGGCGGGAAGCGGCCCGAGATGGCCGCCAGCCGTTGCGCCAGCTCCTCGAGACGACCTAGGCTGCCTCGCGGCTTGGTCAACTGGTCGAGGGCCTGGGCAGCCTCGGCGCCCGCAGTCCCGACCGGAGCGGAGATGCAGTCAAGGAGCTTGAGAAGACTCGCCACGCAAATCCCTCGCAGGTAAGGCGTTCTTGAGGATGGTGGGAATGCCGGCCACCATGTAGGTAACCCGGTCTACCGCGGCGGCGACGTGCTGGTTCACCTCGCCCAGGACGTCGCGGAAGTGGAGCCCGACCTCGGTCGGTGGATGCACACCCGCGCCGACCTCGTTGGAGACGATGATGAGGGTGACGCGGCGAAGCCCGATGAAGCGGGCGAGGCCGTCGGCCGCGTCGACGATGGCCGAGTGCTTGTCACCGCGCAGCAGGAGGTTGGCGACCCAGAGGGTCAGGCAGTCGAGGACGACGACGTCGTAGCGTCCGGCCAGGCCCTCGCACGCGCATACGAGATCGTAGGGCTCCTCCACTGTGGCCCAGCCTCGGGGCCGCTCGGCTTGATGCCGCGCGATGCGCACGCGCATGTCCGCGTCCAGGGCCTGCGCCGTGGCCAGGAAGGCTCCGCGGAAGCCCCGGGGCAGGCTCGCCGCCAGGCGGAGCGCCTCGCGGCTCTTGCCGCTGCGGACGCCACCCAGGACGAGATCGGAGCAGTGGACGAAGCTCACCCGGGCCTCCCGGCGAAGACCGGTTCGAGTGACAGCGCCCGGGCAGGTCTCCTGGCTCTCGGATCACCCTACTCCCCACGCCTTCCCGGCCCATGACGGCGGCCAGTGGCTCTCTGTGGGTTTCGTCCCCGATCACAGTGACGCGGTCGCGGCGGATTTGCACCGCCTTCCCTGGGGCCCGCTCCCGGCGGGCCGCCCGGACACCAGTGGCCCGGTGAGGGTAGCAGATGGCGGCGCGGACGGTCAACCGCCGCCGGGCAGCTCCACCGGGCGAGGGACGGGCGCGGCGCGGGCGTCCCGTTTCACCCAGCCGAAGGATCCCTTGCGGATGTTCTGGAAGAAGAGCTCGGGCAGGCTGAACACGGCGCCCTTGAGCCCGGCCCAGAGAGTCGCCCCGCCGTCGGCGGGCAGGGCTACGAGCCCGACCGCGCTCGCGGCCAGGCCCACCGCGAGATTCACGGCACCGAAGAGGGGGCGCGCGAGCACGGCATCGTCGGTGAAGAAGACGAAGATGGAGTCGTCCGCGTTGCGCCGGTACATGGTCGAGGTCAGCGTGTTCGACTCGCGCAGGAAGACCGCCACGGGGTTTTCCCGCTCGTACATCTGCTCCTTCCGCCAGGTCCGATATGATAGCAGGTCGAGACGCTCGGTCACCGGATAGGCGCTGGCCACGGAGGCCGCGGAGACGGCGGGGATGAAGTTGAGGGAGCCGTCCATCTCGATCCGGCCGCCCAGGCGAGCCAGCGACTCCTGGGCCCCTCCCGGGAACGCCGCGTCGATCTCGCTGAAGATCTCGGAGACGCAGTTGCGGGTGACGAGGTTGTAGCCCCAGCGTCGCTTGAAAGCGGCGGCATACGCCTCCTGCCGCTCCCGCACCGCCTCGAGGGCGCCGGCGAGCACAGCGCCGTCGAGCAGCTCGATGGCCTGCCGGGCGGGACGCGAGGGCACGGGCGAGGCTCCGAGGATCCGGCGCTCATGCCCCTCGGCCCGGGCCAGCTGGAGCTCGGCGAGACGGTTGGCCGCCGCCTCGAATGCGGCGAACTCCGCCTCGCGGAACTCCCCTTCCCCGCTCCGGGCGACGAGCCCGTCGCGCCTGCGCGCGAGCTCGGCGGCCGCGCTCTCGATCAGCTCGGCCTCCGCCTCGGGGCGCCTGCCGACGGTCGCTGCGTCCGCGGGAAAGGCATCCACGACGAGCCAGCGGCCCTGCCGCACGCTCTCCGCGAGCGCGACGAGGCGAGCCATGCCGACGAGAAGGGCGCCGCCGCTGTCGGGCCGCTCGGAGACGACGAGCCGCACCAGGGCGCCGGATAGCGCGTCGGAGAGCCGCCCCGCGGCTGCGGCATCGGCTTCGCTCAGGTTTAAGGACGCGACGAGCGCGCCCGGCGTGAGCGGCCGCGCGTCCCGCAGGATCTCCATCGCGGCCAGCGCGGTGACGAGGTCGCGATAGCGCTGAGGAAAGCTGTAGGTGGGGACGGGCGAAAGCTCGGCCGCGGGAGGCGCGGGCAGGTCCAGGGCAGCGGGGTCCAGCTCTCGGAGGCGCGCGCGGACGCTCTCGATCCGGCGATCGAGCACGTCCTCACCGTGCGCGGCCTGCACTCGGGAACGAAGCGCGACCAGGTCCGCATCGGTGCCTGGCGTCTCGGGTGCGGCGAAGAGACCAGCCGCCTCGATGGCGAGCGCGCCCGTACGCATCTGCTCGAGGGTGGCGCGATCGCGTGCGAGCCCGTCCATGACGTCGAGGTGCCGGGTCTGGAGGAAGTGCCGCCGCCGGAAGCGCTCGACGAGGAGGCCGTAGGTCTCCTCGCTCACGGGGATGCGACTCACGTGGATGGTGCGGTTCTCGCGGACGCTGTAGCGGTAACGGAAGTGCTCGAGATCGTCGAGACCCAGGACGAGGATGCCGGGCGAGCGGTGCTCGAAGTGGAAGACTTCGTCACCCAGCCCCAGGGCGACGTGCCCGCCGCTGGAGCCGCCTTCGTTCGCCTCGATGTAGAGATAGTCGACGTGGCGGCCGGGTGCCCCCGCGGCGGCCGGCGCCACCGAAGCGAGCAGCGTGGCCCCCAGCGCGAGGAGCCGGCGAAGCCCGGTCACGACTACTCCTTCTTGGCGTCGTAGCCTTTCTGCATCGCGACGCGCTTGCTCGTGTCCTGGCCGGCGACGCCGTCCAAGTAGGCCTTGAGCTGGAGATCGCTCACCCTGGCCTCACCCAGCCCCTCCCCGATGCCCTCGTAGGTCACGGTGCTCTCTTCCCAGTTCGTGATGTTGTGCTTCTTGGCGATGTCGCCGATACCGCGGCGGAAGGCGTCGAACTGGCCGCCCGTCTTCACGTAGGCCGCCGTGTACTCCCGCACATCGTTCTTATATTGGGCCTCCGCGCTCTCCGGCGAGCTCGACCTCGAGCTGCTCGCCGAGGAGTCCGAGGACGACTCCGAGCTGTTGGCGGATCCCCTCGAGCTCGCGGAGAAGGAGCAGCCCTCCGGAAGGGCGAGCACGCCCGAGAGCAGCAGCACGGCGACAGCCCGGAGGACGGCGAGACGGCGATCATGGCGCATGGGCTCGACCTCGTAGTTGCGTTGGCGTGGGACGGCTGAGGGGATTCTACGCAGAAGGCGAGAGGCCCACAACCGGAAAGCGATCAGCCACGCCCGAGGCGATCGATGAGCCGGCGCTCGCGCTTGGTCGGCCGTCCGAGGCCGCGGGGGCGGATCACCGGGGGCGGGATGCGCAACTCACGCGGCGGCGGGCGTGGGGTCAGGTCCTCGTAGAGCCGAGCCGCTTCCACCCCCGGCCCGCGGCGCTCGGAGAGCGCGGCGACCTTCACGATCTTCTTCCCGCGGGGCAGCGTGATGTGCAGGAGATCGCCGGGACGCACCGTCCGCGCCGGCTTGGCCGCCTGCTCGTTGAGGTCGACCTTGCCGCCGACGCAGGCCGCCACAGCCAGCGTGCGGCTCTTGAAGAAGCGAGCGACCCACAGCCACTTGTCGATCCGCATTTCGAGCATGACGTGCTTACGGTAGCACGACCCCTGGGCTATACTCGCGAGCGGACCGGCCGTCTCCATCGGCGTCGCGCCAGTTGGAGACGGCCGCCGCGCATGAGAGACTCGACGTCGACGCGCGCCCGGCTCAGCGCGGCAGGACGCCGAACCCGCACGGTGGAGGAAGGATGCGAAGAGGCTGGCTGCCGTTGCTGCTCGTGCTCGCGATCGCCTCGTGGGTGTCGGCGCAGGGGGCGAAGCTGGTGGTGGAGGGCTGGTCCAAGGTCCCCGTGGGCACGAAGGGCGTGCCCCCGGGCTGGCGCACGCAGAGCTGGGGCAGCCCCAAGTACGACTTCGAGGTGGTCAACGACGGGTCCGCCCACGTGCTGCGCCTGCGGAGCGACGGCGACAGCTCCACCATCAACAAGGAGATCAAGGTCGACTGCAAGGACTATCCCGTCCTCGAGTGGAGCTGGAAGGTCATCACGCTGCCCAAGGGCGCGGACGCCCGCCAGAAGGCCACCGACGACGAGGCGGCCCAGGTCTACGTCACCTTCCCCCGCTTCCCCGCCGCCGTGCGCTCGCGGGTCATCGGCTACATCTGGGACACCACCGCCCCCGCCGGCGCCACCTTCCAGAGCGAGAAGACGGGGCTCGTCACCTACATCGTGATGCGCTCGGGCGAAGCGGACCTCGGCAAGTGGCTCACGGAGAGCCGCAACGTCTGCGAGGACTACAAGAAGATCTACGGGGAGACGCCGGGAGAGAAGATGGAGGCGCTGTCGCTCGGTATCGACTCGGACGACACCAAGTCGAGGGCGGAGGCCTTCTTCGGCGAGATCTTCTTCCGCAAGCCGTGAGCGCCGCCCGGCGCGGGGAGGGCTGAAACGTGGGGAGAGGCGAGGCGTACGGTGCGCTGGTGCTCCGCGTGTTCCTCGGCGTGATCTACATCGCGCAAGCCTTCCTCGCCCTCGTGGTCATGGGCCCGACCCGGGCCATGGAGTACCAGCGCTCCGTGCACATTCCCCTGCCCGAGATCGGCGTGTGGTATCTCATCGTCGCCCACGGACTGGGCGGCCTCCTGCTGATCCTCGGGATCCTCGTGCGGTGGGCGGCGCTGGCCAACCTGCCCGTCGTGCTGGGAGCGCTGTGGTTCGTGCATCTCTCCCAGGGCTTCTTCATCTACGGCAACAAGAACGGCTACGAGTACGTGCTGTTCCTCCTGGGCGCGACCATCGCCCAGGCCCTCCTCGGCGCCGGCGCCTTCACATTCAAGAAGTAGCTGGCCGGCCGCAGCCTCTCGCCGAGGTACCGGAGCTAAAAATAGCTAAGCTAAGTTAGCGGGGCTGAGGAAAATCATCGCGTACGGCGACGCTATTGGCGGGATTCAGGTCGAGTTGTTTCTCTTCGGCGGACTTGAGCTCCACGCGCAGCCGCCAGATCGGCTGGCCGGCGAGGCGATTCGTCAGCATGTACGACCCGGGCAGGATGTTGGGGAACTTGAAGCTTCCATCCTCGCTCGTCCGCAGATTGTAGCGCGCGTCCTTGGTCGGGCTGCCGGGCTGGCCCATCAGAAACAGCTGGAGACGTGGCAGAGGCTCCGGCTGGGCACCCGCCTCGGCGAAGAGCGCACGGCCTCCCAGCACCGCATGACCCCCTTGGCGCTCACGCTCGGCTGATTGACTGGATGTTGCGGGGGCCGCGGGTAGAGCTCCCGCTCGCCTGAGCCACGCCTGCGCGTCGGCCTGCTCCTGTGAACCAGGCCGAGCGTTGACCATCACCCATTGGAACTCCGGAATGGCAGCTCCGCGGTCGGTGTACGAAAGCGCCACCGCGAGCCCATAGCGTAAGGCCACGTTGGCCGGGGTCCGGGCGAGCGCCTCACGAAAGAGGCCCACCGCCTCGGCATAGCGGCCGGCCTCGAGTGCGGCGCCCGCCCGCCCCGCCGCGTCCAGTTCGACGCGAGCCGGAGGCGGGGCCGTTTGCGACTGGCAGGCGGCGCCTGCCAGCACGAGGAGTCCGAGTAGGGCAAGGATGCGCGTACGCATGCTAGCCGGAAATTTCCTTGTAGCTGCCCGGCTCGATCGTGAAGGTGGGAGGCAGATATCCGCCGCCTTTCTTCGCGTACTCGCAGTTCCAGATGATGGTGGAGTTGCCGCCCGTGTCGGTGTCGATGCTCGTGGCCGAGGTGTCGCGAATATTCTGGCTCAGCACGGCTCCCGTGATCTGCCCGGCGCCGGTGCCGAGATAAGTGAAGTCGTTCTGCACGTAGACCAATCCGTGCATCTGGAAGCTGCCGTGGACCGTGAGCGATCCCGCCACGATGAGCATGCCGCTAAAGATGCCGCTCGCGTCGAGCGGGGCAGTGCCGTCGATGTCCACGGAGGCAAAGTCGGAGGTGTCTGTCGTGTTGGGACCGTTCGCGTCGATATTGTTGCCGCTCACCGTGTCGATGAAGATGATGCCGTTCTTCATCCGGTTGCTCGCGTTGAACGCGACCGTGCCCCGGTAGTACGTACCGTTCTGCTTGGCCAGGGCCTTGTAGGCATCGAGCTCCTTGCTCGAGTACGTGTACTTGTTGAACGTCGAGTCGGGCTCATTCTGGATCATGTCAGTGCCGTTCTGGTTGTGCGTGTTATCGCCTGCGCCGAAGATGCCACGGTCGGAGCTAGCTAGAGCAGAACCGCTGACGCTCGTGGCGTTCTTGCTCATCGTCCCGGCCTTGGCACCGCAGCTTGTGTCGGACCTGGAGTCGATGAGGGCCTGCCCGCTTACGTTGATTTCTCCGCGGACGGTGAGCGCCGCCGGCGGAGGATTGAGGTTGAAGAGGGGGTTGAAGACGGTCACCTGGATCTTCTGCTTGACCTTGGGACCGGTGCCCGTGTTCGTCGGTGTCCAGCCCGTGGCCACGATGTTTCGCTCGCTGGCGGAAGCTCCGTTGGCGACGGAAACTGTGAAGACGCCCATCTGGGCGCCGTTCATCATGACGGCGACCGCGGCGCTACCGTCGTAGGGCGCCGGAACGGTGACAAGAGGGATCGGAAGGCCGTTGCCGGGGGGGGGGTTGTTGAGCGCCCAGATGGCCTGCTCCACCCCGCTTTCGGCAACGGCGCGAGCCTGCGCGACCTGAAGCTGGTTGTTGGCGAGGAGGGGCTCCGAGGCGGCCATCATCGAGAAGGCGATGATGAGCGCCGATAGTAGCACCATGCTGAGCAAGGCCATGGGCAGCACGATGCCGCGCCGGCACCGGATGATCTTTGTGAAGCGATAGACGAGCATCGAGTCCTCCTTACACATGGTTTCGCAATCGGACCAGCATCTCCATGATGGCCCGCTGGTTTGCGTCGGAATAGCTGGCCACGGACTCCTCGGTGCCGGTCACGAGCTGCAGCCGGACCGAGCTCACGTTGCCCGCCACCGCGGTGGTGGTCCCGGTGTTCGTGGCGCCGTTGTAGTCCGAGAAGTATGTCAGGTTGAACGCGACGACTCCGCCGATGAGTGGCGTGGTGACGCCGCCCGTTATCCGATTGATCACCGAGCCGGCGAGCTGGTACTGGATGGTGCTGCCGTTTTCGTCCACGAATGTCATGTCGGTAGCGCTCGGGATGAAGGTCACGGACTGCGCCGAGCGCAGCTCGCGGGCCATGAGCTCCAGGGCCACCCGCGCGTTTTGTTGGGCCTCGACGCGGTGGGAGCCGATGAGGTAGGCCTTCTGGCCTTGCATCTGCACGGCCAAGAGTCCGGACAGCATGAGTCCCAGAATGGCGATGACGATCAGCAGCTCCGCCAGGCTGAATCCGCGCTGGTCACGTGCGAGCGGGAGCATGGTCATCATCTTTGCGCCATGAGCATGGTGACGATAGCGCTCTTCGTGGCGCCGAGCCCCGCGCCCGTCGATGCTCGATAGGTCACGGTGACCGTGACCTGCCGGAGCCCGAGGTTCGCGCCGCCACAGGCATCCGCAGGCTGCGCGTCGATGATACGAACGGTCCGCGTGTAGTCGCCGTAGGGCGCCGCTACCGGACTCTCGTCCGGAAACGTAGTGGTACCCCCGGAGGCCGGAGGAGCGGACCCCGGCGCCGAGACGCCCAGCGTGTCGCCCGACGCGCCGGGCGCTGGACACTGGACCCACTGCGCGTTTCGCACCTGTTCAAGTCGTTGATTGGCGAGAAAGGCGGCCGTGGAAAGCTGCCGGCCCTCCTGGATGCCATAGCTCGCGGTCGGCACGGCGGAGAGAAGGCCGACGAGGCCAATGGCGATGATGACGCAAGCGATCAAGATCTCCGCAAGCGACATTCCATCCTGGCTGACGAACACACGACGCATGTCCTGCATCTATGGAGTCCTCACGCGACCGCTGAGCGCGATGGAGATGGTCATCGTGCCGCCGGTGGTCGAGTTGGTCATCGTGTAGGTAGTGGCCGCGGTGGCCGCTCCGAGATAGGTGAAAGTCACGCTCGAGAGCGGGCCAATGGTGAAACCTTGCGGCAGGTTGATGTTGCCGGAGGCATCCGTGCCGGCGCCGACCCACGCCGTCCCGGCGCAGCCGTTCAGCATGAAGACCACGTGAGTGGCGTTCGGCACAGAGACGCACACGTTGTTGTTCTGCATGATGGCGAGCTCGCGCGCCTGGTTGAAGATGGAGATGACCTGCTGCACGTCCGCTCGCGCCGCCGAGGCCTGGTACGCGCTCACGAAGAACGGGATGCTCACACTGAACAGCACGCCGATGACTGCAACCACCACGAGGAGCTCGGCCGCCGAAAAGCCCTCGGAGTGTTGCGGCACGGTCATTCTTGCGCATCGCCATGTTCTCGTCTTCATATCGTTGGGTCTTCTCCCTCAATGTCCAACTGCCTGACCGGTCACGCCCGTATCGAGCGCTTTCTGAGGAGGCCTACGGTGATGGCCTGATGAGCCTCTCCGGCCTAGCCTGAGTGCTGCACGGCCAGTGCCACGGGCCGGGTCGTCGGAGAACATGGTGTCGGACCGTAGGAGGGATCGTTGAATCGGTCGTTTAGCGCGCATCGGCCACTCAGACTCGGTGGAATCCCCTCCAATTCAGGGGCGGGTCTCGCGAGGGCCGTCTCGGCGGGATGACAGCATGCGGCGAAACGGTGTCAGGAAGTGTCGAGCGAGTGTTCGTCAGCGGAATGTCAGTTGTCGACAGGTTGACACGCCCCTCGCCTCGACACGCGCTGGGCAGACCCACAGGCTGCGGGATGCACCGCGCGCATGGCCGCAAAGAATGCTCCGTGGCTGATTTTCGGTCCTCGAGACGGTAAACAGTGCCCGGCGGCATGGCGGGTACCATGCCGCCGCACTCGCAGAATCGGCACTCTTAGTGCACCTACGCTCCCCATTCGACGAGGACCCGCCACTTCTACTGGATGTCCCTGTGAACGGAAAGGAGATTCCCCGATGAAATTCCTGCAGCGGATCGAGAGAGGGCCGGCCGGTCAGGGCGGTTTCACACTCATCGAACTGATGATCGTGGTGGCCATTATCGGCATCCTGGCCGCGATCGCCATTCCGCTCTACGCCAATGTCCAGACCCGAGCTCGGGTGGCCAAAGCCCAGGCCGATACGCGCACCCTTGCCTCCTCCGTCAGCATGTACGCGGCCCACATGGGAACCCTGCCGCCCGGGCTGACCGCTCTCACCTCTGCCGCGGTCAACGGACTCAACCAGAGCGCCGGACCATTCATGGCTTCGGTCCCGACGCCGCCGCCGGGAGGATCACCGGCCTGGGGCGCGTACAACTACGTGTCGAGCACCGCGGGCACGTTCTCCATCACCGCCACCGGCGACGGCACGACGATCACCGTCCCCTAATCTCCGGGGGTTCCGGGGAAGCGGATCGCCGCCGAGGCACGTGATCGAGAGCTGCCTGTGCCGGCGGGTACAGCGTGCGGGGGGCGGTGAAGCGCTGAACGTTACCGGTTCAGCCAGACTACCTCGAGCTGCGCGCCGCGATCGAACGAGTTCTTCACGCCGTAGTTCTTCACCCACGGCGTCCACGACGAGACGTTCTTCGGGCACGGCGTGTAGACGTAGTACACGCGCTCGGCGACATGGCGCTGGATGTCGTCGATGATCTTCCGGCGCGAGGAGTGCGCGGTGTAGCGGCGCTGGGCATCCAGCATCACGTCGAGCGGCGTGTCCGCCACGTGGCTGCGGTTGTTGGGAAGGCCGCTCCGGAAGAAGTTGTAGAGATAGCCGTCGACCTCCGTGAACAGCGAGGACGGCCCCCACGTCAGCTCGTCGAACTTGCCCAGGAAGGAGCCGCGGAGATACTGGCCGTAGTCCTCGTCGACGATCTGGAGCTCGACGCCGATCTGCCCGAGCCCCCGGGCAATCAGCGCCAGGTCTTCCACGTACTCCGGGCCGTAGCCCGGCCAGTTGGTGCAGCGGACCTTCATGCCGCGGGGAAAGCCGGCGTCGGCCAGAAGCTTCCGGGCCAGAGTCGGATCGTGCTGGAGCCACCGCATCCCCTCGCCTAGATCGGCGGCGGGGAGCTTCCACTCGCGCATGGGCGCGGGGACGGGGCCGGCGTCGGCCCATCCCTGGCCGCCCAGATGCCCTGCGAGCCACACCGTGCGGTCGATGGCGAGAGAGAAGGCCTGGCGCACGCGCGCGTCGGAAAAGGGGGCCTTGTCGGTACGGAAGGCCAAGGTGCGCACGGCGAGCCCGTCCCAGAGCTTCACGGGATAGGCGGGGTTGGACGCCCGGAAGCTGTCCACGTCGGCGCGCGGGATGCGCGCGTCTTCCCAGGGCAGATCCACCTGTCCCGCACGGAAGAGCGAGAGCTGGGTGGCGCGATCCTTGACGAAGAGCCACTCGACCCGGTCGAGATAGGGCAGGCCTCGCGCGTGGTAGCGCGGGTTGCGGGCGAAGACGGCCTTGAGCCCGGGCTCGTAGCGCTCCAGTACGAAGGGCCCGCAGCCGATGAGGGACTCCGCTCTCCCGACGTCACCCAGCCTGTCCTCCACCTCGGGCGGCATGATGCAGTTCCACGGCTCGGCGAGGTTGTGGAGGAAGGGCGCGTAGGCCTCGGCGAGGGTGATGCGCACGGTGCGCGGGTCCGGCGTTTCGATGCCCTCGACGCGGCCGAGCGAGCTCGCGGCCGGCGATTTCCTGATCGCGCGCTCGAAGGAATACTTCACGTCGGCGGCCACGAGCTCGCGGCCATTGACGGGCGCCCGCGCTTCCCACCGCACGCCGGGGCGGAGCGCGATGGTGTACACGCGGCCATCGCGCGACACCTCGGCCTTGAGGGCGAGATCCGGCACGAGGGTGAAGTCCGAAGGGCCGTAGCGGGCGCCGTTGACGAACTTGAAGAGGGTGCGCCGGACGAGGGAGGAGAGGAGCTGGGTCTGGGCGGAGATCGTCCCGTGCGGGTCGAAGCTCGGCGGCTCGAGCCCGATGACCTTGAGGACACCGCCGTGCCGAGGCCGAGGCTCGGCGAAGGCGGCCCGCGGAGACCACGTCGCCGCCGCGGCGCCCGCGGCGAGCTTGAGAAAATCGCGGCGCCCGCTTCGTGACGGGATGCGCTCGCCCCTCATTCGCGCACGGGCTCACGATGGTTCAGGAGACGCAGCGTCCACCGCCCGCGATCGTGCTCGATGACGGACAGGGCGGCATAGTCCTGACCGAGGGACAGGATGCGCGCGGGCGGCACGCCGAGGGCACGGCAGAGCAGAATGCGGTTCGGCCCGCCGTGGGCGACCACGAGGATCGAGTCGCCCGCATGCCGTTCCACGATGGACTCGAAGGTGGGCCACGCTCGCGCTTCGACGTCGGCCAGGCTCTCGCCCTCGGGAAACTGGAAGCGACCGACGTCGGCCATCCAGGCGGCGAACGCCGGCGGGTCGAGGGCGCGGATCTCCTCCGCGGTGAGCCCTTCCCAACGCCCCATGGAGAACTCCCGCAGCTCGGGCCGCGCCACCGCCTGGAGCCCGTGCGGCGCGACCAGGAGCTCCGCGGTGCGTCGCGTGCGGGAGAGATCGCTCGAGTAGACAGCGGTGAGCTTCACGCCGGCCAGTCGCCGCGCGAGCGCGGCCGCCTCGGCCTCGCCGCGCGGCGAGAGGGGCACGTCGAGATGGCCGATGAAGCGCCGCGTCTCCGATCCAACCACGCTGCCGTGGCGCACGAGATAGATGGTGGTGGGCATCAGATGAGCTGCAGGTGGATGAGGGAGGCCGCCCCGACGAGGGTCGCCATCTCGCCGATCTCGACGGATCCGCCGAGGGCGTCGCCGGTGAGCCCGCCCACGCGCGAGACGATGAAGACGGCCCAGAGCAGGGCGGAGACGAGGGCCGCGCTCAGGAGCAACCCGCCCCACGGCCCGAGCAGGACCGCGGACAGGATCCACAGGACGGCCACGTGAACCGGGGTCGCCCACGGCGAGAGGCCGGCGAGGAACTCGGCCCCCGCGCCTTCCCCCGGGGTGGCCGCGGGAAAGAGCGGGCCGATGAGCACCGGCGCGAGGCGCCCCACCGCCGGCGCCAGGAGGAGCACGGCGGGATGGCGCGGCGCGGGCACCGCGTCGACCGCGCTCACGGAGACGAGGAGGGCCAGCCCGAGAGCGACGGCGCCGAAGACGCCGAGACGGCTGTCGCGCATGATGGCGAGGCGGCGCTCGGCGGTGTGCCCGGCGAGGCCGTCGATGGCATCCGCGAGCCCATCGAGGTGGAGACCGCCCGTGGCGATCTTCCACGCGGCCACGAGGAGCACCGCTGCGAGGAGCGGCGGGACGAGGCGGAGGAGGACGCGATCAGCGGCGACCAGCCCGGTGCCCAGCGCCAGCCCCACCGCGGGGAACCACCAGGCGGCCCGCCCGAGGGCGCCAGGCCCCGCCGCCTCGCGGCCCGGCACGGGCACGACGGTGAGAAATCGCAGGGCGAGGACGAGGTAGCTCATCGAGCCAGCCCCGGCCGCACCCTCACACCGGGGAGACGGGATTGCGGCGAGGCGGAAACTCGAGCTGCTTGCTCTCCGCGTACTCGAGGCGCCGAACCAGCTCGCTCCTGAGCTCCGAGCCCGCGATGATGCCGTCCACCAGCATCTCGGAGGCGAGCTTGTAGATGTCCACGTCCTGCACGTACTCCTGACGCTTCTGTTGGACGTAAGCGGCCCGCTCGCTCTCCGGCAGCTCCATGATCTTGTTGTAGTAGACGGCGTTGACGGCGGGCTCCGGTCCCATGATGGCGACCTGTCCCTGGGGAAGGGAGAGCGCGGCGTCGGGCTCGAAGGCGGGGCCGCACATGGCGTAGAGGCCCGCGCCGTAGCACTTGCGCACGACCACGGAGATCTTGGGCACGGTGGCCTGCGAGGTGGCGAAGACCATCTTGGCGCCGTGACGGATGATCCCTGCCCGCTCCACCTTGGTGCCCACCATGAAGCCGGGGACGTCGGCGAGATAGACGAGGGGAATGTTGAAGGCGTTGCACAGCCAGATGAAGCGCGCGGCCTTGTCCGAGGAGTCGACCATGAGGACGCCGCCCTTGACCTTGGGCTGGTTGGCCACGATCCCCGCCGCCCGGCCCCCGATGCGCGCGAAGCCGGTGATGATCTCCCGGGCGAACAGCCGCTTGATCTCGAAGAAGGAGCCCGCGTCGACGACGCGGTCGATGAGCTCGTACATGTCGAACCACTTGCGCTGGTCGTAGGGCACGATCTCTTCCACCGGCCGCCCCGCCATCGGCTCGCCCGCGGCCGCCGCGGGGGGACGCTCGCGATAGGTCGAGGGCATGAAGGCGAGGTAGCGCTTGGCGATCTCGATGGCCTCCTCGTCGGAGCCGGCGAGGATGTCGCCGCAGCCCGAGACGGAGCAGTGCATCCGCGCGCCGCCCAGGTCTTCCAGCGACACCTTCTCCCCCACCGCCATCTCGACCATGCGCGGCGAGCCCACGTAGAGGCTCGCCTTGCCGTCGACCATGATCACGCAGTCCGTGAGGGCGGGCAGATACGCGGACCCGGCGGGCGACGGGCCGAAGAGGATGCACACCTGGGGCACGACGCCGGAGAGCTGCACCTCGTTGTAGAAGATGCGGCCGGCGTGGAAGCGCCCGGGAAAGATCTTGATCTGCTCGGAGATGCGCCCGCCCGCCGCGTCCACCAGGTAGAGGAGCGGCACCTGCAGGCGCTGGGCGCGCTCCTGGATGCGCACGATCTTGGCCACCGTCTTCTCGCCCCAGGAGCCGGCCTTGACCGTGTAGTCGTTGGCCATGACGCACACCACGCGGCCGCCGACCCGGCCCACCCCGGTGACCACGCCGTCGGCGGGGGTGTCCGCCTCCTGGTTGCGCGCGAAGAGGAAATCCTCCTGGAACTCGGATCCTGGATCGAGGAGAAGGCGGAGGCGATCGCGGACGAAGAGCTTGCCTTCTTCCTGCAGCTTGTCGCGGTACTTGACGTGGCCCTGCTCGATGCGGGCGCGCTCTCTCGCGTAGCGCTCCTCAGGCATGGCGGGCCACCCGGCGGCTCACTTCGGCGCGGCGGCGACGGGGACGGGATCGGCCCAGAGAATGATGATGAGCACGCCCGTGCCGTGCCGGGGCCCGCCCACGATGGCAGGCGCGCCCGGCGCGGCGACGATGTTGGAGGTCATGACGGACTTCTCGCCCTTGAGCAGGCGCACCTGCATGCGCACCGACTTGCCCTGGAGATCCTTGGGCGTGACCTCCAGCCAGCGATCGTCCGGAGCGGGGATGCGCTTGGCCACGCCGAACTCTACATCGACCTTGTGGTGCTCGAGCGGCGTGTAGTCGCTATAGCGAAAAAGTTTGCGCAGTCTCGGCACGACCTGCTTGAGACGCTCGTCCATCTGTCCGTCAGTGACCGCGGCGGACGGCGCCGGTGCGGGCGGCGGCGGTGTGCCCGGGGCCGAGCTCCCCGCGGGAGGCGCAGACGGCTTGCCCCCGGTGGCAGGCGGCGGACTGGGCGGCGGATTCGAGGCCTGCAGCACCCGCACTTCGAAGTGCACGGTGCCCTTGGGCGGCGCCGTCACCTGGCCGGGGGCGCCCTGCGCGGGCGCCGGCGGCGTCTGGGCCCAGGCGGGAGCCCAGGAAGCGGCGATCAAGGCCGCGGTCAGGCACAGCAGGAGGAGAAGCATCGGTCCGAGGGCCGCCCGCAAGCGTTTGCGCGCATTGTGGAGCCTCGACATCACCGTTCCGATTGGGCAGTTGAGCACAGTCGCGATCTCGCGGTACGAGAGTCCTTCGACGTCACTGAGCATGATAATGGCTCGCGCATTGGGCGGCAAGGTATCGAGGGCTTCGTTGATGCGCTCGCGTCGCTCGGCGCCGAGCGCGGCCTGATCGGGGCGTGCGGCGGGATCCGGCGCGGTGCGCTCCCACTCCTCCGCGGGGATGGGTTGAGTGCCGAACGCACGCGCCTGAGCGCCCCGCGAGCGCAGGCGATCCGTGGCCACGTTCATGGCAATGCGGAAGAGCCACGTGTAGAAGGCGGACTGCCCACGGAATGATCCGAGCGATGAAAACGCCCGCACGAACGCATCTTGCGCGCAATCCCATGCCTCCTCGCGATCGCGCAACACCTGGAAGGCCAGGCGCCACACGCGCTGCCGGTACTTCTCGACCAGGGGCTCGAAGGCGGCAACGTCGCCCGCGCGGCACCGCTCGATGAGCGCGCGCTCGTCTAGGTCCTTGACGGCATCGGGGACGTCGTCCCCGGGAGGCATCGCTGGATCCCCGGCGGACGTCACGAATGACCGCCGCGGTCCCTGCGCCTCCCGCCGCGACTAGGATTGGACGCCGGAGGGTGGGCCCGCATTCACCGCGGGCGCCGAGGCGGCCGCCCGGACGCGAGCGACTGGAGCGCCGCGTCCACGCCCAGGAGATAGCTGCCGGGACCGAAGCCCGCGATCTGTCCGCGGGCGACGGCGGCGATCACCGAATGACGGCGGAACTCCTCCCGTCCGTGAACATTGGAGAGGTGGACCTCGACGACGGGAAGAGAGACGGCGGCGACGGCGTCACGCAGCGCAAGCGAGTAGTGGGTGAAGGCGCCCGGATTCATGACGATGGCCCGAAAGCCTTCCCGCGCCGCGCCCTGCACCCAGTCGACGAGCTGGCCTTCGTGATTCGACTGTCGGCACACCGCCTCCGCTCCCCGAGTGCTCGCGTGGCGCTGGATCTGACGGTCGAGCTGCGCCAGAGTCATGCGTCCATAGACTGCGGGCTCTCGCGCGCCCTGAAGATTCAGGTTGGGTCCGTGGAGGACGAGGACGCGCGTGGCGACCGGACGTGCCATTGCCGCGGAGAGTATACACCTGT
>JBKOVG010000326.1:0-12003 GCA_046723845.1 Candidatus Methylomirabilota bacterium | reverse complement strand
CTCCAGCTGCGTCACCCACTCGCCTGAATCGCCGCCCTGCGGGCGGTGCACAGGCTTCGGGGGTCCCACTCCGCCGGAGCGCTCCCCCGCCCCCGACGCCACCCTCCCCGGTCGCACGTGCGGCTCTGGGCGGCGCACAGGCTTCGGGGGTCCCACTCCGCCGGAGTGCTCCCCCACCCCCGACGCCACCCGTCCGGTTGCACGTGCAGCACTCGTGAACAGGCCAAGTCAGTGCGTGCACACGCCCTTGACCCATTCGCCGTCGGGGCGACGGCACTCGCAGGGACGGCCTGGGGGGATGAAGGTCGGCAGCGCGCAGATGCCCTGGCTCGTGTAGCAGACGCGGGCGAGGGGATACGGATAGTCGACGGGCAGGAGCTCGTAGAGCACGGGCTCGGGAAACTGCTGCGCGGCGGCGGGCACGGTGACGGCCAATCCCAGGAGAGCGAAGAGCAGCGGGTATTTCATGGCGAGACCTCCTTCGACGCGCGCGGCCTCGACTACCGGAGATGCGGGAAGACCTCCTCGCCCAGGAGGCGGATGGAGCGCAGGACCTTGGCCTGCTCCATGCCCGGCCACTGGACGCGGACGATCAGCGTGGTGACCCCGAGGCGCTCGCGATAGCGCGCGATCTCCTCACGGACGCGCGCGGGATCGCCGAGGAGGAACCGATCGCGGGCGAGCGCCTCGAAGTCGGATGAGAAGCTCTCGCCGGGAGGCAGCGCCTTGTCCTGCTCCCACTGGCGATAGGCCTCGTACTTGGAGCCGAGGAACGGGCGGGCCTCGGAGACGGCGGCGGCCCGATCGGGCGCCACGTAGCACTCCTTGATGAGAGGGATCTCCGTCGCGGGCGCCTTGCCCGCCGCCACGCGCGCGCGACGGAAGAGCCCGAGCTGCCGCGTGAGTGTCTCGAAGGTGGCGTGCGGATTCATGAGCCAGGCGTCGCCCATCCGCGCCGCGCGCTCCACCCCCACGTCGGCGTTGGCGGCGAGCCAGATGGGCGGGCGCGGGCGCTGCAGCGTCGGCATGGAGATGCGCACGTTGTCGAGGGCGAAGTGCCGCCCCGCGTAGCTCACGGGCTCGCCTGTCCACAGCCGCTCGATCACCTCGAGCGCTTCGGTGAGACGTCCCACCCGATCGCGCGACGGCACGCCAAGGGCGCGGTTCTCGGCGTCGCGGTAGCCGAGGCCGACGCCGAAGATGAAGCGGCCACCGCTGATCATGTCGAGGGTGGCGACCTGCTCCGCCACGTCGACGGGGTGATGCAGGGGCAGGAGGAGGACGCCGGTGCCCAGCGACATGCTGCCGGCCTCCGCGGCCACGCGGGAGAGCACGGGGAAGGGCTGGAAGTAGGTGAAGGGCACGGACAGATAGTGCTGGCTGGCCCACACGGAATCGAACCCGGCGGCCGAGGCCAATCGCACCTGCTCCAGGTGCTCCTGGAAGCGGCGCGGCTGCGAATCGTCGGGCGCGTGCTGCACGGAGAGACCGAGACCGAACTTCATCGAGAGAGAACACGCCCGCCGGGGGCAGAACCCCCGGCGGGAGGTGAGCGACGGATCAGGAGTGCTTACTTGTCGCCGGGCATCTCGCACATGTCGAGGACGGTGTCGTACACGCCGCCGTGCGAATCGCACATCTGCTGGGCTGCCTTCTTGCTGCCGCCCGGGCCCGGATCACAGGTCTTGTCGGAGCTGTTGTACGTGCCGCCGGCCGCCGTGCACAACCTCGACGTCCTGATCTTGGCGGTGCTGGAGCACGCCGCGAGCGGAAGCGCCAGCAGGGCCACCATGGCCGTGGTCAACAACATTTTCCTGGAACCCATCGTTGCCTCCTGTTGGTTGATGGACGTCTCGCTCTTCTGGTCCGAGACCCCCACGGCCCCGACCCATCCGGCGACCCGGTGAGCTCCACCGCCCCCGGTGGTCATCCCAGCGGCGTATCTTAGCGCAAGTGGATGATAACTGGCAGTTCTTTGGGGCTTGTCAGCGGTGAAACACCAAACGCCCGCCCGGAGCAGCCCTCACGGGTGGGGAGGAGAGCCCCCGCCGGGGCCTTCACGCCCCGGCGGGGAGGAGCTGAAGCAGCAGGTGTTGCTTACTTGTCGCCGGGCATCTCGCACATGTCGAGGACGGTGTCGTACACGCCGCCGTGCGCATCGCACATCTGCTTGGCGGTCTTCACGTTCGGCGTGCCCGGGTTGCACGTGTTACCGGAATAGGTGCCGCCCGCCGCCTGGCACATCCGAGACGACCTCACCTTGATCGTGGGGGAGCAGGCAGCCAGCGGGAGCGCCAGCAGAGCCACCGCGGCCGTGGTCATCAGCATCTTCCTCGAACCCATCGTTGTTGCCTCCTGTTTGGTGATGGTCTGCACGTTGCCGTGGTCCGAGACCCCAATGGCCCCGCCCCGTTCTGCGCCCGGTCGCCCTGAGCCCGCTCGTCTATCCCAGCCGCGTATCTTAGCGCAAGCCATCGGATTCCGATAGCTATCTGAGGCCAGGGCGCCGGGTCTGGATCGCCTAGGGGAGCCCGCACACGGACTTGATCTCGGCGATCCGCGCGTCAATCATCCGGTTGTACTCGCCGCTCTCCACCTGCGCGCTGGTCTTCGAGGTCCCCGTGACGAAGCCCACCACGATGCTGGTGGGCACGATGGCCTGGAGCCCCGCCGCCATCTGCTGGAGCGTGTTCGCCTTCTCGCTCTGGAGCACGCGGATGTCACCCTCCGCCGTGAAGCAGTTGATGGGCGGCTTGTTGAGATTCTCCTCGGTCTTCTTGTACTCCGTCGCGCAGCCGGTCACTCCCAGGCCCGCGAGCAGTCCGCACGCCGCGGCCATCGCCTTCGCCCGTCGCCTCACTCGGATTCCTCCGTTCTGCCGCCGCGGAGACTATAGACGTCCCCCGAACCGGCCCCCGCCGCCGAAATTGCCGCCGCCCCAGGAGCGGCCAGCTCCGAACCCGCCACCGCCCCAGCCGCCGCCCCCGAATCCGCCGCGGTCCCAGCCGCCATTCCGGCGAGCCCAGCCGCCGTCGCCCCACCCGCGGTCTGCGAAGCTGTCGCTCTGGCCGAAGCCGCCGCCCCAGCTCCGCGAGCCCCAGGCGGCGCCCGCCGACCGCTGATCACCCGCCCAGCGCGCATTCTGCTCCGCGTCGAGCGACTGCGTCCGCGCTTCGTCGTTGACGTCGTTCCACGAGCCGTTGCTGTAGCTCTGCCAGCCGCTGCCCGT
Organism: Candidatus Methylomirabilota bacterium; assembly: GCA_046723845.1. GTDB lineage: Bacteria > Methylomirabilota > Methylomirabilia > Rokubacteriales > CSP1-6 > AR37. The sequence goes on along the minus strand of JBKOVG010000326.1, from coordinate 8,774 downwards.
GTTGCGGTAGACGTTGCCGTCGTGGTCGGCGTAGTAGTTACCGTCCACGCTCGCGTAGCCGGCCCTCTGGCCGCCCGGCCCCGACGCCTGTCCCCACCGGGCGGTGTTCTGGGCCCCGGTGTAGGCATTCCCGGTGGTGACCGTGCCGCCGCGCGCGGTGACGCCAGTGTTCGGGTTGTAGGTCGCCCCGCGGCCTCCGTACGCGTAGTTGCCCGTGTACACGTTCTGCACCGAGCCGCGCTCGCCCGCGGAGATCCGTCCCGTCATCGAGTTGTAGGAGTGGCCCACCTGCGTGCTCCACGCATTGCCCGTCCACGCGTTGTAGCCCCCGGAGGTGCGTGACACCACGCCCGTGGAGCCCCACTGGCGATACACGTTGCCAGAGGTGGCCGCCCATCCGCCCGGCCCCCATACCGCGGCGCCGCCCCACCCCACGTAGCCGCCGTAGTGCGCGTAGGACGGGTAGTAGGGCATCGGGCCCCAGTACGGCGCGGGGCAGTAACCCCAGCAGCAGCTCGACCCGCCGATGGCCGCCCCGAACGCCATGCCCATACCGAAGCCCATGGCCCAGCCCGTCCACGGCGTCCAGTACGGATTCGCCCCGTAGCCGTAGGTGACGGGGGGCGGATACCAGATGGTCGTCCCCACGTAGGAGACGTAGCTATAGCCGGTGCCGTACACCACCACGCCACCCGGCGCCACCACGGTGCCGAGATAGCCCGGGGTGTAGCCGACCACCACGGTCGCGGGCGTGGAGGCGTACACCCGCACGTAGGTGACGTAGTGAAGCGGCGAGCTGACGGGAATGGAGTAGATGACGGGAGGTACGGTGGTCGCGACCACCCACGGCCCGAGGGCGGAGGTGGAAGTGAACCACACGCCGCTCTGCACCGCGTACCACTGCGTCGGCTCGACCATGATGATGGGCGACGGCGAGTTGAACACGTAGCTGAGTGGGGTGTCGGGGATGGGCCGCATGTCGGGCGTGCCGCCGTTGATCTCCGGATTGAAAGTGGCCTTGGTCCGATCGATGGTGGCCGTCTGGGGAATCTGATTGGCGATGAGGGCCTCGTCCGCCTGCGTGGTGTAGGGGACGGAGGCCTTCACGTTCTCCTTGGGGCTGTCGTCGGGGATGCGCGTGAAGTCGGGCGGCAGCTCCGTCCCCGTGATGTACTGCCAGGGACCGTTGAAGTCCGGGGCGTGGAACCAGCGGCCCGTCACCAGCACGTAGGTGAGCTGGTCGTTGAGGTTCTTGAAGATGTTGCCCGTGGTGTTCTTCACGTAGAGGAGCATGGTGCCCTCGATGGGCACCCAGTCGGGCGGTCCGTCCGTGATGATCAGCTCGGTGGGCGTGGTGCTCACGATCACCTCGGGTACGCCGTTCTTGAGCGAGGCCTTCTGGCTGGGGTTCTTCGGATCCGACGGCCCCGTCATCGGATCGATGACATTCGCCCGCGCCAGGCTCGCTTCGAGGCTGGCCATGCGGGGCGGGATGCTCGCGGCCAGGGTCCACGGCCCCGCGATGGCCGGCGCCTCCACGAAGCCGTCGAAGAGGTGGACATAGAAGCGGCCCGTGGTGTCGTCGAGGGCTAGGAAGGCGCGGCTGTTGATCACGCGCTCGATCTGCGTGCCCGACACGCGCCGCCACACCGGCGAGCCGTCGATGGGCACGAGGACGGCAGCGGACTGCGAGAACACGAAGCGCGGTGGATCGTTCTTCACGGGGACGGCCTGGGCCTTCTTCTCCTCGCCGACGATGGAGAGCGCGATCTCCAGCCGGTCGAGCGACATCGTCGAGGGGCCGCGGGCGACCACGGTCTGGAAGGCCTGCTGGTAGGCGGCAGCCTGGCCGGGCGCAGAAGGGAAGATGGCGCGACCGATCTTCACGTCGCGGAAGTGCACGGTGCGCGAGACCTTGGCCACGTCGGTGACTGCGGTGATCTCGATGACGCCGAACACCGGATCCTTGCTACCCGCGGGCAGCACGGCCACCGCGGCGTGCCCTTCGAAGTTGTAGCCGTCCCACTTGTCGACCTGCGGCTGATAGAGCGTGTACTTCGCGCCGCTGATCGTGAAGAGCTTGGGCCACGGATCCGGCGTGACCTGAGCTGCCGGTGGCGGCGCCGGACCCGTCTGCGCCCATACCCCGCCGAGCGGTCCGATCGAGGCAGTGAGGCACGCGAGGCCGAGGGCGAGAGCGCGATTGAGCAACGCCGCGCCCAGCAGGCGCGCCCCGCCCCTGAGCGTCCTCAAGGCTACTCTCTCATGAAGGGGCCGGGGCCGGCCGCGAAGCATCCGCCGCCTCCCTCCGGGCAGATGACCACGAAGACCTTGCGAACGCCGCAGCCGGACACGCCCACCGTGTACTCCGCCCGCTGGATGTAGTTCGCCACGAATGCTCCCTGGAATCTGGGCTGGACCATCTCCCGCGAGATGATCGTCCCCGTGGCGTCGGGACAGTTCATCTCGAAGCGCCCCCGGCTCACCGCCGTCTCCATGGCCTGGGGCTGCATGCTGTCGAGCATCTGGGCCTGGCTGGCACAGCCGGCGGCCACGAGCGCAGCCACGATCACGATACGCGCACACGATCCTGTCATGGGCATTCTCCTGACGATTGGCCTTCCCGGAGCCACGCTTGGCGCCTCTCCCGAGCTACCCCCCGGCGAGCCGCTAGAAGCGGACGTACATGCGTAGCGCACCCACCACCGCGGTGTCCACGTTCACGAGGCGCCCGTTGGAGAGCACCTTGTTGAACGCCGAGTCCACCACCTGCAGGTCGGCCGTCACGTTGAGCCACGGAGTAACCACGACGTTGTAGTACATCTCGACGGCGTCCTCCTGGTTGAGTCCAAGATTGAGCTGCTGGCGCAGGAAGGGGACGAAGTCGCTGCTGAACTGCGTGCGGGCCCAGCCCAATCCCATGTTGTCGTTGGACCGGCCGGGCACCACGCCCTTGGCGCTCAGCCCCACGTTGTACGCGTACCTGATGGGATTCGGGTTGCCGTCGGAGATGCCGAACCTGAAGAACATGCCCACGCCCTTGTCCGGGCTCCCCTTGGGACTCCACAGGTACTGGTCGAAGTTGTAGTACAGGGTCCAGGTGCTGCTCTCCGTGTTCGCCGGTTGCACGGGGACGAGGAGCTGCGGGAAGAAGCGCTCCAGCAGTCTCCGGAGGATGGGCCCGGGATCCTGGAGCCGTGGGAAACGCCGGGTCACGAGAAGACGCGCGAGGTTGGCGGGATCCTGGTTGAGGGAAAAGCGCGTCTGGTCGCTCCAGAAGAAGCCGAGGTCCTGATGGCCGACGAGGCCGAAGGGCTTGATCTCGACTCGCCCCTCCGCCCCCACCGCGACCCCGTTTTCGAAGGCCTTGGTGATGTCGTTCTGGGTGCCTTCGCCGTCGGGATCGATGACGGAGACGGAGAAGGTGGCGCCCTTCCATGGGAGGAAGATGAGGCCTCCGCCATAGGCGGTGTAGGGAGCCAGGTCCAGAGTCATGTTGATGTTGAGGGCCGTGTTCATGAACTGCGTGGTCTCGCTGTGGGCGAAGGCGTTGGCGTCTCCGGGAATGGTGTAGACCTTGCCCGCAAAGACGCCAAACCACGGCGCGAGGAACTGAGCGAAGGTGAGGTTCATGAGGGCGGTGGTGGTGTTGTCGCCGGGCTCGGGGAGCAGGCTGAACGCGTTGGGCGGGAAGAAGACACCGGCGTCCCGCGTGGAGTTGGTCCCGTAGGTCGTGAAGACCTTGAGCTCGAAGAAGCCACCCGGCCACAGGCCCATCTTGCCCGTGTCCGCCTTCAGCTCGTAGTTGACGAGGCCGCCGTAGGAGACACTCTCGTTGAGCCCCCCCGACCCCACGCCCTGTAAGACCTGGAGCATGTCCACGTCGAAGGTGACGCCGTGCTGGGCCAGCCAGTCCCGGCCGCCGAACCAGTCGCCGGTCAGCCGCGGCCGCGACCAGAGATCGCCTGCGTAAGTGGGCGGAGGATTGATTTGCGCCATCGCCGAAGTAGGAGCCCATAGAAGGAGGGCAGCGGAGATTGCGTGTATCCAGGCTCTGGTCTTGCCCATCGCTGCCTCCTCACTGTTCGACAGCCTCGATGACAAGCAGCGGCACGAGTCTAGCGCGCTCGTTCAGCGCCCGCGACGAAGTTTTTGCCCACGCTCAGGCGGGGACGGCGACTTCCTGGCCGCGGCGCTCTGCGGAGAGATAGCCTGCATAAAGCGTGGCCACCGTGTCGCGCGCGATCTCCGCGTCTGCCTGCGGCCGGCGGGCTGTCGCGCAGCACTCCACGAAGTCCTGGATCTCCGCGTAGAAGCCCTGCTGCCACTCCTCGTCGGCGGCGGGATGGCTCCAGCCTTCCTTGGTGCCGAGCTTCTCCACGAGGTAGACGTCGCGGAGCTGGGCCGCTTCCGGGTTGTAGGTATCGAGGAGGTTGACAGGGTTGAGCCGGCACGTGGTCCGGTGATTGTTCGCGAACACCTCGAGCCAGTTGTGCACGCCGCCCAGCACGAGCTCGCTCGCGAAGATGTCGGCCACCGTCCCGTCGTCGAAGGTGACGTGGAGCTGGCTGTAGTCCTCCACGTCGTCGTAGTCGGTGCGGAGGAAGCCGCGATCGCGATAGCCGGGCAGGCGCGTGATGTCGTGCACTCGGCACGACACGGTGGCGGGGCGGATCGCCCGTCCGCCGCGGGCTCGGCCCTCCACCGCCTTCAGATAGAGGCAGGCGGTGAGGGGATGGCAGCCCTTGCCCACCAGCGAGCCGCCGCCCGCGTGACGCCAGATGCCGTACACGGGCGAGTGCGAGCCGCTGTGCGACTCGCCGCCCAGCATCCAGAGGATCTGCGCGTCGGTCTTCTCGATGATCTCGCGCTCCTTCTGCACGGCGGGCGCGTAGATCCAGTTCTCCGCATAGGCGAGGACCACGCCGCGCCGGCGCGCCGCCTCCACCATGCGATCCGCGCTGCCCAGGGCGTCCCGCAGCAGTGCCTCCTTGCCGCGGCCGGGATCGAAGGCGCCCGTGAACGGCTTCTCGATGACCACGTGCTTGCCCGCCTCGATGGCCTCGAGGGCCACCGGCTCGTGGGTGGCGGGCGGCGAGCACACGTCCACCACATCGACCTCCGGGAGGAGGGCGCCCAGGTCCGGGAATGCCGCGGCTCCGCTCTCGCTCGCGAAGGCCTCGCGCCGCTCCGCGGTGGGGGAGGTCACGCCGGCGAGCCGCGTCTCGACCCCGTACACGCGGCGATAGGCGAGGAGGTGGAGATGGGCGGCGAAGCGCGAGCCGACGATGCCGATCCTGAGCGCAGCCATCTGTAGCCCCCGGGCAACGGAGTGCGTCATTAATGTTACGGGGACGGGGATGAGCACGAGCGCGCCGCGCTTCCCCGGGCAGCCGTGGCGCGGCAGTAGTATAGTCTTGCCTGCACGCCACCTTTTCCCTGAGGAGAGCCAGATCGTGAGCGAAGAACTCCCCGTTCTCTTCCTTGCCCGACATGGCGAGACGGCCTGGACCCGGTCCGGCCAGCACACGAGCCTGACCGACCTGCCGCTGACGGAGGCAGGGCTGCATCAGGCCGACGCCCTCGGGCGGCGTCTGAAGGGGCAGCGCTTCGCCCGCGTCTTCACGAGCCCGCTGCAGCGGGCGGCCGACACCTGCCAGCGTGCGGGCTTCGGAGACGTCGCGGAGATCGATCCCGACCTTCTCGAGTGGAACTACGGCCGCTACGAGGGCCGCACCAGCGCGGAGATCCACGCGGAGCGTCCAGACTGGGATCTCTTCCGCGACGGCTGTCCCGACGGCGAGTCTCCCGCCCAGGTGGGCGCCCGTGCCGATCGGGTGGTGCAGAAGGCGCGGGCCATCGACGGCGACGTGCTGATCTTCTCGAGCGGGCACATCCTGCGCGTGGTCGGGGCGCGCTGGCTGGGGCTCGAGCCCGGCGCCGCGCGCTATCTCTACCTCAGGACGGCGAGCCTGAGCGCGCTCGGCTACGAGCACAACCGATCGAGGCCGGTGATCCAGCTGTGGGACGATACCAGCCATGTGGGTCCGTGACCCAAGAGAGGTGACGCCATGAAAGCCACGCAGTTGCTCCACGATCTCGGCCAGAGCCTCTGGCTCGACAACATCACCCGCGACATTCTGGAGAACGGTACGCTCAAGCGCTACATCGACGAGCTCTCCGTGACCGGCCTCACCTCCAATCCCACCATCTTCGACCACGCCATCAAGAACAGCACGGCCTACGACGCGGCCATCCGCAAGAAGGTCGGGGAAGGCAAGTCGGGGGAGGCCCTCTTCTTCGAGCTGGCCATCGAGGACCTGACGCGGGCCGCCGATCTCTTCCGCCCCATCTGGGACCGCACGAACGGTGTGGACGGCTGGGTCTCCCTCGAGGTCTCCCCGCTCCTCGCCTACGACACGGCGAGCACGCTCGCCGCCGCCAAGGGCCTGCACGCCCGTGCTGGGCGCCCGAATCTCCTCATCAAGATTCCCGGCACGCGCGAGGGCCTGCCCGCCATCGAGGAGGCCGTCTTCGCGGGAGTGCCTATCAACGTGACTCTCCTCTTCTCGCGCGAGCAGTACGTGGCGGCGGCCGAGGCCTACATGCGCGGCGTCGACCGCCGCATCGCGGCCGGGCTCAACCCTCAGATCGGCTCCGTGGCCTCGCTGTTCGTGAGCCGGTGGGACGCCGCGGTGGCGCCGCGCGTTCCCGATGCGCTGAAGAATCGCCTCGGCATCGCCATCGTCAAGCGCACCTACAAGGCGGCCCGCGCGATCTTCGGCTCGACGGCATGGCAGCGTGCCTACAACTTCGGCGCCCGCCCGCAGCGGCCGCTGTGGGCGAGCACGGGGACGAAGGATCCCAAGGCCTCCGATGTCCTCTACGTGAAAGCGCTCGCTTCGCCCTTCACGGTCAACACGATGCCGGAAGGAACCCTCAAGGCCCTCGCCGATCACGGCGAGATCGGCGAGCCGTTGCCCGCCGACGGCGGTGACTGCGAAGAGGTGCTGGCGCAGTATGGCAAGGCAGGCATCGACATCGATGCCCTCGCCGCCCAGCTCCAGGAGGAGGGCGCGAAGTCCTTCGTGAACTCCTGGCACGAGCTCATGGAGGTGATCAACACAAAGAGCGCGGCGCTCGGGAAGGGCTAGATGTCGTGAAAGTCCTCGCGGTCGACATTGGCGGGACCAACGTCAAGATCCTCGCCTCCGGTGAGAAGGAGCCGCGGAAGTTTCCCTCGGGCCCGCACCTCACGCCCCGGGAGATGGTGGCCGGCGTGAAGAAGCTGGCCCGGGGGTGGAAGTTCGACGCGGTCTCCATGGGCTACCCCGGCATGGTGATCCACAATCACCCCGTGGCGGAGCCGCGGAACCTCGGCCGGGGCTGGATCGGGTTCGACTATCGCGCCGCGTTCGGAAAGCCCGTGAAGATCGTCAACGATGCGGCGATGCAGGCGTTGGGCAGCTACAAGGGCGGGAAGATGCTCTTCCTGGGCTTGGGTACCGGGCTCGGCTCCACCGTGATCGCCGACGGCGTCGTAGAGCCCATGGAGCTGGCGCACCTGCCGTACCGGAAGGGTACTTACGAGGACTACGTGGGCCTGCGGGGGCTCGAGAAGCGCGGCAAGAAGAAATGGCGGAGCCACGTCAAGAAGGTGGTGGCCCAGCTCACCGCCGCCCTCGAGCCGGACGATATCGTGCTGGGCGGGGGCAACGTGAAGAAGCTCAAGGCGCTGCCCTCCGGGTGCCGACGAGGCGACAACGCCAACGCCTTCCTGGGCGGGTTCCGGCTCTGGGAAGACAAGAAGGGGAGGATGCGATGAGCTTCGAACCATTGACTTTACGACGGGCCTGGAAGGAACTGCAGAGCCACCACGAGAAGATCCGCGATCTGCACCTGCGGGATCTCTTCGCGGACGATCCCAAGCGCGGCGAGCGCCTCACCGTGGAGGCGGCGGGGATCTATCTCGACTACTCGAAGCAGCGCATCACCGACGAGACCCTGCCCCTCCTCCTCCAGCTCGCCGAGGAGTCCGGCCTGCGCCAGCGCATCGACGCCATGTTCCGCGGGGAGAAGATCAACGTCACCGAGAATCGCGCGGTGCTCCACGTGGCCCTGCGCGCGCCCCGCACCGCCTCGATCAAGGTGGACGGGGTGGACGTCGTCCCCGAGGTGCACGCCGTCGTCGACAAGATGGGCGAGTTCTCCCAGCGCGTGCGGAGCGGCGCCTGGAAGGGGCACACGGGGAAGCGCATCCGCCACGTGATCAACATCGGCATCGGCGGCTCCGACCTCGGGCCGGTGATGGCCTACGAGGCCCTGCGCGCCTACAGCGAGCGCAGCATGACCTTCCGCTTCGTCTCCAACGTGGACGGCACCGACTTCGCGGAGGCCGTGCGCGATCTCGATCCCGCGGAGACGCTCTTCGTCATCTCCTCCAAGACCTTCACCACGCTCGAGACGATGACCAACGCGGGGAGCGCCCGCGAATGGTGCCTCAAGGGCCTGGGCGACACCAAGGCCATCGCCAAGCACTTCGTGGCCGTCTCCACCAACGCGGTCAAGGTCTCGGAGTTCGGCATCGACACCGCGAACATGTTCGGCTTCTGGGACTGGGTGGGCGGCCGCTACTCCATGGACTCGGCCATCGGGCTCTCCACCATGCTCGCGGTGGGGCCGGAGAACTTCCGCGCCATGCTCGACGGCTTCCACCAGATGGACGAGCACTTCCGCACCGCGCCCTTCGAGAAGAACCTGCCCGTGCTCATGGG
>JBKOVG010000068.1:0-12558 GCA_046723845.1 Candidatus Methylomirabilota bacterium | reverse complement strand
AGCTGCGTCAGCCACTCGCCTGAATCGCAGCCCTGCGGGCTGCGCACAGGACGAGGGGGTCCCACTCCGCCGGAGAGCTCCCCCGCCCCCGACGCCTCCCGCCCCGGTCGCACGTGCGGCCCTCATGAATAGACCGCGGGCACGAGATGACCGGGATCAGAGCTGGCCCGAGTCGCCCCAGTTGTCGAGCAGCTTCTGGTACGCGGGGTCGTCGTAACGGTCGAGACGGAAAGCGGGAGCGTAGGCGGGCAGGGGACGCTCCGCGACGTGATCGGCGAGCAGGTCCGCCGCTCCGTTCGACGACATCATGCCGTAGCCGGACAGCGCGCCGATGACGTACGCTCCCTCCACGGGGAGCGGACCCGAGAGCAGGCGATTCTCCCTCGTCTTGGTGTAGTAGCCGCCGTCCACGAAGCACCGCGGGAGCCGCTCAAGATAGGGCGCCATGGCCGGGATCATGCGCGCCATCCCCCGCAGCACCACCTCGGGATGGGCAGGGTCGAAATCCGGCGGGAAGGTCGGCTCCACCGGTGAGACGTCGTAGGTCCACACCCCGAGCACGGACGTACTCTCCCCCGCGCCCTCAGGGCGTCCATGCGCGCCGGCGGGCAGCTCGGCGAGGAGATGGCCATACCGCGGCGATCTTGCGAGCTCCGCGCGCTCCTCCGCGGTCCAGGACAGCGTCAGGGGATCGGCCCAGATGGTCATGGGCGCGCTCCGCGGCATCGCCCCCAGCGTGTCGTTGAAGGCGATCTTCGAGTGGAGCTCGCAGAAGATGGGCAGCTCGAGGCCGAGAAGTCGTCCCGCGCGCTTCAGGTACGGCCCGGCAGCGAGCACGACCCGCCCCGTCCCGATGGTCCGCCCGCCTCCTCCCGTCTGCACCTCGACGCCGCGCACGCGCCCACCTTGGGCGTCGATGCGTACCACCTCTCCCTCGAGGAGCCGGACCCCATGCGCGCGCGCCTGCTCGAGGAGGTACATGCCGAGCTGCTGGCCGCTGAACCAGCCGCAGCGCCGCGCGTGGAGCAGCGCGATGGTGTCGGAGGCGAGCCACGGATAGTGGCGTCTGATGAGCGAGGGTTCCTTGATGACGTCCGTGCCGCGCAGCGTGCGATCGAAGCCCTCGAACGCCGAGGGCTGGTAGTCGCTCGGTGCCGTGGCGTGATGCCGCACCGGCCCTGCTCCGAGATGGGCCGCTTCCTCGGCGGCGGCCACGAAGGTGCCCACGCGCTGCTCGGAGGCGGTGGCGAAGAGATAGCCGCGGCGGTTGAGAAGGAATACGTTGCCGCTCTCGGCGGCCAGCTCCTCGAGGAGATCGATGCTCCGGTCCATGAGGGCGACCATGTCGTTGCCGGGGCCGGGCCACCAGTTGCGGTAGCACTCCGCAGACTTGTCGCTGGTGAGGGTGAGAGGCGGTCGCTCGTCGACGATCACGATGTCGCGTAAGCCACGACGCACGGCCAGGTGATAGGCGGCGGCCACGCCAGCGATGCCGGCGCCGCAGATCACGATCTCCGCGGAGGCGTGGGGCATGTCGACGGCCAGCATACCGCACCCGGATGCTCGACGCTGTCACGACGCTGTGATAGGCTTGCCGCCTCATGGCTCGGCCAGACTCCGCCTGGTCCAGGCGTGTGCGATGACCTCGGCCGCCTCCACGGCTCCCCTCAACGCTTCCTGGCACTGGAGCCTCGACCCCTCCGCCGACGGCCTCGTCCTCCGCCTCTCCGGGTCCTGGCGGATGCAGGATCATCTGCCGTCCGCGCATGAAGTCGAGGCGCGAATGGCCACGGCCTCCTCTGGGCGGCGCCTGACCTTCGACGCGCGGGAGGTTACCGCTTGGGACACGGGCTTCCTGGTCTTCGTCCTCAGCATCCTCGACGCGGCCAAGTCACTGGACTTCACGGTCGACCGCTCGGGATTGCCCGAGGGTGTCCGCAAGCTTCTCGCTCTCGCGGCCGCGGTGCCCGAGCGGGACACCAAGCGCGGCGGGGCTCCGGATCCTCTTCTCGCGCGGGTAGGTCGATCCACCCTGTCGGCGCTGGCGGGCGGGCGCGAGATGATCACCTTCGTGGGCGAGTCCACTCTTGCCCTTGCTCGCGCCGCCGTGGGCCGCGCGCGCTTCCGCCGGGTCGACCTGATGCTCAACATCCAGGAGGCGGGGGCGAGCGCGCTCGGCATCGTCTCCCTCATCAGCTTCCTCATTGGCCTCATCCTCGCATTTGTCGGAGCCATCCAGCTCCGACAGTTCGGCGCCCAGATCTACATCGCGGACTTGGTGGCCATCGGCATGGCGCGGGAGATGGGCGCCATGATGGCCGCCATCATCATGGCGGGGCGTACGGGGGCGGCCTATGCCGCCCAGCTCGGGACGATGCGGGTCAACGAGGAGATCGACGCCCTCAGCACCATGGGGATCTCGCCCTTCGAGTTCCTGGTGCTGCCGCGCATGCTCGGGCTCATCCTCATGATGCCGCTCCTCACCATCTACGCCGACCTCGTGGGCATCATGGGTGGCGCGGTGGTGGGCGTGGGTATGCTCAAGGTCGGCATCGTGCCGTACTGGAATCACACCTGGGAGGCGGCCACCCTCGCCGACTTCGCGGCGGGCCTCATCAAGAGCGCGGTCTTCGGCGTGCTCATCGCCATCGCCGGCTGCATGCGCGGCATGCAGTCCGGCCGCAGCTCGGCCGCGGTGGGCCTGGCCGCCACCTCTGCCGTGGTGACCGGAATCGTCTTCATCATCGTCTCCGACGCCATCCTCACCGTGGTCTATGACGCCATCGGATTCTAGAGACGCAGCGCCGCGAATCCGCGTCGCCGACCTGACCATGGCCTACGGCGACTTCGTGATCCAGCGCGACCTGACCTTCGACGTGGCCCGCGGCGAGGTGTTCATCATCATGGGAGGCAGCGGCTGCGGCAAGAGCACGCTGCTGCGGCATCTGATCGGGTTGATCCGTCCCGCCAAGGGCGACGTCTTCTTCGACGGGGTGAGCTTCTGGGGCGCGGACGACGAGCAGCGCCAGCTCACTCTCCGTCGCTTCGGCGTGCTCTACCAGAGCGGGGCGCTCTGGAGCTCGATGACCCTCGCGGAGAACGTCGGCCTGCCCCTGGGCGAGTTCACCGAGCTCTCGCCGAGCCAGATCCGCGAGGTCGCCTCGCTCAAGCTCTCCCTGGTCGGACTGGGGGGCTTCGAGGACTTCTACCCCTCGGAGATCAGCGGGGGCATGCAGAAGCGCGCGGGCCTCGCCCGGGCCATGGCTCTCGATCCCGACATCCTCTTCCTCGACGAGCCCTCGGCCGGGCTCGATCCCGTGAGCTCGCGGCTCCTCGACGATCTCATCCTGGAGCTCCGGGACAGCCTCAAGTGCACGGTGGTGGCGGTGACGCACGAGCTCGCCAGCATCTTCACCATCGCCGACGACTCCGTGTACCTGGACGCGGAGACCCGGACCATGCTCGCGCAGGGCAATCCGCGAACGCTGCTCGCCGAGTCGAAGAACCCCAAGATCCATGCCTTCCTCACGCGGGGAGGACAGGAGAGCGGGCGGGCGCCCGCCGGCGCCCAGAGTGCTCGCGCCCCGGGGGCCACGACATGAGCAGGCGGGCGAATCCGACGGCGGTGGGCGCCTTCGTGGTGTCTGCCCTGGCGCTGGCCGTGGTGGGCCTCGTCACTCTCGGCGGCCTGCAGATCTTCAAGAAGGAGATGCCCTTCGTGATGTTCTTCGAGGGATCGGTGGGCGGGCTCGACGTGGGCGCCCCCGTCGAGATCCGGGGGGTCAAGATCGGCACGGTGACGCGCATCCGCCTCCTCGCCCAGAAACAGCAGATCGGGGTGTACGTCAGCATCGACCCGGGGCTGCTGCCCAAGGGCGGCCAGGTGGTGCAGAGAGGTGAGGTCGCGGTGGAAGAGCTGGTCAAGCAAGGCCTGCGGGCGCAGCTCCAAACGCAGAGCCTGCTCACGGGCCAGCTGCTCGTGTACCTCGACTTCTTCCCTGACACGCCCATCGTGCTCGCCCGCCTCGATCCCACCGTGCCAGAAATTCCCACCGTGCCCACCACCCTCGCCAAGCTCCAGGCTCGGCTGGAGGGTCTCCTCGACGCCATCGGCAAGATCAACCTCGAGGAGATGACGGCGGCCATGACCCAGACGCTGCGCAACGCGAGCACTCTCCTGGCCTCTCCCGAGGTCAAGGGCACCATCGTCTCGGCGAACAACGCCCTCATCGCGGCCGATGCCGCCCTGAAGAACGCCGACCAGGTGATCAAGAGGGTCGGCACGAAGCTCGAGGCGGTGGGCGAGCAGACCGACGCCACCCTCGCCGACACGCGGCGGCTCGTCGCGGATGCCCAGAAAGTGCTTGGGCGGCTCGAGGCGCAGATCGAGCCGCTCTCGACATCGATCCAGGACACGAGCACCTCGGCCCGCGGGACGCTCCGTTCCCTGGATCGGGCGGTGGAGGGCGACTCGCGCGTCGGCTACGAGCTCGTGCGCGCCCTCCGCGACGTCGCGGACGCCGCCCGCTCCCTGAAAACGCTGGCCGACTATCTCGAGCGCAACCCGGATGCTCTGCTTCGCGGCAAGGGAGGCCCTGAAAGCAAATGAAGACTCTCACGCGACGTGCCGGTCTCGTTGTCGTCACGGCTCTGCTCGCCGCCGGGTGCCTGGGCGGCACCGCGCCCACGCGCTTCTACGTGCTCGCCCCCGTGGATGGACCGGCGGTGGCCGGTGGCCCCCCCCTGACCGTGGGGATCGGGCCGGTGGCCGTGGCTGGCTACCTCGACCGGCCGCAGATCGTCACGCGGCCCGCCGCGGACAAGATCGATCTGGGCGAGTTCGACCAGTGGGGGGAGCCCCTGCGCGACGGCATCTCGCGTGTCCTCGCCGAGGACCTGTCGCGCCAGCTGCCCGCGGCCAAGATCTCCGTCTTCCCCTGGCGCGGCGTGGACGGCGTCCGGTACCAGGTGCTCGTGGACGTCACGCGCTTCGACGGGCCGGCCGCCGGCGACACCTCCCTCGAGGCGCGCTGGCGGATTCTTGACGCCCTCACCACCAAGGAGCTCGCGGCCAAGACGTCACGGCTCACCGAGCCGGCGGGCGGGTCCGGCTACACCATGACCGTCTCGGCCATGAGCCGCGCCCTCGCCGCCCTGAGCCGCGACATCGCCCAGACCCTCGTCGCCCTGCCCCAGTAGGCCATCGGCGGCAGCGCGTGGGCATCGCGCGGGCGCTCGCCCTCAACCCGAGCCTGGTGGTGGGCGACGAGCCCGTGTCGGCCCTCGACGTCTCCGTGCAGGCGCAGATCCTCAACCTGATGCAGGATCTCCAGGCCCAGCTCGGCCTTGCCTATCTCTTTGTCGCCCACGATCTCTCGGTGGTACGGCTGGTGAGCGATCGCGTGGCCGTCATGTACGTGGGCCGCATCGTGGAGCTGGCGCCCACCGAGCCGCTCTTCGCCCGGCCCCGCCATCCCTATACGGAGGGCCTCCTCGCCGCCGTGCCCAAGCCCGATCCGCGCCTGCGCGGCCAGCGCCTCCTGCTCGAGGGCGAGGTCGCCGATCCAGCGCATCCGCCGGCGGGCTGCAGCTTCCATCCGCGCTGCCCCTACCCGGTGGAGCGCTGCCGCGCGGAGACGCCGGCCCTCCAGGAGATCGCGACCGGGCACGCCGTGTCCTGTCACCTGGCCCACGAGCTGACCTTGCGCGGCGTCTCGGGGTAGGGTGGGGCCGTGCCCGAAGGCGCCCAGCCCTACCACACCGCCGACATCCCGAGGCTTCGGGCCCGCCTCATCCTGCCGCTGTCCCTCGTCAGCGCCGTGGTGGTCGGAGGCACCCTCGGCTATTTCTGGCTCTGGCGCCACATCGGCGGCACCTGGCTCGACGCGCTCTTCATGACGGTGACCACCATCACCACCGTCGGCTACGGCGAAGTCAAGCCCCTCGACTCGGTGGGGCGCATCTTCACCATGGCCATCGCCATCGTGGGGATCGGCAGTCTCTTCTATACCTTCGGCGTGGTCATGGACTATCTCGTTGCCGTGCGACTGGCCGATCCCACGAGGAGACGCAAGATGGAGAAGCACATCGACAAGCTCAGCGGACACACCATCGTGGCCGGCCTGGGTCGCGTGGGGCGCCAGGCCGCCCAAGAGCTGGCGGCGGCGCGCGCGCCCTTCGTGGTGGTGGATCCCTCGGAGACGAGCGTGCGGTTGGCCGAGGACCACGGCTGGCTCTGCCTGCAGGGCGACGCCACCGACGACGCCGTGCTCGAGCACGCGGGCGTGCGGCGCGCCCACGGTCTCATCGCCACCACGGCCAACGACGCCACCAACATGTACATCGTGCTGTCGGCCCGCGTGCTCAACGCGCGGCTCCACATCGTCTCCCGCGCGGTGGACGAGACGAGCGTGCCCAAGCTCACCCGCGCGGGGGCCGATCGCGCCATCAGCCCGTACGCCATCGGCGGCCATCGGCTCGCCCATCTCATCCTGAGTCCCACCGTGGTGGATTTCTTCGAGACGGCGCTCCGGCGCGGCAACGAGGCCCTCAACATCGAGGCGGTGGCCGTGAGCCCGGAGAGCCGCGCGGTGGGACGCTCCCTCGAGGCGCTCGCCCTCCGGCAGGTCACGGGCGCGACCGTGCTCGCCATCATCCGCGACAGCAATCCCATCGTGAATCCCGGAGGTGATCTCTCCCTCGCGGGTGGCGACCGGCTCCTCGCCCTCGGCACGCGCGATCAGCTGGAGCGCGTGGAGCGCGTGCTGGCCACCGGAGGCTGAGGCACGCGCGTTCGCTTGACAGGGGTGCGGGGCGCGAGCAGACTCGCGGCTGTTCATCGGAGAGGACCGACCGAGGCCGATCGACGAGGCGGCGGGGCGGTCGCGAGCCGCCCGTCCGCCGGAGGGAGGATCGCCATGGTGAAGAAGCGCGCGGGCAGAGCGACCAAGCGGACCTCGAAGGCGAAGGCGGTCAAGAGGCGTGACGGCGCGCACGAGGCCGCGTCAGCGGCCATCCGGCGGCTCGACGAGGAGTTCATGCGCGCAGCCGCGGTGGGCGACGGGCAGGCGCTGGTCGGCGCCTTCTACGCCAGCGACGCCGTGCTCCTGCCGCCGAATCAACCCGCGGCGGAGGGGCGCGAGAACATCCGGCGGGTGCTCCAGGGGCTCATGGACTCCGGCGTGAGTAGCATCAAGCTCGAGACCACTGTCACGGGGACGGCGGGCGACCTCGCGTACGGCCGCGGCCGCTACACGCTGTCCATGGAGCCGCCCGGCGGCGCCCCCGTCACCGACGTGGGGAAGTACGTGGTCGTGTACCGGCGGCAGGGCGGCGCGTGGCGGGCGGTGGCGGACATCTTCAACAGCGATCAGCCCGCAGGCGGTTGAGACGTGAGCGGCTCCCGCATTACCCGGCGCGCCGCCGTCCTCGGCATGAGCGCCGCCCTCGCGAGGAAGGCCTGGGCGGCGCCGCTCGCTCCCACTCCCGAGCAGACGGCAGGGCCCTTCTATCCGAGCGTGCTTCCCGACGATCGCGACGCTGACCTCGTGATGGTGAAGGGACGGGCCGCCCGCGCCCAGGGCACCGTGCTGTACCTGAGCGGTCGCGTGATGGACACGAACGGCAGCCCCGTGACCGATGCGCTCGTGGAGATCTGGCAGGCCGACAACTTCGGCCGCTATCTCGCCCCCAAAGACGGCGGCCCGGGGCCGCGCGATCCGAACTTCCAGGGCTTCGGTCAGATGCGCACGGACGCGACGGGCGCCTACCGGTTCCGCACCATCCGCCCCGTGCCGTATGCGTCACGGCCGCCGCACATCCACTTCCAGATCACCCACGCGCGGCTCCGGCCCCTCGTCACCCAGATGTACGTGGCGGGGGAGCCGGGCCATGAGGACCCCGCGGCCTTTGGCGGTCAGCGCGTGCGGGATGCGCTGTCGGTGGCGCTCCAGCCCGCCGGCGAGGCAGGGGCCCTCGCCGCGCGCTTCGACATCGTCCTCGTCGCGGGCTAGTCGACCAGGGCGACGGCCCGCACGGGCGAGCCGTCGCCGCCCTCGAGCTTGAGGGGCAGCGCGATGAAGTGGCAGCGCGGCGCGCCGATCTGGTCGAGGTTGGTCAGGTACTCGATCACCGTGATGCCCGCCGGGAAGAACACGTCGTGGGTGGTGCACTCGAACTTGGTCACCTTCGCGCCGGGCTCGAAGATCATGGTACGGATGGCGTAATCGGGCGGATAGTCGTAGCCGACGGCCTTGACCCCGCGCGCGACCAGCCACTCGCAGGCACCGCGCCCCGTGAACGGCGCCGCGCGCCAGAAGCGCTCGCTCTCCACCTCGCACTTCCGAGGCCAGTCCGTGCGCAGCAGCACGATGTCGCCCCGCTCGATGTGACCGCCGCGCCGCGCGAGATCGGCCGCCGTCACCTCGCCGTTTGCGCCCAGATGGGTCAGGTCCACGAGGGCGGCGGGTCCCATCCACTGGTCCACGGGCATGCGCGCGATGTCGCGATCGCCGGGGAGGAAGTGGTGCTGGCCGATGGTGCCGCGGCTCTCCCAGGCGTCAAGGAACCGGATGATCACGTCGCGCGTGTGCGCGGGCGCGATGATCTCGTGGACGAGATGGCGGGCCGCCGCACCGTAGGGCAGGGTGTCCCACTCCCACTGTTCGAGGAGCTCCTTCCGTTTCGCGGCGCGCGCCGCAGGGTCGAGGGCGGCGAGAGCGCCTCCGTGGACGACGTTGACGCCGGTGTCCGGATCCATGAAGGACATGTCGATGTCAAGGACGGCCCCCGCTGCATGGTTGCGTTCGGCGCCGTCGGGCCCGACAATCATCGAGCATGCCCCGCTCGCGCAGCCTCGTGGTGAAGCGGCTCATCCTGCTCGCGGTGCTCCTGACCGGTATCACCTGTGTCTTCATCTGGCGCGACCATCTCACGGTGCCCCAGATCCAGGGCATCGTGGCCCGCATGGGCCCGTGGGGGCCGGTGGTCTTCGTGCTCCTCTACTCCGTCGGCCCCGCCTTCCTCGTACCGGGACTCCCGTTTGACCTGGCCGCGGGGATTCTCTTCGGGCCCGTGTGGGGCACGGTGTACGCACTCTTCGGGGGGACCATCGGCGCCACCGTGGCCTTCCTCGCCGCGCGCACGGTGGGACGCGAGTGGACGGAGGAAAAGCTCTCGGGCCCGCTGCGGAAGATCAAGGACGGCGTGGACAGGGGCGGCTGGGAGTTCGTGGCCTTCGCGCGCCTGGTACCCGTGATTCCCTTCAATCTGCTCAACTATGCCCTCGGCCTCACGCGCATAAGGCTCGTGCCCTACGTCCTCGCGTCGCTCGCCTTCATGGCGCCCGCCACCGCCGTCTACGTCTACGCGGGCTGGGCGGGGGGCGAGGCCCTGACCGGCGAGGGCCCACTCGGGGAGACGGCGTGGCGCGTGGGCATCGCGCTGACCGCGCTGGCCTGCCTCGCCGTGCTGCCGAGGCTCGTGGTGCGCTTCACCCGGAGTCAGCGCAAGCTGCCTCGCTGACGTCTTGCGCCGTGGGGCGCTCGCGTCTATCCTGCTGAGACCACCCACGAAAGGAAATCCTCCATGGCCACGGCGACTCCACGACTGATGGGCGCGCAAGTCAAGCGCAAGGAAGATCCGCGCCTCGTCACCGGCACCTCGACCTACGTCGGCGATCTCAACGTCCCCGGTCTCCACTACGTGGCCTTCGTGCGGAGCCCGCACGCGCACGCCAAAGTCGGCAAGATCGACGCGTCCGCGGCGGCGCAGCGGCCGGGCGTCTTCAAGGTGGTGACGGGCGAGGACATCCGCGGCCGCTGCAAGCCCATCCCGCTCGGAGGCCCGAGCGCCGAGGGCGGCGGGGGCGGGGAGACGAGCATCGGCCGCACCCATTTTCCGCTCTCCATCGGCCGCGTGCGCTACGTGGGCGAACCGGTGGCCGCGGCGATCGCTACGTCGGAGGCGGCGGCGGTGGACGCGGCCGCCGAGGTCGCCGTCGAGTGGGAGCCGCTGCTCGCGGTAGCCGATCAGCTCTCCGCCATGGCCGCGGGCGCGCCCCAGCTCTTTGACGACGCCGCGAAGAACATCGAGCACGAGACGAACATCAAGGCGGGCGACCCGGACGCCGCTTTCGCGAAGGCGCACCGGGTGGTGAAGCAACGCATGATCAGCCAGCGCCTGTGTGGCGTGCCCATGGAGCCGCGCGCCGCGCTGGCCGCGCCCGATCCCGCGGGGGGCGGCCTCACCCTCTGGTCGACCCATCAGGCGCCGCATGCGCTCCGCAACGACATCGCCACCTGTCTCGGCCTCGAGCAGAACCTCGTGCGTGTCATCGCGCCGGAGGTGGGCGGTGGCTTCGGGGTGAAGTTCGGCGTGTACCCGGAGGACACCACCCTCGCCGCCATCGCCACGCTCTTCCGCGTCCCCGTGCGCTGGACGGAGACCCGGGTGGAGCACATGACGTCGACCACGCACGGCCGCGCCCAGGTCACCGACCTCGAGGCGGCGGTGGAGGCGGACGGCACCATCACCGCCGTCCGCATGCACGTGATCGCGGACATCGGCGCCTACCCCATCTTCACCTTCATCCCGGACCTCACCCTGCTCATGGGGGTGGGCGTGTACAAGGTCACCAACGTCGATCTCAAGTCCACCTGCGTGTTCACCAACTCCACGCCCGTGGCCGCCTATCGCGGGGCGGGACGGCCCGAGGCCGCCTACTATCTCGAGCGGTTGGTGGACGTGGTGGCGCAGGAGCTGGGCAAGCCGCCGGAGGAGATCCGCCGCAAGAACTTCATCCCGCCCGCCGCGTTTCCCTACAAGACGCCCACCGGGCAGAACTACGACAGCGGCGAGTACGATCGCGCCCTCGGCAAGGCCCTGGACATCGCGGGCGCGGCCAAGCTGCGCGCTGAGCAGAAGGCGCGGCTCGATCGCGGAGACCGGACGCTCCTCGGCATCGGCATGGCCGTGTACGTCGAGATGTGCGGCTTCGGGCCCTTCGAGAGCGCGGTGGTCCGCGTCGAGCCCGCGGGCACCGTCACCGCCTTCACCGGCACCTCGTCGCACGGCCAGGGCCACGAGACGACCTTCGCTCAGATCATCGCCGATCACCTCGGCGTGGACTTCGACAAGGTCGTGGTCCGCCACGGCGACACCCTCAACACGCCCATGGGCAACGGCACAGGGGGCAGCCGCAGTCTCGCCGTGGGCGGCTCCGCCATCATCGGGGCCTCCCTCAAGGTGCAGGACAAGGCGCGGCGGATCGCCGCCCACATGCTGGAGGCCGCGGCCGACGACGTGGTCTTCGAGGCGGGAACGTATCAGGTGCGGGGGACACCAGCCAAGGCGCTCACCATCGCGGACATCGCGCCCAAGGCGTATGCGGAGGGCCTGCCCGAAGGCCTCGAGTACGGACTGGAGGCGACGGAGTTCTTCCGGCCGCCGCAACTCGTCTATCCCTTCGGGGCGCACGTGGCGGTGGTGGAGATCGACCGCGACACGGGGCAGGTGAGCGTGCGCGACTTCGTGTCCGTGGACGACTGCGGCGTGCGGATCAGCCCGCTCCTGGTGGCGGGACAGGTGCACGGCGGGCTCGCGCAGGGCATCGCACAGGCCCTCTACGAAGAGATGATCTACGGAGCGGACGGCCAGCTCATCACCGGCTCCCTGATGGACTACGCGGTGCCGCATGCCGGCGACCTGCCTATGTTCACAACTGACGAGACGGTGACGCCCACGCCGTTCAATCCTATGGGCGCCAAGGGCATCGGCGAGGCCGCTACCATCGGCTCCACGCCGGCCATCGTGAACGCGGTGGTCGACGCCCTCAAACACCTGGGCGTGCGCCACCTCGACATGCCGCTGCGCGCGGAGCGTGTGTGGCGCGCGCTCCAGAACGGAAAGGCGTCGGCCAAACGGTGACGCGACCGGCCGTGCGGCCGCCGAAGGTTGCAATCGGGTAACGCGTCGTGTAACCTTCTCAGGTCCCGAGTCGGGCTCGTGGTGCAGCCTGGTTAGCACACTGGACTGTCAATCCAGAGGTCGCGGGTTCAAGTCCCGTCGAGCCCGCCATAAAACCAATCATTTCGGTGACGGTGCTTTCTGACTGTCACCGAAATTGCACTTGAGTTGTCATCCAACGCACTCGCCATCGCAGAACACGTGAGTTATCGTGACCTTATCGCGCACGCTGGCTCTCCTACGCGCCGTCGAGCGCTGAGAGCTTCGCTTCGTCGCCACGTCCAGCCCACAGTAGCTTGCCAACCTCCCGGTTCTGACCGTGTAGGAGGAGATCTCGGCAACGCCTAGAAAGTCGCCACTGACGAAGTCAGGGATGTCGATGATCTCGCCGGGAAACAGGCTGTCCAGCAGCTCATCCTGCACCAGGAGAACGGTGCGCACGCGCTCGGCCAGGTGTCTGGCGAGCTCGGATGTGCCGGCGGTCATCTTACCGCAGAGGAAGATCAACTTCGCGGCGCTGCTCATGCGCTGGCGCTCGGCGCCGGCGCGCGGCGGCCGAGCCTTGTGCGGTGCTTCCCGGGTCAGGACATTTCC
>JBKOVG010000138.1:0-30815 GCA_046723845.1 Candidatus Methylomirabilota bacterium | reverse complement strand
GACGTGCTCCAGCAGTGTGCGGAGATCGGCGAGCTCCAGCATGCACTGGCCGCGGGTCTTTTAACCCGTGAAGAAGTGCACGCAGAGCTGGGAGACGTCATCGTGGGCCGGCGGCCCGGACGCACCCGGGCCGACGAGATCACGATGTTCGACAGCTCGGGAACCGCGCTGCAGGACGTCGCAGCGGCGATCGTAGTGTACGAGCAGGCTCGTGCCGCCGGACGTGGCACGGAAGTCAAGCTCGATGGGTGAGCTGAGAAGGAGGCGATGGTGGTGTTTCTGGAAGTTTCGCCCGGCGTGAAGTAACTGATTCTTCTCGCCGTATTGCATCAGATTGTACCGCACCCGGTTCCCTGGACAGTGAAGTGCTGCTGAACGTCTCCCTTTCGGGGGGTACCCAGATAGCGGCCCCCTCGAGATCGTGGCTGTAGAGCCAAGGGCGGGGCTCGGTTTTCAGGGCCATGCCGCACATGCGGCCCTCCGCGCGGCGTCGGCGCGCGCCTGCGCCGGGGTGCGATGACCGAGCCGCTCGATCAGCCACTCGTGGTGGTACCGCACGATGAACTCGGCGATGATCCGGCGTGCCTCCTCGAGGCTCCCGAACTGGTGCAAGTAGATGCCCTGCTCTTTCAGCGTCCGCATGAACCGTTCGGCGACCCCGTTACACTGCGGCTCTCTGACGTAGGATGGGGTGATCGTCATCCCGAGCCACTTCACCTCGGTGATCGAGCATTGTGCTGTGGGGCCCGGGACATCGGTCCGGGCTCTAATTCGGTGCTCGTGATCCAAGTTGGGGCGCTGCATCGAGGCGGCAGCATGGACGCGAAGAGCGCTACACTGATGCAAGCTCACTCATCCGCTCCGCGCAGGCCGCGTCTGCGCAGAACAACACGGAGCTCGCCTGATGGAACAGCGCATCGCGGACATTGACCTGAACGCCCTGATTGCCGGCCGCACCTTCTTCCCATCCCCTGCGGCGTGGGAAGACGAAGTACTGTATTTCCTGATGCTCGACCGGTTCTCAGACGGAAACGAAGCCGGCTACCGCGACAACAGCGGCGCGCTCGTGACAACGGGCACTACGCCGCTCTTCAAACCCACCGACCGCGGCAATGCGACCACGACACCGGCGGAGCGCAAGCAGTGGTCGGATGCCGGCAATGTTTTTGTCGGGGGCACGCTGAAGGGCCTGGAGTCCAAAATCGGCTACCTGCAGCGCCTCGGCATCACGGCCATCTGGATCAGCCCCGTCTTCAAGCAGGTTCCCGCCCAGCAGTCCTACCACGGCTACGGAATTCAGAACTTCCTGGATGTGGACCCTCACTTCGGAACTCGAGACGACCTCGTCTCCGTGGTGAAGACTGCCCATCAACACGGCATTCGCGTCATTCTCGACGTGATCCTCAATCACACCGGGGACGTCTTCGCATACAAGTCCGCGCAAATGCGCTGCGACGTATTCGATGACCGCGGCAATTTCCTGGGAAAGGAAGCGTGCTGGCAGGCTGACGGCACGGTCTACGGGGTGATCGGCTACCGCGATGCGTCGGGCAGTCCCACGCTCCCGTTCGGTCCCGTCCCGGCAAGCCACTTCCCGGACAGCGCGATCTGGCCCGCCGAGTTGCAGCCGCCCGAGACGTTTACGCGCAAAGGAAAGATCCGCAACTGGGACTTCGACCCGGAATTCCGCGAAGGTGATTTCGAGGGCCTCAAGGACGTTCATCAGGGCACGGGCCCCATCGACGACTACCAGGCCTCCGACGCATTCCATGTGCTGTGCAAGGCTTTCAAGTTCTGGATCGCGCTGGCCGACATCGACGGCTTGCGCATCGACACCGTCAAGCACATGGACGATGGAGCCAGCCGTCTCTTCGCGTCGGTCATTCACGAGTTTGCCCAAAGAATCGGCAAGGAGAACTTCTACCTCATCGGCGAGATCACCGGCGGGCGGCAGCGCGCGTTCGACACCCTCGAGACAACAGGAATAGACGCCGCGCTCGGCATCGACGACGTGCAAGACAAGATCGAGTACGTCCTGAAGGGCTTCCGTCAGCCTCGTGAGTACTTCGATCTGTTTCGGAACTCGCTCCTCGTTCGCAAGGACTCGCACGTCTGGTTCCGCAACAAAGTCGTGACGACGTTCGATGATCACGACCAGGTGCGCAAAGGGAAGAACAAGTCGCGGTTCGCGCACGATGAGGGCCCGGGGCAGTCGGGCAGCGAGCGCGGCTCGCTCGCCGTGCTCGCCTTCCTGCTCACGACCATGGGCATTCCCTGCATCTACTACGGGAGCGAGCAGCAGTTTGACGGGCACGGCGACAGCGACCGCTTCATCCGTGAAGCCATGTTCGGCGGCGGGTTCGGCGCTTTCGAGTCCCGCAACCGGCATGTCTTCAACGAAGACCACCCTGTCTATGTGGAGCTTGCGAAGATCCTCAAGGTGCGCCGACAGAATCTGGCGATTCGCCGCGGGCGGCAGTTCCTGCGGGAGATCTCGGGCAACGGCGTGGACTTCGGCCTGCCTGAGATGGTTGACGGTGTCATCCGGTTCGTGGTTCCCTGGGCCCGGATCCTCGACGACCGGGAAGTTGTTCTGGCCGTGAACACTGACTTCGCGACTGAGCGCACGTGCTGGGTCACAATCGACGCCGGGCTGCACAGCACGGGTGACGTTCTCATCTGTCGATACTCGACCAACGCACCTCAGATCGGCACCACAACATCCGTCGAAGCGCGCAACGGCAAGGCCGTGTTGCTCACGGTTCCCGCGGCCGGCTTCGTTATCTACGAATAGAAGCTCGACCCCGGCTGCCTGCTGAAGGCGCTGCTCCCGCCATCGCTCGCGCGCCCGCTGGCTGTTGTTGTGCCATGCGCGGGCTGGCCGGCTGCTTGCGACCTGAACGCACTCATGGTCTTCGCACGAGAGTCGTGCAGGGTCACAGGCGGCCGGCCGTCTTAAGGGTGATTCTCGGGATTGCTCCCCCGACGATGACCGCTGCGGACGCCCGGAAGTTGACGACTTCGCGGCGCTCAGGCGCACTTGAGGCCCGCATGATCGTCCACCTGATCGATGGCACCTACGAGCTGTTCCGTCACTTCTACGGAGCGCGCCGCTTCAACAAGGGAAAAGATCGGCCCCTCGGCGCGGTCGTCGGTGTGCTGAATACCGTGCTCGAGATGATCGAGAAAGGCGCCACTCATCTCGGTGTGGCCACCGATCATGTCATCGAGTCGTTTCGCAACGAGCTGTGGGATACGTATGAGACAGGTGAGGGTATCGAGCCCGCATTGTCGGCGCAGTTCACCCCGCTGGAGGACGCGCTGACGGCCATGGGTGTCACCACGTGGCCCATGGCGCTCGACGTGCGGCCCTTCCTCGCCTTCGGCTGTCCGACGCGCGCGCTCGGGAAGGGCCGGAAGCAGCGAAAGCTGTTGCGCGAGGTGACGCACTTCGAGCGATACGGCCGCCCGTTCGAGTGAGGACGGCCCCGGCCGCCGGTCGTGAGGCTTACGCGCACTCCATAGTGTAGACCTGCGTGGCGCCCTCGGGCAATGGACGCTCCGTCCAGCTCTCCCCGCCGTCCTCGCTGGCGAACACCTGACCGCCACTGGTGGCGCAGTACATTTGCCGGGGCTGCCGCGGGTCGAAGGCGACCGCGAAGATGGTGGTCTGCGCCTCGACGCCCATCTCCACCCGCGTCCAGGTGGCGCCGCCGTCCTTGCTGCGGAACAGAACGCCCAGATCGCTCTGGAAGCTCGCGCCGGCCGCGACCCAGATGGTCCTCGGGTCGCCGGGAACCTCGCGGATGTCACGGCAGTAGGTCTGCCCCTTGGGGTTCAGCGGCTCGAGCCGCGCGCTGGCCCAGTGCTCGCCCCGGTCCGTGCTGCTGAACAGGCCGGCCCGGCCGATCGCAAAGACGGTCCCTGAGCGCCAGCGCCCGACCAGCACGCCGTGCATGTCGACCGTGTCGTCGTTCACGTACTGCCCGTGACTCATGTTCTCCCAGTGCTCGCCTCCGTCCAGGCTGCGGATGACTCCGCCGACCTCGATCGCGCCGTACAGCTCGTCGGGGTTGCCCGGATTCACGGCGAGCTGCAGGACGCGCTTGGCTGGGTTGGCGCCGGGACCCACGGTGACCTCCGGAAAGCGGACCGTCACCGGGAGCTGCCGCCAGTGGTCACCGCCGTCCTCGCTCCGAAAGACCTCGCAGTTCTCGTACCCCGCGTAGAGCACTCCAGAGTCCCGACCGAACGACAGCGACCACACCGGCAAGCCGTGATCCCGGACGTCGAGTTTTTCCCAGTGCTCGCCGTGGTCGGTGCTCCGATAGGGACCGTGCTGGGTGCCGACGTACACCGTCTCGGCGTTGTCGGGATGCGCGGTGATGGCGCGGATGGCCGGCGCCTCCGGCAGGCCGCGCGTCATCAGCTCCCACCGGGTATCGCCCGTGGCCATCCGATAGAGCCCCGACTGGACGGGCCGGCCCGCTCCGGTCTCGCCGGCCAGGCCTACGTACACGTAGGACGTCCGATTCGTGGTCATGGCCTGCTCCTCTCTTGCCGGGGCGACACGGCCCCGGTCACTCCCACAGCCGGGTCGAAAAATAGCGCTCGCCGAGGTCGTTGAACAGCGTGACGAAGCGTCCGCGGCGCTCGCGCGCGGCGATCCGCTCGACGCCCACCAGGTAGGCGCCGGACGATTGTCCGACGAAGAACCCGGCCGCGGCGAGGCGCTGGCACATCACGTAGGCCTCCTCGACGCCGACCGACACACGCTCGTCGATGACGCTCTCGTCGAGGATCGCTGGCACGATATCCTCGGGCCGGCCGAGCGGCTTGAGCCCCTCCACGCCGGGGAACGCCTCGGGAACGATGCAGACGACGCGGACACGTGGGTCGTGCTCCTTGAGGCGCCGCCCGAGGCCGGTGATGGTTCCGCCGGTGCCCACGCCGAGAACCAGGTGGCTGAGCCGGCCGCCGGTCTGGCTCAGGATCTCCTCGGCCGTCGTCTCGTAGTGAGCGCGCCAGTTGTCGTCGTTGCTGTACTGGTCGCAGAAGAAGTACCGGTCGCCGTGGACCTTGGCGCGGCGATGCACCTCCCGCAGCGCCTCGTCGTAGCCCAGCAGAGGATCGGTCACCGTGAGCCGGGCGCCGTGCGCGCGCATCCGCTTCTTGCGCTCCATGCTCGCGTTGTCGGGCATGACGATCTCGACGGGGACGCCAATGATCCGGCCGATCATCGCGTAGGCGATGCCGGCGTTTCCCGAAGAGCTGTCGAGGATGGTCTGGCCGGGCTGGAGTCGACCGTCGTCGAGGGCGCTCAGCACCATGCGCAAGACGGGACGGTCCTTCAGGGAACCTCCCGGATTGAGGCACTCCATCTTGGCGAACACCTCGACCTCGGGCAGCGCTTCGCGGAACAGGTGCACCGGCACCAGCGGCGTCTGGCCGATCGCGCGCAGCGCCGGGTACTCCGCCAGCCGCCGTTCGATGCGGGGGTCCCAGGGCATGGCCATCATCATACCCGGCAATCAAACGGCCACGCGGAACGAACCGAGGGTCGGCGAGAGCCTGGTGAGGCCCTATCGTGCTCGCGTCGAAGTCGGCCGCTCAAAAGAATCCGCGCAGGAACACTGCCGCGTCATCTGAGATGCCGACGATTTTGTTCGTGGCCTGACGATAGAATTTGAAGTTGAGCTCGGTCTCGGGTCGACCGTCGTTCCAGTCGGAAAACAGTTTGAGCTCACTCCGCCCCAGGCGCCGCTTCACGAGCGCGGTGCGTCTGATCGTGATGCTCACGCGCGGCGTTTGCCGGGCGATCCCGTGCTTCTTGGCGATCGATGTGGCCGAGGTCACGACGCCGGTGGCGATGAGGCCTGGCCCGCCGTCGTACTCGCTCGCAAAGACGAAGATCGCATCGCCTTTGGCGATGTGTTTGCCACCGTACATCGTCTTCTGCGCCCGGAACGTGAACGTCTCCGCCCGCGGATCGCGAACCTCGGCCTTGATCGCGAACAGCGTGCGCCTCATCTCGCAATGCTGATTCCATGGCGGTCCATGGGGCCTAGCTTAGCGCGTGGCTAAGCTCGTACGCCGTTGACGCCGCCGTACAACGGGCAGGCACTGCTGCAGATACCCTCCACTGGGGTGGCCAGATATCCGAATGGGCCGCCGTACCCTATCGTGCTGAATCTGCTAGCATGCGCCTGGGATAGAGTGTTTCTGGAAGTCTCGTCCGTCACCAGCCAGCTGAGTCGGAGGAGTGGCCATGTCGACCCATGCACAGACCGAGGCCAGGGCGCTTCGTAGCCGCCTGAGTCATCCCATCATCGACGCCGACGGGCACTGGGCGGAGTTCCACCCGCTCATGCGCCAGGAGTTTCGCCGCATCGGGGGCGACACGGCCGTCGAGGCGCTCCAGATGGCGAGCGCGCGCATCCCGAACTCGCTCAGCATGTCGCTGGCCGAACGGAGGCGCCGCCGGATCGGTCAGGAGGCCTTCTGGTTCCTGCCCACGAAGAACACGCTCGATCGCGCCACCGCCATGATGCCGCGATTGCTCTACGAGCGACTCGACGACCTGGGTCTCGACTTCTGTGTGATCTATCCGACCGCCGGCCTCGGCTACTATCGCCTCCCGTCGGACAAGCATCGCCGTGCGCTCTGCCGCGCGTACAACGTGTACGCCGGCGAGCAGTTCCGCCCCTACGGCGATCGCATCATTCCAGCCGCCATCGTGCCCATGTACTCGCCGGAGGAGGCCATCGAAGAGCTGGAGTTCGCCAGCAAGCAGCTCGGCCTCCGCGTGGTCATGCTGGGCAGCCTCATCCGCCGCCCGATTCCCGCCCTCGTCGAGGAACACCCCGAGGCGTCGAAGTTCGTGGAATGGTATGACTCCATCGGCATCGACAGCGAGCACGACTACGATCCCGTGTGGGCCAAGCTCCGTGAGCTCCGGATCGCGCCGAGCTTCCACAACGGCGCGCGCTCGATCCTGCTGCGGAATTCGCCGTCGAACTTCTGCTACAACCACATCGGCCACTTCGCGTCGGCCGCCGAGGCCACAGCCAAATCCCTCTTCTTCGGCGGCGTCACGCGCCGTTTCCCGGAGCTGAACTTCGGCTTCCTGGAGGGCGGGGTGGGCTGGGCCTGCTCGCTCTACGCGGATCTGGTCGGGCACTGGGAGAAGCGCCACCGTGGCGCGCTGGAGAACACCAATCCGGCACGCCTCGATCAGCCCGCACTGGTGGCGCTGGCAGAGAAGTACGCACTGCCCGCGGTGCTCGAGGCCGTGCGGCGCGGCGAGGGACTCGACGACAACGGCAACGGCACCGGCGGTATCGAGGATCTCGACGACTACTCACGGTGCCAGATCACTCGCAAGGAAGATTTCCAGGACCTGTACGTCCGCCCCTACTACTTCGGCTGCGAGGCGGACGACCCGATCAACGCCTGGGCCTTCAACCGAAAGGCCAACCCGATGCGGGCGCGTCTCAACGCGTTCTTCAGCTCGGACATCGGCCACTTCGACGTCCCCGATATGACCGAGGTGGTGCCGGAAGCCTACGAGCTGGTCGAGCACGGGCTGCTCGACGAGGACGACTTCCGGGACTTCACCTTCGCGAACGCCGTGCGCTTCTGGGGCGAGGTGAATCCGGACTTCTTCAAGGGCACCGTGGTCGAGAAGCAGGCGGCCGAAGTACTCGCGGCGTCGAGGTAGGGAACGCGCGGCTCCGACCGCCTCGTCCGCCCCGCTCACCGACGGCGATCCCGCCATGGGCTTCGAGATGCTCGACGCCCCGGCGCCCGCGAGTGGATGCGCCGGCGCGCGGTCGAACGGGCTCGACAGTCGGCGCCGCCCGCTTCAGGGTCTGCCCGTCTACGAGCGCACCGACTTCGGGAAAGTCGAGGGTCGCGATGAACCAGACGCGCCGGGAGCCGGTCGCGTGCGCGTGACCTCCGCCCGGGTCAGCAGATCGATGGCAGAAACAGCCTGGGCCGTGCGGGCTCGACCGCGAATTCATCGCCCGCGCCCTCGTGCCCACGGTGTGCTCCTCAGCCGCGACACCAGCCTGGTCACCGCGACGGCTGGACCGAGTGCTCTCTTTTACCTGCAGCACGTGATCGGCAACCGGACGGTGCAACGGCTCCTCGTCGCTCGACAGCCAGGCCCGGCCGAGGGGCCGCTGTCCGCCGCGCAAGTTCACGACGCGATCGCCTATTACCGCGCCCAGCCCGCTCGCTATACGCGCGACATCATCATGGAGATCCAAAAGGCGGTGGGCACCGACCCCACCGGCAGCATCAGCGCAGTCGATGTCCAGGCGGTGGCGAAGCGGCAGGAAGCCCTGAACGTGGACGCAGAGCCGAAACTGAAGATCGACGGGAAGGCGGGGCCACGCACGCTGCCGTCGATCTTCAAGTTCGGATTGTCCGAAGACGCCTCGGTGAGTGACTTCGCGAAGAAGGCGAAGGAGACGTTCGAGGCCAAAGATGGCAAGAGCGAGGAGGAGAAGGCGAAAACTCTTGTGAGCGACCTCGTCAACAAGCGACTCGCCGCGTTGAACATCCCGCCCGTGGCCGTCGAGGTCTTCGATAACCTGGGAACGCGCGGGGCATTCGACTCCGGCGACTGGAAGCTGAAGCTCGACCGCCTGCAGTTTCAGCCGGGAAAGCTCCATGACCTCAGGGACACCACGGCCACCATCTATCACGAGGCGCGCCACGCCGAGCAGGACTTCCGCGTCGGGCAACTGCTGGCCCGGCAGGGAAAGAACGCCGCGCAGATCACGGCGATCACGGGGCTGAACGCGGATGTCGCGAAGAAGACGGTGGACGCGAAGGGCGACATTACCGCCATGCAGGCCCTGATCGCCCAGGGCTGGTTCGACAGCCTGCATGGCGCGGCCGGTCTCGCCCGCCGCCGTCGCAACAGCGAGGAGCTGCGCGCGTCGTTCACGGCCCGCGAAGCGGCCTGCGAGGCGTTCAAGAAAGACTCAACACCGGACAACAAGGCCAAGCTCGACAAGGCGAAGGCGCGATTCGCCAGAGCCGTCGCCGAGCACGACGACCTCCCGCACGAGTTCGACGCGGAGCGGCTGGAGTCGAAGGTGGCCACCCAATTTGGCGACCCGGAAAAGCACGACGATCCCTGCCTCTAGCGCGAGCGGCGGACTCTTGACAGTCCGCGGGCGGTCTCGTTAGGGTCCATCGATGAAAGTGTTTCCAGCCATCCGGAATTGTATTCCCTTGCGAGTTTCGACACCGCCACTCAAACGAAGGCATTCCTCACGAAGACGTACCACATTTCTATCGAGGCGGGCGACAAGGCGTGGAGCACGGAGGATATCGGGCTACTTGCCGAGGCGCTGGGAAAGCTGACTGACCCTGAAATCCCGCTGATCGGTGGCTATCGTTTTCTGCGGTGGACCACGAAGTGCAATCAACTCGTGGCCAAGGATCCCAAGTACAGCTGCGAGCTCGAAGACTTCACCACGTGTGGATTGCACCTCACGGACGTGATCACGCGTGATTATACGATCACGATGTACGATTGCTATAAGAGCGATCCAACCGAAACTGCCAAGAAGGGTTACCACGTGCAGCCCGGTGCTGAGAACATCGTTCACGAAATCGGGCATGCCATGGAATTTGGCAAAACGAGAATTGCCCTTGAGAAGCAGGGTGATGCCAAGCGTGAATACGAACGTCTGACGAAGCAGGCCGCCGCTGCCACGGGAAGCGCGAAGGCGGCGCTGACGACACAAGTCGAAGCCGCCAAAAAGGCGCTGGCCGCGGCCGACAAAGCCGTGACCGCTTCACTCTCCCCAAGTGTCCTCGACCAGTTCGCAAAACTCACGAAAGGGAAAAAGCCCCTGACGCCGTACTCCGCAAAGGGTCCAACCGAGGCCTTCGCAGAAGCGTTCATGCTCTTCAAGGTGGCGCCGGAGAAGCTGGAAGCAGCCAACCGGAACCTGTTCAAGTGGTTCAAGAAGGGCGGGTTTCTATAGAGTAGGGATTCAGCCTGGGGTCGTTGCCTCTGGAGTACTGGGTACCACCGTCGTGGGCACACGACAGGGTGAGTGAGCATCACAGCCGCGCCACGCGGCGCCCTCAAGCCAGATGCGGCGGATCTGAAGCTGCTGGTCGCGATGCTGACGACAGGCTGACAGGTCGCTCGAGCCTCCTGTGCTAGCGCATCTTCGGCATCGAGTAGCCGTCGCGCACGAGGATCCAGCTGCCGACAGGCTGGCCAGGGAGCGGCTGGCCGGTGGCGGGATCGACCTTGATCGCCGGGTTCCCCGTGTGCTGCCAATGGAAGCCAGCGGGCGGCGGCGCCGGGTACGGCGGCCACCTCATCTCGGCTGGCGATTGCCTGGTCGGATCGTAGACCGCCACGGGAATCTCCTGGGTCTTCATCTCGCTCCCGTGTGCACCGGCCGGACTGGCGCACTCGAGCTGGGCGATGGTCTCAGTGGCGATCACGAGAAAAGCAGTCTGGAGAGCAAAGCCAAAGGCCAGACCAGTGATTGTCGTGGATCGTCGCACCCTCGATCGTCTCTCCATCGCGTGATCTGAGACGGTCTCTCCGCGCCCCCTCCTCAACACCGTCAGGCTACCTCCTCACATGTCACACCGTGGACGAATCATGTCAGCATGCGGCCACGTTAGCAAAATTTGCAGCGTTCGGCGCTGTCGGTGCATTTTCCGAGGATTCTGATAGCTGTTTCTTTTCTCGCACCTACCGTGCACGCCACCGCATGTGCGGCCTCTCCGGCGTGCTTCTCGCAAGAGAGTCCCTCATTGCAGGCCCCTTCCCGATCTGGGCAAGCTGCCGCGATATGAGGACGCGACGTCACGGCGTAGGCAAATGAGCCTGACAGCCGGGCTACCGAAGGAAGGGCGGTCGCGCGTCCAACAGGGAGCACCCGATGAAGATCATATCCGCGCTGCTCCTCGGCGCGCTTTTGCTCGGCGTGACGGAGTCCGTCTCGGCCGAAGTTCCCGTCGCTGTGCGCCTCAAGGATTTGCCGCAGGCGAAGGACGAGTCCGCTCAGCACAAGCAATTCCTGCACCCGCAGGGGCCGGACACGCTGCGTCAGTCGAAGCACGACGCGGTCAGGCTTCTCGCGCAGCGCCTCCTCACCAATCCGAGCCCGCTCACCGCGACCGTTCTTCCGTCCGCTGCGGAGCTCACCGGCTTCGATGGCGTCGATGAGAACGCGAGCTTTGCCGACCCGCCCGACGGCGCTATCGCCGTGGGCCCGTCGCACGTGGTCGAAGCGGTGAACACGGCCATCAGCGTGTGGGCGAAGGGCTACGACCAGGGCGGTCGCCTCTCGGCGGTGACCCCGGCCGTGCTCGCGATCGACCTCAACGCGTTCCTGGGCCAGAACGCGGGCTGCCTGAGCGGCACGAACAGCTTTGCCGGGCTTGTGTCGGATCCCTCGGTTGACTACGACGCCGCCCGTGACCGGTTCATGGTCTCGATGATCTCGTTCGACTCGGTGTTCCGGAGGTCGAGCCTCTGCGTCGCCGTTACGCAAACCGGCGATCCCGCCGCCGGCTGGTTCGTCTATGCGTTCCCCATCTCGCCCGCCTCGTCGCTGCTCGATTTTCCTCGGGCGGTCTTTGGCTCCGACGGGCAGCTCTATCTGACGGGCAACCTCTTCCTACTCGATCGGCGCGGCAACGCTACCTTCGAGTCCGCCCGCGTTTATGCGTTCAAGACGGCCGATCTGTACGCGGGACTCGACACCACGCCGCAGATCGCGACCGTCGGCAGCGACCCGCAAACCGGCCTGCCCGCCGATTCGCTCACCCCCACCCGGGCCGTCGGGACGGCCGGCATGTACTTCGTTTCCGCCTCGAACCCGACGAGCCCGAGCACGGGGTCGGCGATCACGCTCTGGAAGTGGAGCGATCCGTTCGGCAGCAACGTGTTCACCCGTCAGGGCTTCGTCACGATCGCCGACTACACACAGCCGCCGCCGGGCATCCAGCAGGGTGGCTTCCCGCCGGGCGTCACGGACTGCGAGCAGGCCGGCGCCGCCTGCATCGAGACGAACGATACGCGGAACCTCACGGCCTACTGGTTCGGCGGCACCGTGTGGGGGGCGCACACCATAGGCTGCCTGCAGGGAGGAGCGCCAGCGGCATGCGTCGGCTGGTATCAGCTCGGGAACCTCAACAGCGCCCCGTCGCTCCTGCGGCAGGGGATCGTCGACAGTCAGGCGAATCCCGGCCGCCACCGGTACTTCCCGAGCCTGGCCGTCGACCAGAATGGCAACGTGGTGCTGGGCTACGGCTACTCGTCGGCCACGGAGTATGCCGGTGTCGCCTACACGACCCTCTCTCCGACGGGGGAGGTGGGAAGCGAGACCGTGCTGAAGGCGGGCCAGGCGACCTTTCAGTCGACACGCTACGGCGACTACGCCTCCACGGCGCTCGACCCCCACGACAACCTGACGATCTGGCACATCCAGGAGTATGTGAAGGGCGAAACGACCTGGGGCACCTGGATCAGCGCTATCCAGATCGGCGGGACCCCGGTTCCCCCGAGCCTGTCCGTAACCCCCACCTCCCAGAACTTCGGCACGGTGAGTATCGGAAACTCGGCTGACCGGAGTTTCATCGTCCAGAACACGGGAGGAGGGACGCTCACGGGCACCGTCTCCGCGGTCCCTCCGTTCAGCATCCTCTCGGGCGGTTCCTTCAGCCTGACTCTCGGCGCCACGCAGACGGTGGTCGTGCGCTTCACACCCACGACCTCGGGCGTCGTATCCTCGAATGTGAGTTTCACGTCCAACGCGGGCGATCTCCAGCGTCTTGTCACGGGCACGGTTCCCGGCGTCGCCAGCATCACTCCCAGCACCGTCGACCTTGCCACACCGCCGCCCAGCTTTACCGTCACCGGCACGGGCTTCGCGAATCTCGGCTTCGGTCTGCCGGTCGTGAACTTCACGCGAGGCGGAATCCTGGTTGCTCAGGCTCGCGCCAGCTCCATGACGGGCGGCACGAGCCTGACCGTACCGTTCCCGACGGCGAGCACAGCGATCGCGCCGAATCTCGCCGGGCTATCGGTGGGCGCCGTCCGGGCCGAGGTGTATCTCCAGACGAGCAGCACGAACTACAGCCTGATCGGCGGCGTGCCGCTGACCGTCGTCGACTCGACGCCCGCTCCAGGTGTCAACGGCATCACGCCCGGCGCGATAGATCTCGCGACGCCGCCGACCAGCTTCACCATCACCGGCAACGGCTTTGCGAACAACGGCTTTGGCCTGCCCGTGGTGAACTTCACGCTGGGCACCACCGTTCTCGCGCAGGCTCGCGCCACGGCGATGGCAGGCAGCACGACGCTCACCGTGCCGTTCCCGACGGCGGCCACGGCCATCGCCCCGAATCTGCCCGGCCTGTCGGCGGGCAGCGTACAGGCTCAGGTGTACGTGCAGACGGGGAACGTGACGTACACGCTGATCGGCAGCATCCCGCTGACGATCACCGACACGCGGGTCGCCTCGGGGGTGAGCAGCATCACGCCCAACACGGTCGACCTCTCTGCGCCGCCGACCAGCTTCACCATCACGGGTAACGGCTTCGTGAATCAGGGCTTTGGCCTCCCCGTGGTGAACTTCGCCCGCGGCGCCACCGTCCTCGCCCAGGCTCGGGCCACGGCGATGACGGGCAGCACGACGCTCACCGTGCCGTTCCCGACGGCGGCCACCGCTATCGCGCCGAATCTGCCCGGCCTGTCGCCGGGCCCGGTTCAGGCCCAGGTCTACATCCAGACGGGCGACTTGACATATACGCTGATCGGCAGCGTGGCGCTCACGATCACCGGCGCGCAGCCGGGCAACGTGAGCGCCATCACCCCCAGCACCATCGACCTGTCCGCGCCGCCGGCGGGCTTCACGATCACGGGGACGGGCTTCGCGGATGTCGGTCTCGGTCTACCCGTGGCGAATTTCACGCGCGGGGGCGCCTTGATCGCGCAGGCCCGCGCCACCTCTTTGATCGGCAACACGACACTCACCGTGCCGTTCCCGACGGCGAGCACGGCCATCGCCCCGAATCTCCCCGGCCTCTCGGCGGGCGCGGTGGTGGTCCAGGTCTATCTGCAAATCGGCGCCAACAACTACAACCTGCTCGGGAGCGTCAACCTCACGGTCAACAACACACCGGTGACCCCCGGCGTCAGCACCATCACGCCGAACACGGCGGATCTGGCGACGCCGCCGGCCAGCTTCA
Source organism: Candidatus Methylomirabilota bacterium (assembly GCA_046723845.1). GTDB lineage: Bacteria > Methylomirabilota > Methylomirabilia > Rokubacteriales > CSP1-6 > AR37. The sequence goes on along the minus strand of JBKOVG010000138.1, from coordinate 16,568 downwards.
CCATCACGGGCAATGGCTTCGCGAACCAGGGCTTCGGGCTGCCTGTAGTGAACTTCGCACGCGGCAGCACCGTGCTCGCCCAGGCTCGGGCCACGGCGATGGCAGGCGGCACGACACTCACGGTACCGTTCCCGACGGCGGCCACGGCCATCGCCCCGAATCTGCCCGGGCTGTCGGCGGGTCCGGTGCAGGCCCAGGTCTACGTCCAGACGGGAAGCGTGACGTACACGCTGATCGGCAGCGTCCCGCTGACGATCAGTGACACGCGGCCTGTCCCCGGCGTCAGCAGCATCACGCCGAGCACGATCGACCTGATATCGCCGCCCACCAGCTTCACGATCACGGGCAATGGCTTCGCGAACCAGGGCTTCGGCCTGCCCGTGGTGAACTTCGCGCGAGGGACCACTGTCCTCGCGCAGGCTCGCGCCAGCTCGATAGCGGGCAGCACGAGCCTGACCGTGCCGTTTCCGACACCGGCCACGGCCATCGCGCCGAATCTGCCCGGCCTGTCGGCGGGCAGCGTGCAAGCCCAGGTCTACATCCAAACCGGAGACTTGACGTATACGCTGCTGGGCAGCGTTCCGCTGACGGTCAACGACTCGCGACCATAGGTGTCGCGATCCGACGCGGAAGGCCGGCGCCTCGGCTATCCTCGGGGACGCGGAAGGCCGGCGCCTCGGCTATCCTCGGGGCGCGCGTTGCCCGCTTGGCTGTACTAAGCCCTGGTCGTGGTCTTAGGGAACCGGGTCCTCCGAGAGGTCCGGCTGAATCGCCTCGGGGGTTCGCAGCAACTTCTCCACCCGCACCCCGATGAGACGGATCTTCTTTCCCTTGGGGTTTTCGCGGGCGTCAAAGAAGGGCTCCAGCAGCCGCTGGACGTCCGCCTGCAGCTGCTCCACTTTGGAAGCAGGGTCTTGGCCCGTGTGTGAACGACTGACGGTCACGAATCCTGTGAAGCGGACCGTCACCGTGATCGTCCGGAATGCCCGGAAACCTTCGGCGACCAGCCGCCGATACACTTCCGCGGCCAGGGCGTGGGCTCGCTCGAGAATGAAGACCGGTTCGAGCGTGTCCTGCTCGAACGTCTCCTGCTCCCCCACGGACTTCTGCTCCCACTCGTTCGACACGGGAGCATCGGACCGTCCGCGCGCCCGCTCGAAGAGATCGTGTCCCCACTTGCCGAACCGTTCTCGAAGGGTCGCGAGCTCGAGGCGACGGAGCTCGGCCACGGTTCGAATGGCCTCTCGCTGGAGCAGGGCTTCCGTTTTCGGCCCGATTCCCGGGATGACCCGGATCGGCAAGGCATCCAGGAAGGTCTGGACCTCGTGAGGCAGGATCACGGTGAGGCCGTCCGGCTTCTGGAAGTCCGACGCGATCTTGGCCACCAGCTTGTTCGGCCCGATGCCGATCGAGCACGTCAGCCCCTCTCGGGCCAGGATCTCGGCCTTCAGCCTCCGGGCATGCGCTTCGGCCTCCTGCATCCCGCCGAGGGATGACAGGTCCAGATACGCTTCGTCGATGCTCGCCTCCTCGAACGCGTCGGCGCCTTGGGCGATGATGGCCATGATCCGTCCCGAGACCTCTCGATAGAGAGATCGGTCGCCCCGGACGAACACGGCCTCCGGCTCGCCCTTGCGCCGGGCGGACTCCGCGAGCCGCCAGGCTCGCGAGATGGGAAGGGCCGACCGGATGCCGTACCGTCGTGCCGCGTAGTTCGCCGCCGTGACCACGCCTCGCCCTCGTCCGCCTTTCGGGTCCGCCCCGACGACGACCGGACGTCCGCGGAGCTCAGGGCGGTAGCGTTCCTCTACCGCCGCGTAGAAGGCGTCCATATCGACGTGAGCGACGATTCTCACGACCGAGGATTCCACTGCGGCCCCTTTCTGGTCAGCCGGAGCCCTGGTCACCTCATGGGCCCCGCTGATGTCTTGTAGCATGGGCGCGGCGGCATCGTGGCGGCCGCCCGGAGTCTTTCGACGCGCCCCGGCATGCCGGCTTGACGGCGGCGGGTGAGGGGTATCCTCTCATCAGAAGGAGGACATGCCATGGCTCGCGTGCAAGCAAGGCCCGTCACCAATTGGTGTCCCCAGGCGAAACCCGACGAGCAGGGCCAGTGCGGGACGGACAAGCTCGCCGAAGACGGCAAGCGTCATCACTGCGAGAAGCCCCCAGGGCATGCCGACGACCTGCATGCCTGCAAGTGCGGCATGCAGTGGAGGCACATGATGTAGCACGCGTGCCGCATCTCCGTGCCCATTTCCTCCAGGAGGACATGCGAGTCCGCCAGGCCTGCTCGGCGTGAGGTGACGCCTGCGCCGGGCGTGGTCAGTGGGCGACTGAGACTGAGAAAGACGAGGCGGCAGGCCGGCCGTCGGAGCCGATGCTCGCGGCGTCCGAGAGCTGTCGGCTCGGGGGCGGTGAGCCCTCACGTCGAGGCGGTGATCAGCTCCATCTCCTCGATCAAAGCCGAAGGCCTCTCCGCGCCGATGAGCGCGACCCAATCCCACCATTCGAGCGCATGGTAGAGGCGATAGAGACTGAGCGTCTCCTCCCAGCCTTGACGCTCGATGGGTCCGTAGCCGGTCAAGAATCCGTCCCGCTTTACCCGGCTCTTGCCCTGGGAACAGGCCACGCGTTGGCTCCCGTCGTCGGGGCACGATCTTTTGGAAGATGTACGGGGCTGTTGCGGATCACGCGGAGCCATGAGGGGCATGGTTCCACGCAGAGCGCGGTGCAGTACTAGGCGTCGGCGAAGACGGCAGCGCGATGAGTCCGGGGCAGGAACACGTAGAGCAGATGGCGGACGGCATCGAGCGCCGTGGTGTGGGCGCCCGGTTCTGTGCCCACCGATTCGAGGCGCCGCATGTCCCGGACGTCGATCACATCGATCACGCCGGGATCGCCCACCGCGACATAGCAGCGGGCGAGCGCCTGGTCGAGGAAGATCACGTCGGGCGGTCCCGACAAGAGCACGGTCGTCAGCGTTTTGCCCGTGACGGCTTCCACGGCGAGGAACTGGCCATCGTCGGCAGCACACAGGAGCCGGCCCGTGTCGGCGTCGAAATCGAGTCCGTGCGGACCGACGGCCGGCACCTCGTAGCTCGCGGCCAGCCGGCGGGGATCATCAGCCGCGACGGCCACGATCATCGGCGGGGCCGCGATGTTGACGAAAAATCGATCGAGTCCACGATCGTAGATCGCCCAGCGCGTGCGGCCCGGCGCCGGGATGGCGCGGCGCATTGACCGGGTGCCGACGTCCACCACGGAGAGGGTGAACGAGCCACGTACCGCGGGATCTCCCACGTTGGCGGCGAGGAGGGTTCCCCGGCCCGCATCGAACGCCAGCCCGTTGGGGCGCACGCCGACCAGCACCTTGGCCACCGCGTCCTCGGCCCCGGGTCGGAAGATGCCGACGGTGTCCTCGCCCCGGTTCGAGGTGAACGCCCAGCCCGATTCTTCCGAGATCAGCACGCCGGCCACGGCGGGAAGGTTGTCGATGGACCTGACGAACACCTCGCGCCCGCAATCGATCACGTCCACCGCGTGGTTGGCGGTGTGGGCGACATAGAGCCGACGCGTGCCCTGGTGGATCGCCGCATGATCGAACCCGCCCGCCCCGGTGTGCGGCGGCAAGTCGATGTAGCCGCGCAGCTCAAGCGCCACGCGGTGACTCCGCAGTCTTGCGCTGGCAGAACGCGTACAGGGCGTCGTACATGGGGAACTCCCACTCGAGCTTCTGGTGATCGTCGGTGGTGATGGCCGCGAACCCGCGGGCGATGGCCTCGAGGCCATCACCCTCGGGCATCTTGTACGCCGAGGTCTGCGGACTCGTATCGGCGTGATTGACGATCTTTCCCACCATGTCGAGCGCGGGATCCTTGCCCCAAAGGTCGAACGACCGCATGAGGGTCACGAATGAGCAGATCTCGCCCTCGGGCCGGCGCTCGTGGGTGAACTCGGCTCCCTTCGCGTCGTAGGAGCGGGCGCCCAGGAGGGCAGCGGTCTCCAGCACCTTCTCCGCGGGGACGTAGAGGAACTGCGCGTCCTTGTCGATGTATCGCTTGATCAACCACGGGCAGGCTACCCGGTCGACGTTCCCGCCCGCGCGCGTTATCCACAGCATGCTCGTCTCCTTCCCGTGAGGGTGGCTAGTTCGGGCCGGCCGGCGCGCTCTTCGTCACGGCGAGCGCGGCTTTCAGGCCCTGGGCCAGCTTCACCGGATCGTCGGTGGCCCAGAAATGCATGTAGAAGAGCCGAGGCGAGTCCTGCAGGCCATGGTTGTGAATCGCCGTCACGTCGATGCCGTGCTGCCGGAGAGCGCGAGCGACGGGATTGACCTCCCGATCCACGAGGACGAAGTCGCCGGTGATGGCCGCCTTGCCGTCGGCCGTGGGCTGGAAGTTCATGACGGTGGTGACGCCCATGGCGGGAAGGAGCGGCACGCCCATCTCCGTGATCGGATCCGCGCGCGGCACCGTGACCTGGAACACTCCGCCACCGATGTCCCGGCCGGAGCGCCCGAGCGCCTGCTCGATCTGCTTGCCATCGAGTCCGGGGCTGGCCGCGGGGGAAGCCGCGCTGGGGCCGCCCAGAGGCGTTCCGCTGGCGGACAGGGCCTGGCGCAATCCTCGCGCGAGCTGGACGGCCTCGCCGTGGCCCGCGTAGTGCATGTACATGACGTGCGGGGACATCTCGTTCAAGTGATTGTGAACGGCGGTGACCTCCAGGCCGTTGCCCAGGAGGCCGGACATCACGCCGGGCACCTCCTGGTCCAGGAGGACGAGGTCGCCCATGACCATGGCGTGGTCGCCGACCTGCTTGAACGCGGCGTAGGAGCCGAGGGCGAATCCGGGCTTGACGGGTACGCCCTTCACCGTGACGGAGAGATCGGTCCGCGGCATCCCGATTCGGAACACGTCGCCCGATTGGAGCTGGCCGGACTTTCCGAGCGCTTGCTCCACGGCCTTCCAGTCCGGATCGGCCGCCTGCACGACACCTGCTGGGCCGGCCACGACAAGGAGCATCCCAAGCAGCAATGCGCGACGCCTCATTGAGCACCTCCTGCTTGCTGCGCGGCCGCCCGATCGGGCGCGCGCACGTCCGGTTTGCGGCTAGGGACGGTCATGCCGGCGTCCTCTTTTTCAACACGGCATGGAGACCGTCGAACAGGGCCATGCCGCGCTCGAGGAGATCGTGGTCGTCCGGCGTGCTGGCGGCGAGCGCGCTGATGGCCAGGTCCACGCCGGTCGACTCCTGGTGGGTGAATTTCCCGTCGCCCAGATCGGCCTCGTGCACGATCTCCGCGATGAGCTTGACCCGCCGATCCTTGATGCCGAAGCGCTTGACCAGGGTCTCGAAGGTGCAGTCCTCCCCGTGGTGGCCGAAGTCCGCCCCGAGCACGTCGAAAGGGATGCCCTTGCGGGCGGCATCGGCGGCATCGGCAAAGGCGAACTGCGCGTCGGGATCGCAGAATCGGCGAATGAGCCAGGCGGAGGCGAGGCGATCGATGTGGGGTCGCGGCCGCGTGACCCAGGTGCTCCCGCGGGGGGGTAGAGCGGTACGGTGACGCCCTCCGCGCGGGCGTGGACTCGACTCCGCCGCGCGCAGTCGCTTCGCGGTGGTTTCCCAGAGACTTCTCGCGCGTTGACCGGCGGGTGACTGCAGGTAGTCGATGGCGTGGATCCGGTCCAGCTCGCGCTTGATCCCCTCCAGCTTGCCGCGGAGCTGTGCGAACGCGGTGCGGTGCCGGGCCTTGTCGCGGTCGAGATGCGACAAGATCTCCCGGCAGCCGAGCATCACCGCCTGGTACTCGGCGGCCCGGGCCTTGTGGAAGAGCGCGGTCACCTGGTCCTCCGTCATGTTGCCGACCCGCTCCACATGAAGCAGGGTCGCCTCGCCACGGAAGGACTCGATCTCCTGGACCAGCCACTGGAATCGCTCGGTGGTCTCCGTCGTCTCGGGCAGGATCCACGCCGAGCCTCGGAGACGGATCGCCCCCAGGCGCTGGAGCTTGCGCCACACGCCCACGCGGTGCCGGGTGGGGGTGGGAGGCAACGTGGTCAGGAGGGTGAGCCAGCTCATGGGTGGCAAAGTAACGCTTGCTACATCGTTCGTCAAGCGTTACACTCCGGCATCCCTTTGGGAGGGGAGGGCTCGATGACCACCGACACGCCGGCGCCGCGCATACCCATCCGAGACCTCGTGCGCTACTACCTCCGCCTCGGCCTGCTGGGCTTCGGCGGGCCCGTGGCCCTCGTGGGGCAGATGGAGCGCGAGATGGTGGGCGAGCGGAAATGGCTCACGAAGGAAGAGATGCGCGAGGGCATCGCAGTCTGCCAGTCCTTGCCGGGGCCGCTGGCCATCCAGGTGGGCATCTGGATCTCGTACATCCGCGGGGGCTTCTGGGGCGCGTGGGCCGGCGGCTGGGCCTTCATCTTGCCGAACTTCGTCATCGTCTCGGCGGTCGGAGCGCTGTACGTTCACTGGGGCGAGCTGTCCGCAGTGAAGGCGATCTTCTATGGGGTGAGCCCGGCAGTGATCGCGCTCATCCTGCACTCGTGCTATCGGCTGACCAAGCTCGGCATGGCGGACTGGCTCGAATGGGGACTCGCCGCCGCCGCCTTCGTCATCACGGTGGCGGTGCGCGCGGAGGTGGCGCTTCTGTTCATCGCCTGCGGCATCGTGGGCGTGCTCTACTACGGCTCGCTCTTTCGCGGCCGCGCGTCGGCATCGACCACGACCTCGCTCTTCGCCGTCGCTCCCATGGTCGCCGCGGGCACTGCGCCGGCCAGTCTCAGCGCGATGCTCGGCAAGCTGTTCGTGTTCTTCGTCAAGGCGGGTTCGCTGACCTTCGGCAGCGGTCTCGTCATCGTGCCGTTCCTCGAAAAGGGGCTCGTGCAGCAGACGGGCTGGCTGAACGAGCGCGACTTCCTCGTCGCGGTGGCGATCGGGATGATGAGCCCGGGACCCGTGGTCATCACCGCCACGTTCGTGGGCTACCTGGTCGCCGGCTTCTGGGGCTCGGTGGTGGCGACGGTCGGCATATTCCTGCCCTCCTTCCTGCTCATCCTCATCGTCGCGCCGATCCTCGTGCGATACCGCGCGAACCCGAACGTGCAGGGGTTCATCAAGGGCGCGTACGCCGCCGCCATCGGCACCATCCTGGGGGCGTGCGTGCTCCTGGGGAGGATCGCCATCGGGGACTGGCTGACCGTGCTCGTGGCGCTCGGCAGCCTCGTCGTCCTGTTCCGCTGGAAGGTCAGCAACCCCGTGCTCGTGGCCGTGACCGCCGTGATCGGGCTCATCGCCTATCCGTTGCTCCGGCCCGAGTGGCTCTTCGTGAAGTAGGCGCGTGGGTATCCCGTACAGACCGAACATCATGAACGAATTCTTCGGGAGACAGGCATGACCACGACTCCACCATTCGTCCTCTTCTTGTGTCTCCACGGCTCGGCGAAGAGCGTCATCGCCAGCGAGCATTTCCGCCGTTTCGCCGCCGAGCGTGGTCTCGCCGCGGACACCGCGTCCGCCGGCACCGAGCCCGACGCGGCAATCCCGCCGGGCGTCGTGCAGGGACTTCGCGGCGACGGCATCGACCCGGAAGGTCTCCGGCCGCAGGCGGTGACGCGAGCCGACCTCGAGCGGGCCTCCCGCGTCGTGGCGTTCGGCTGCGACCTCACGGCCATGGCCCCGGCGGGGCTCGTCGTCGAGCGCTGGGACGACGTGCCCGCGGTGAGCGAGGACTATGGGCGTGCGCGTGACGTCATTGCCGCCCGAGTGCGCGGGCTGGTGGACCAGCTTCGGAAGGGCTGAGGCGCGGAGCGCCCTGAGGCCGAACCTCGCGCGCCACGCCCATCATCTCCGGCACTTGGCATGATCAGCTTTGTCCGTGCGATGTGCCCGTACCTGCGTCAGGTGAGGGGGCAGCTCGTCCTCGGCTCGGCCGCCGGGATCGTCATGAACACGGCGGTGGTGCTCCCCGCCATCCTGCTGGGCCGGGCCATCGACCGGGCGCTGGCCTTCGAGCGTGGCCACGCGGCTGCCACGGACGTGGCCTGGGCCGCCCTGGCGTTCCTGGGCGGGACACTGCTCACCGAGCCTCCGCGGATCGGCAAGCGCTGGTGGTTGATGACCGCCAATGCGCGGATCCGCGCCAACGTCAGGGCCGACGCCTTCCGGGGCGTGCTCGCCTGGCCCATGGCGGACCTGCAGCGCACGCCCGTGGGCGACCTGATGGCGCGCATCGTCGGCGACGTCGAAGTGCTGGGCGTCGGCGTACGCGAGCTCACCATCGAAGCGTGGGACACCGTGCTGTTCTCCGTCTCGCTGATCGTGACCCTGCTGGTGATCGACGCGCCGCTCACGATGCTGTCGCTGGTCCCCGTGCCGCTCGCCATGCTGCTGGCCCATGCCACCGGCCGGTGGGTCACCCGCCGCACCACGCGCGCGCGTGAGGCGAGCGCGGAGCTGACGACCGCGCTGCACGAGCAGCTGATGGGCACGAGGCTGCTCCGACTCTTCGGGCGCGCCGGGGCCTCCGTGGAGCTCGTGGCGCGGCTGTCCGCGGCGTGTGCGCGGCAGAACCTGGAGCTGGTTCGGCTGAAGACGGGACTTCAGCCCCTCTACGCCACCATCATGGTCAGTGGTGTCATCCTCATCGTCTGGCAGGGGAGCGAGCGCGTGATCGCCAGCGTCATGACGGTCGGCGGCTTCATCGCCTACCTGGAGCTCTTCCTCCGGTTCGTGAACCGGGGCCATCGCATTCCCCAGCTCGTCAACTCGCTCCAGAGCGGGGCTGCGGCCTACGCGCGCCTGCGCCCGCTGCTGGCGCCGGCGCTGCCGCTGGCCGGCGAGCCTCGCTTCGCATCGTTTCGGGCTGGTCACGTCGCGGGCAGCTGCCTCGATGGGGCGACGCGCGGCGAGCGGTCGGGCCCCGTCTCGCTGTCCCTGCGGGACGTGACCGTTCGATACGGCGGGACGGGGGTGCCCGCGTTACAGGGTCTCAGCCTCGACATTCCGGCCGGGACACTGGTGGCCGTGACGGGTCCGGTCGGATCCGGCAAGAGCGCGCTCGCCCGCGCGATCGTGGGCGTGTGCCCCTCCGAGTCGGGCTCGATCGTGATCGACGGCACCCCGGTCGCCGAGCTGGCCGTCACCAAGCGCCGCGGGCTGATCGGCTATCTTCCGCAGGAGGCGGTGCTGTTCTCGGGCTCGCTCGGCCAGAACGTCGCATTCGATCCCGCCGACGGCGGACGAGACGATGTGGCACTCCGCCGGGCCATTCGCGTGGCCGCAATGGAGGATGAGGTGGCCGCCTTCCGCCATGGACTCGACGCGCAGATCGGGGAGTCGGGGATCCGGATCTCCGGCGGGCAGCGGCAGCGCATCGGCCTCGCCCGCGCCATTGCCACCGCGGCGCCTCATGGTCCCGGGCTGCTGGTGCTCGACGACCCCTTTTCCGCGGTGGACGTCGCCACCGAGGCGGCCATCATCGGCTCACTACGGCACGCCTTCGGACCCGACGCCTCACCTGAGCATCGGGCCACCATCGTCCTCTGCTCGCACCGCCTCGCGGGTTTCCCGCATGCGGATCTCGTCGTGGTCCTCGCTCACGGCAGGGTGGCGGAAAGGGGAACCCACGGCGAGCTTCTGGCCGCCGACGGGCTGTACGCGCGTATCTGCCGCGCTCAGCGAGTCGCGGAGGCGCCCGCGATGGAGACCGCCAAGCGATGAGCTCCGTGGCCGCTACGGGTTCCACGGTTGGGCCAGCCCCCGTCCCGGTGCTCCGGGGTCTCGGGCCGCTGGTCGTCCAGTGGCGAGGATCGCTGATCCTGGTGGGCATCCTGGTCCTCGCCGCCGCGGCAATGGAGCTGGTTCCACCGCTTGTGCTCCGCGACATCGTCGATCGACATCTCACTGCCGGCAACGGAGACGGCCTGCGAGGGCTGGCGCTGCTCTACCTGCTGGCCGTGGCTGCGATGCAGGGTCTGACCTTCCTCTACGGGTACATCGCGGCGACCGCGGCGCAGGGGCTGCTCAGCGAGCTGCGGACCCGGCTGTTCGCCCACGTGCAGCGGCTGCCCGCAAGCTACTTCGACCGCGTGGCGATCGGCGACGTGATCAGCCGGTGTACCGCCGACGTGGACACCCTCGACACCGTGTTCTCGTCCGGCGTCGCCCTGCTGGTGGCCAACCTGGTGCGACTCGTGACAATCGCTGCCGCGATGATAGCGCTGAGCCCCACGCTGAGTGCGGTGGCCGCCGTCATCGCCGTTCCGCTCGTGATCGTGACGCGAATGGTGCAGTTCCGCGTCAGGCAGGCGGAACGAGATACGCGCGTGGCGGTGGCGGCCGTCAACACCCGCCTCCAGGAGGATCTCCGGGGCATCGAGGTGATCCGCGCGTTCGGGCGCGAGCCGGAGTTCGTGGCCGGGTTTCGCCAGGTCCTGCGCCGGGGGCTGGTCGCCTCCAACCGCTCGTCATTCTACTCGGCGCTCTACACGCCCATGACCGCGATCCTCAGCGCCATGGCCGTTGCCGCCCTCCTCGCCGTCGGCACGGGACCGGGGTTCGGGGCGACGGGCATCTCCCTCGGCACGCTGACGGCGTTCCTCCTGCTCTTGCAGCGCTTCTTTCAGCCGATCACAGCGCTCGGCGAGGAGTGGCAGACCCTGCAGGGCGCGATGGCTGGCGCGGAGCGGATCTTCGACACGCTCGCCCTCGCCCCGGACGAGACGCGCACCCCGGAGCGCCGCCATCCCGGCGACGATCGCCCCACGAAGGCGCTGGTCCTCGATGGTGTGCGCTTCGGGTACGCGGAGGGACAGCCGATCCTGCATGGCGTGTCGCTCCACGTTGCCCCGGGCGAGCATGTCGCCCTGGTGGGGCGTACGGGCGCGGGCAAGAGCACCGCGCTGCAGCTAGCGACCGGGCTCTACCGGCCGTGGACCGGCCGCATCGCCGTGGCCGGCGAGGATCCCGCGAGCCTAGGCGATGGACGGCGCAGGCAGGTGCTCGGCGTCGTGCCCCAGGTCGTTCAGCTGTTCTCGGGCACGGTGTTTGACAACTTGACGCTGGGGGATGCCGGGGTTGCCGAGACCGACGTTTACGAGGCGGCGGCGATCGCGGGAGCCGATCCGTTCATCCGGGCGCTGCCGCAAGGCTATCGCACGCAGCTCAGCGGGAGCGTCAGTGGGGCCGGAACAGCACTATCCGCAGGACAGCGGCAGCTCCTGGCGCTGGCACGTGCGCTCGTCCATCGCCCCGCCGTGCTGCTGCTGGACGAGGCTACCTCCGCCATCGACAACGCGAGTGACGCGGCGTTCCGCACGGCGCTGCGCGAGCGGGTGCTCGCCCGCGGAGTCGCCGTGCTGTCGATCGCGCACCGCCTCACGAGCGCGCGGGACGCCGATCGTGTGATCGTCCTCGAGAAGGGACGGGTGGTGGAAGCGGGACCACCCATTGCGCTCGTGGCCAGCGGCGGCCGCTTTGCGGCGTGGCTCGAGCTCGAGGCCGCCGGATGGGATTGGCGCAGCGGCGGCTAGCTGGAAGCAGCTCGAGCATGGCCCGCGAAGCCATCGAGCCTGGTGCAGCGACTCGTCGCCTAATCGAGGCGCCCCGTCACGGTCTTCCAGTCACTACCATTGAACAGGATGACCTCCACTACCGGATCCTCTCCGTCGAGGCTCGGTACGGCGTTCACGGCACGGTACCCGGAATGCTGCCTCACCACCTCAGCCGTGGCCTCTCCGAGCGTGCGGGCTGCCTTCGCCAACGCATCCTTCTGGGCCCGGGCGGTGGCGAGATCACCGGCGTCCGTGATCGTCTCGACCTTCGTGATCGTGCCGGCGCTGTAGTCGACGATGACCTCGGAGAAGCCGGCAGCCTTCATGGGGTAGACGGAGAGCTGGAAGGTGCCGTCGTCGATCTCGTACTTGGCGGAGATGGGCGTGCCTTCACTCTGGCTCGGCACCATGGCGCTCTCGAGCGGAAGCCAGGCGCTCTGGAGCTCGCGAGCCGGGGCTGCTCGCTCGCCGGTGGACTCCGACCGAGCGGGGAGCGTGGAGGACAAGACAGCCAGGCTGATGCCGGCGAGGAGGGCACATGCAACGATGCGTGTCATGGTCTGCCTCCTTGTGTGTGAACGGTGATCGCGTCAGGGCCGACTCTGGTGCGGCCCAGGTGTCATCATGCGAGCTCGAGTCGCTTCTGCTCCTGAAGACTTCCTGACATTCATGTCAGGTGCCACGCACGCAGGGGCTGGCTATACTCGCGGCGCCTTGCGAGTCTTGGTCGTCGAGGATGAAAGGAAGCTTGCCAGGGCCCTCCGCGACGGGCTCGAGGCGGAGAGCTATGAGGTGACCGTCGCGTCCACGGGCGAGGAAGGCTTCTTCCTCGCGAACCACGACGCCTTCGATCTCGTGGTGCTCGATCTCATGTTGCCGGGGCGCGGCGGCCTCGAGGTGCTCACCACGCTCCGCAAGCGAGGGCACCAGACGCCGGTGCTGATCCTGACGGCCAAGGACACCGTCGACGATCGGGTGCAGGGGCTCGACAGTGGGGCCGACGACTACCTCGTCAAGCCCTTCGCATTCCCGGAGCTCCTGGCGCGGATCCGGGCCTTGCTGCGGCGGGGTCGTCCGGATCAGGCCCTGCGACTGCAGCTGAACGACCTGACCATGGATGTCATGACGCGCCGGGTGACGAGGGCGGGACAGCCCCTCGAGCTCACCGTGAAGGAATTCGAGCTCCTCGAGTACCTGCTCCGCCACGTCGGGCACGTGGTCTCGAGGGAGATGCTGGCGCGCGACGTGTGGCACGTGACGGCGCGAGCCACGCCGCTGGACAACGTGATCGACGTGACGGTGGCCCGGCTGCGCCGGAAGATCGACGATCCGTTCGAGACGATGCTGGTCCACACCGTCCGGGGGGTGGGATTCGTCGTGCGGGGCGGTGAGGGATGATGCCGAGCGTCCGGTGGCGGCTGACCTTGTGGCATGCCGGCGTGCTCGCCCTCGTGATCTGCGCCTTCGCCGCTGGGATCTTCGGCTTCGTGCGGGCCCGCCTGTACGCCGCGCTCGATCGGCAGATCGAGGTCGATCTGGCGACCATCGAGACGGTCTATCGGGAGGAGACGGGGGACCTGGGAGAGCTGGCTCACCGGATGGGCATTGCGCACTTCGAGGTGACGGAGGGCAGTACCGTCGTGTACCGGACGCCGGGCTGGCCCCCGTCTGGGCCGGCACCATATCGAGTGAGCGCGCTCGGTGACTCGTCCCACCACATCGTGGCCGCCCGGGACGAGGCGATGGTGCGGCAGACGCTCCGGACACTCGGCATCATCCTCGCCGCCGGCGTCCCGTGCGCGGTGGCGCTGGCGATGGGGGGCGGCTACTTTCTCGCGGGCCGCATGCTGGCGCCGGTGGCGACCATGGCCGAGACCGCGCGCACCATCACCGCCGAGTCCCTGTCGGCGCGCCTCCATGTCGAGAACGAGCAGGACGAGTTCGGCCAGCTCGCCCGCGTCTTCAACGACACGCTGGCCCGTCTCGAGGCGGCGTTCGAGGAGCTCCGGCGATTCACCGCGGATGCATCGCACGAGCTGCGCACGCCGCTCGCCGCCCTCCGCAGCGTCGGCGAGGTGGCGCTCCAGCGGAGCCTGAGCGTGCCGGCCTATCGTGAGGTGATCGGGAGCATGCTCGAGGAGGTGGGCCGCCTGACGCACCTCGTGGAGAGCTTACTCACCCTGACGCGGGGAGATTCGGGCCGGATCCGGCCTGCCTTCGAGATGGTGAGCCTGAACGCCCTCGTGGGGAGCGTCGCGGACAATCTCAAGGTCCTCGCCGAGGAGAAGGAGCAGACCTTGACCATCGACGCTGGCTCGCCCGTCTCCGTGCGATGCGACCCGGCGATCCTTCGACAGGGTCTGGTCAATCTCCTCGACAATGCGATCAAGTACACGCCCCGAGCGGGCGCGATCCGGCTGTCCGTACAGCAGCGGCGCTCCGGAGAAGTCGCCATCGAGGTCGAGGACAGTGGTCCCGGCATCCCGGCGGCGCATCAGGGTCGAATCTTCGAGCGCTTCTACCGGGTGGACGACGGGCGATCGCGCGACTACGGAGGGGTGGGGCTCGGCCTGGCGACCGCACGCTGGGCCGTCGAGGCGAACGGGGGGCGCGTGGAGCTCGAGAGCGAGCATGGAAACGGGGCGCTCTTCCGGATCGTCCTGCCCGTGCCGGGATGCTGAGCCGAGCCGGCGCCCTCGGCCGATCCTGACAGAAAAGTCAGCGAGTCTTCAGTGGCGTCCGGTCCAGCAAGCCTCATGATCCGACGAGAGACGACCCTCACGGGGAAGGAGGATCCATGAAAAGTACTCTCACCGCTCTTCTCGCGCTCCTGGTGACCCTCCCACTTTCAGTGGATGCCGCCCTCGACGTGCAACCGATTGCCATCACGGCGCCGGAGAAAATCAGCATGAAAGACGATCTCGGCAAGGAGAACCCCAAGTGGAAGTTCGCGGCCGGCCAGTGGGTGCATCGCCCCTCCGGCGGCCGCCAGGTGCTCGCCCAGGTGGTCGAGACGCAGCCGTGGGCCGTCGCGCTCCTCGAGGAGAGGAAGTTCGACGATGTGGACGTCGCCGTACGCTTTCGCCCCATCTCCGGGAAGGAGGATGCAAGCGGAGGCATCATCCTGCGCGCCAAGGATGGCCGGAACTACCTCCTCGTGAGGGCCAACGCGCTCGAAAACAACTTCCGTCTCTACACCATCGTGAACGGGAAGCGGAGCACCATCGCTTCGGCGAAGGTGACCGAGCCCAAGCTGGGCGAATGGCACCGCATCCGCGTGGTCGCGAAGGGGCCGAGGATCCAGGCCTACCTGGACGAGGCGCTGCTCCTGGACCACGAGGACAGGACGTTCACGGGCGGGTGGCTGGGCCTCTGGACCAAGGCGGACTCGGTGACGGAGTTCACGGACTTGGAGGTGACCGGGATTCCCACGAAATGAAGACGCCGGCCGCCGCTCCCTCGGAGGGCCTGAAGGAAGTCGCCGCCTCGCTCGTCCGGCTCGGCGCCACGTCCTACGGTGGACCAGCCATCATGGGGATCATGCAGGCCGAGCTGCAGGAGAAGCGGAAATGGGTGTCGAAGGAGCACTTCCTCGAGGGCCTGTCGGTCGCGAACATGGTACCCGGCGCTACGGCGACCCAGCTCGGCATTTTCCTCGGATACGCGCGCGGTGGGTGGTGGGGCGGACTGATCGGTGGGCTCTGCTTCGTCCTGCCCGCCTTCCTCATCATGCTCGGCTTGACGATCGCCTACGCGAGCCTGGGCGTCACGCCGGTCGCCCGCAGCGCCCTCTACGGTCTGGGGCCGGTCGTCATCGGCCTCTTCGCCATCGCGGTGTATCGACTCGGCAAGTCGGCCATGAGCACCGTGCCGGAGATTGCCATCGGCTTGCTGGCGGCCGCCGCCGCGATGGCCACGCCCGTCGGGATCGTGGCGATCCTGATCCTGGCCGGCCTCGCGGGTTTCGTCCTCTTTCACTCCGGGCGACCCTGGCCGGTGCTTCTCTGCTCGGCGACATTCGTAGCTGTGGTCGTGGCGGCCTGGTGGGTGAACGGCCCCGCGTCGGGCGCCGTCGTCGCGCGTGGAGTGCCGGATCCTCAGAGTCTCGTGGACATCGGGGCGTACTTCCTCAAGGTCGGCGCATTCACGATCGGGGGCGGGCTGACCATGATCGCCTTCATCCAGGATCAGGTGGTCGGGCAGTTCGGCTGGCTCACCCCGCGCGAGTTCGTCGACGGCCTGGCGCTCGGTCAGCTCACGCCCGGGCCGGTGCTGATGATCGCGGCCTATGTCGGATACAAGGTGGCGGGCGCGGCGGGCGCCGTGGTCGCCGCTACCGCGGCGTTCCTGCCTTCCTTCGTGATCATGCTGGTCATTCTCCCGGTCCTCGATCGTGTCAGGAAGCTCGCAGGAATGCGCGCGGTGATGAAGGGGATGGCCCCCGCCGTCATCGGTGTCCTCACCGTGTCCCTCGCACGGCTCGTGCCGGCCGCGCTGCCCGATCCGTTCGCCATCGCCATCCTGGCCGCGACGCTGCTCGCTCTCACCCTGACCAAGCTCGGGGTCTTCAGGCTCATGATCGCGGGGGCGGCTCTCGGCATCCTGCGGAGCCGCTGGCCCCTGGTGGCTGGATTCAAGACGGCGGGGCGCCTGATCACGACCTGGATCTCCGCCTGAGCCGGATGGCCGCGGACGCAGAGCTCACTGGGGAATGGACGTTGAGGAGATCTAACGCGCGAGCGTCCACGATCAACGGCGCCTCGACGACGAGAGGCATCGGGGAGGCCTGAAAGTGCTGTGTCCGCGGTGCCAGACCGAGAATCGCGAGAGGCGCCGCTTTTGCGCCGAATGCGGCCTGTCCTTGGGCTCCGTGTGCGAGGCGTGCGGGTTCGCCAATGAGGATACCGAGAAGTTCTGCGGGGGCTGTGGGAAATCGAGAGCCGCGCTCATGGAGGTCCAGGAAGGCAAGTTCAGTTCTCCCCGAGCCTACACGCCGACGGAGAT
>JBKOVG010000254.1:0-7375 GCA_046723845.1 Candidatus Methylomirabilota bacterium | reverse complement strand
TGGAGCGGATCAACATCAGTGGCAACACGCGGAGCCAGGAAAAGATCCTTCGGCGCGAGATTCCCATGGCCGAGGGCGATCTCTTCACCACCCAGAAGCTCCAGCGGGCCAAGCAGAAGCTGACCAACCTGAACTACTTCGAGAAGGTGGACGTCAAGACCACCCCGGGAACGACCAAGGACAAGATCATCGTCAACATCGAGGTCACGGAGAAGCCCACCGGCCTTTTCTCCTTGGGCGGCGGCTACAGCTCCCAGGACGGCGCCATCGGCACCGTGGACCTCTCCCAGAACAACTTCCTCGGGCGCGGCCTCCAGGTCGCCATCCGGATCCGCGGCGGCGCCAGCATCCAGCAGGGTAACATCGGCATCACCGATCCCTGGTTCCTCGATCGCCCGCTCGCCGCCGGCTTCGATCTCTTCAGCAATCGTCGGGTCAACCAGGACTACACGCAAAGCTCCATTGGCGGTGACTTCCGCTTCGGGGCTCCCCTCGGAGACTACTCCCGCTGGAGCGCCGCCTATCGCCTGAGCCAGGAGAACGTGACCGGGGTCGCCTCGAACGCGAGCACCGAGCTTCTCGAGGCCGAGGGCAAGACCATCTTGTCCATGGTGGGCGGCTCCCTCACCCGCGACACGCGCGACAGTCTGACCGACCCCACTCGCGGGCACTTCATCATCTTGGGACTCGACTTCGCGGGCATCGGCACCGGCGACAACCGCTTCGTCCGTATCACCACCTCCTTCACGCAGCACAATCCGCTCTGGTTCAATCATCTCCTCAGCTGGCGCCTCTCCTCCGGCTACGAGGTCGGCTGGTCGACGAATCCTGTTCCGCTCTTCGAGCGCTACTTCCTGGGCGGGCCGAACACCATCCGGAGCTTCAAGGCCCGCGAGATCTCGCCGGTGGACAACTCCGGGACGAAGATCGGCGGCAACTTCCAGGTCCTGGGCAACATCGAATACACCGTGCCCTTGCCCTACAACCTGCGCGCCGCCTTGTTCTTCGACGTGGGCAACGTCTACGGTCCCGACCAGAGCGTGAGTACGCCCGTCGACCTGACCAATCTGAAGTACGCGGTGGGTCCGGGCATCCGTTGGAACTCCCCCTTCGGTCCAATCCGGGTAGACTATGGCTTCAATCCTTCTCCCACCGGGAAGGAGAAGGTCGGCAACATCCAGTTCTCGATGGGCGCCGCGTTCTAGCCAGAAGGAGAGAGGAATGATGGGGAGGGTCAAGGTCATCATGGCCGCGCTGACGGTGCTGGCGGCACTGTCGGCTCTCTGGTGGGTGTGGACGCCCGCCGTGGCGCAGCAGCCGGCCGCGCCGGCCGCTCCCGCCGCCACCCGGGTCGGCTATGTCGACCTCCAGCGCATCCTCGCGCGCTCGCAGGCGGGCGTGCAGGCCCGCGAGCAGATCGAGAAGGAAAAGGCGGCGATGCAGAAGCAGGTGGACAGCCAGAAGGTCGACTACGACAAGCTGCGCGACGAGCTCGAGAAGAAGGGTCAGCTCCTCTCCGCGGACGCCCGCCGTGAGAAGCAGGAAGCCCTCGAGCGGAAGACCCGCGACATCCGGCGCCTCCTCGACGACTTGGAGAAGGAGCTGCAGAAGAAGGAGCAGACCATGGGCCAGAAGATCCTCCGCGACCTCGAGGGGATCTTCACCAAGGTGGGCAAGGAGAAGGGCTACGCCGTCATCGTCGAGCGCCGGCAGGCCGGCGTGGTGTACGGCGCGCCGGAGGTCGACGTCACGGAGGACGTGATCAAGGCCTTCGACGACGAGATGCGAAAGGCCAAGAAGTAGGCCCCGTGGGCGTCTCCTTCACGCTCGGCCAGCTCGCCGAGGCGCTCGGCGCCACCCTCGAAGGAGATCGCCATCGTGTCGTCACCGGTGTCGCCTCCCTCGAGCAGGCGGGGCCGGAGCACGTGTCGTTCCTCACCGCCGCCAAGTACCTCAAGGTGGCCACGCAGAGTAGAGCGGCGGCCCTCGTCGTCGGCCGCGACGTCGCCGGGCTCTCCCAGGCTCTGCTCCGCGTCGACTCCGCCCACGCCGCCCTCATCCCGCTCCTGCGCCTCTTCCATCCCGAGCCCGCCGTTGCCACCGGCGTGCACGCCACCGCCGTGGTGGACCCGGGGGCCCGGATCGACCCGAGCGCCTCGGTCGGCGCCGGCGCCGTGGTGGAGGCGGGCGCGGTGATCGGGGCGCGCACCCGGGTGGGCGCGCTCTGCTTCGTGGGCGCGGGCGCCGTGCTCGCTGACGACGTGGTGCTCCATCCCCGCGCGGTGGTCCACGGAGGCGTGGTCGTCGGTCACCGGGTGATCGTCCACTCGGGCGCCGTGCTGGGAGCGGACGGCTTCGGCTACGCCTTCGACGGCACCGCCCATCGCAAGATTCCCCAGGTGGGAGGCCTCCGCATCGCCGACGACGTGGAGATCGGCGCTAACACCACCATCGACCGCGCCACCCTGGGTGACACCATCATCGGGCGCGGGAGCAAGATCGACAATCTCGTGCAGGTGGGGCACAACTGCGAGGTCGGCGAGGACGTCATCCTCGTGGCCCAGGTCGGCGTCTCGGGTTCCTGCACCATCGGCAATCGCGCCATCCTGGCCGGCCAGGTCGGCGTCGCCGACCACGTGACCATCGGCGAGGGCACCATCCTCACCGCGCAGTCGGGCGTGCCCAGTGACGTGGAGGCGGGGCAGGTGATGAGCGGCACCCCGAGCCGGCCGGCCACGCTCGCCCGCCGCATCTGGGCGGCGGAGACCATGCTGCCGGACCTCGTGCGCCGGGTGCGCTCGCTGGAAAAGCGCGTGCGTGAGCTCGAGGGACACCCCGGTGGCTGACGCGCCGGGCATCCATCCCACGGCCATCGTGGACCCGCGCGCCGAGCTGGACGCCGGCGTGCGCATTGGTCCCTACAGCGTCGTCGGCCCCGAGGTGCGCGTCGGGCGCGACGCGGAGATCGGCGCCCACGTGGTGCTCGAAGGCCGGGTGACCCTGGGCGCGCGCTGCCGCATCGGGCACGGCGCGATCATCGGGGGCGAGCCCCAGGACCTCAAGTTCAAGGCCGGGCTCCCCGTGGGCGTGGCCATCGGCGAGGAGACGTCGATCCGCGAATACGTGACGGTGCACCACGCCACCCACGAGGGGCACGACACGACCATCGGCGCGCGCTGCCTCGTCATGGCCTCCAGCCACGTGGCCCACGACTGCGTGATCGGTGACGAGGTCATCATCATCAACTATGCGGGCCTGACCGGGCACGTGGTGGTGGAGGATCGCGCCACCGTGGGCGGCCAGACGGGCATCCACCCCTTCGTGCGCATCGGCACCTATGCCTACGTGGGCGGCTGCTCCAAGGTGACCCAGGACGTGCCCCCCTTCATGATCGCCGACGGTCTGCCGGCGCGGGCGCTGTCCGTCAACGTCATTGCGATGCGGCGAGGCGGCGTGGAGGCGGCGAGCCGCCAGCAGGTGCGCGATGCCTTCCGCCTCCTCTATCGCTCGGGCCTGGCGCCCGCCACCGCCATCGCCCGCATCAAGACCGAGTTGGGCAGCGATCCCATGGTGGCGAAGCTGGTGGCCTTCGTGGAAGGCTCCAAGCGCGGCATCGTCCCGGGCGGGCGTACCACCGAATCAGGTCGCGACGACGCGGCGAACGAGGAGCGCGTGTGGTAAGCGCATCGGAGAACGGCCGGCTGCGGGCGGGCGTGGTAGGGGCGGGGCACATGGGGCAGTATCACATCCTCGCCCTCGCCGAGCTGTGGGAGGTGGACCTGGTCGCCATCTGCGACGCGGATGCCGAGCGGGCGGGCCAGATCGCCGGACAGTACGGGACGCGCGCAGTGACGAGCCATCGCGACCTCGCGGGGCTGGTCGACATCGCCACCGTGGCCGTCCCCACCGAGCGCCACTTCGAAGTCACGCGCGATCTCCTGGAAGCGGGCGTGCACGTGCTCGTGGAGAAGCCCATGGCGCCCACGCTGGAGGAGGCCAAGGAGCTCTTCCGCGTGGCCCGCCAGCACCGCCGGGTCCTCCACGTGGGCCACGTGGAGCGCTTCAACGGCGCCGTGCAGGAACTCCGGAAGATCGTGGAGCAGCCCATCCTCATCGAGTCGCGGCGTCTCGGCCCCTTCGTGCCCCGGGTGCAGAACGACTCCGTGGTCATGGACCTCATGATCCACGACATCGACATCGTGCTGGGGCTGGTGGACAGTGAGCCGCGCCGCATGAACTGCCTCGGCCGCTCCATCCACTCCCGCCAGGCCGACGTGGCCAACGTGCAGATCTTCTTCGAGTCCGGGGCCATGGCCACCATCACGGCGAGCCGGGCCACCGAGGAGAAGATCCGCACGCTCTCCATCACCCAGCCCGACGCCTACATCGTGCTCAACTACGCCGACCAGGACATCCAGATCCACCGGCGGGCCGCCCAGGAATACACCCTCAACCGCGAGTCCATCCGCTACCGGCAGGCCTCCTTCGTCGAGCGCCTCTTCGTGCACAAGGACAATCCGCTCAAGCTGGAGATCCGGCACCTGATCGCCGCGGCGCGGACGGCCCAGGCGACCGGCCAGGCGGATCTCTTCGAGACCGAGGATCTCCGGTCTCTCGCCGTGGCGCTCGAGATCGAGCGGATGATCCGCGACGGCCGGGGCGAAGTCGCCTGGCCCAAGGATCTTCCGTGGAGC
This sequence comes from Candidatus Methylomirabilota bacterium, assembly GCA_046723845.1. GTDB lineage: Bacteria > Methylomirabilota > Methylomirabilia > Rokubacteriales > CSP1-6 > AR37. The sequence continues at coordinate 2,681 of JBKOVG010000254.1, read as the reverse complement.
GCCGCCTCGCCGTGATGGCGGGGGCCGGGGTCCTCCCCGGCCGGGCCGCCGCCGAAGCCGCCCGCCAGGGCTGGCGCGTGGTCGCTCTCACCTTCGACGAAGCCACGGGCCTCGACGGGCACGTGGAGCGTATGGTGCCGTCCTCCCTCACCGACATCCAGGCCGTGCTCCACGCGCTTGGCGAGGCGCGCGTGAGCGCCGCGCTCTTCGTGGGCAAGTTCTGGAAGCGCAGCGTGTTCGACAACCTCCACGAGACGGACGCCGTGGGCCGCCAGATGGCCCGCGGGGGGCTGTCCGACGAGGCACTGGCCAACATGGCCCTGGCCACCCTGGGCGGGATGGGCATCGAGGTCCTCGACCAGCGTCCGTTCCTCTCGTCCTGGATGATGGAGCTCGGCACGCTGACCTCGCGGGCGCCGTCGGAGGCGGAGTGGGAGGAGATCCGCGCCGGCTTCGCGCTCGCCCGCCAGATCGCCGGCTTCCGCATCGGCCAGACTCTCGTGCGCTCCCACGGCGTCACCCTTGCCGTGGAGGCGGCCGAGGGCACCGACGAGACCATCCGCCGCGGGGCCCGCCTCGCTGGAAAGGGGGCGGTGGTGATCAAGGCGGTGGCGACCGAGCACGACTTCCGCTTCGACGTGCCCACGGTAGGACCAGCCACCCTCGAGGCCATGGCAGAGTGCGGCGCCACCGTGCTCGCCGTGGACGGCGGCAAGATGCTCCTGGTGGATCGCGAGGCGGCCCTCCAAACGGCCGAGCGGGCCGGCATCGCCCTGGTTGGGGTGTGACCGAAGCCCGCCATCGCCTCATCATGATGTCGGCGGGAGAGGCCTCGGGCGATCTCCACGGGGCGACCATCTGCCGCGCCCTCAAGCGCCTCGATCCCCACGTGCGCGTGCTCGGCATGGGCGGGCCACGCATGGCCGCGGCCGGCGTGGAGATCCTCGTGGACCCGACGGCGCAGGCGGGCGTGGGCACCAACGAGGTCATCGGCCGCATCCCGTCGCTCTTTCGCGCCTATCGGCTGCTCGTGCGGCGGATGCGCCGGCAGCGTCCGCAGGCGCTGGTGGTCATCGACTTCCCCGAGTTCAACCTGCGCCTCGCGCGCCACGCGAAGCGCGCCCGCGTGCCCGTGGTCTATTTCATGCCGCCGCAGCTCTGGGCCTGGCGCTCGGGGCGCATCCGACAGATGGCAAGCCGGGTGACCCAGGTCCTCGCCGCCTTTCCCTTCGAGCGCGATCTCTACGCGGGCGCCAACATCCCGGTAGAGTACGTGGGCCATCCCCTCCTCGACGTTGTCCCGTTCACCCTGAGCCTGGAAGAGGCGCGGCGACGCCTCGGCCTGCCGAAGGAAGGCACGGTGGTGGGACTCCTTCCCGGGAGCCGGCGCGAAGAGATCGAGCACCTTCTCCCCCCCATGCTCGAGGCGGCGACGGCGCTCGCGCGAGCTGTCGGCCGCCGGCGCTTCGTCCTGGGCTTGGCGCCCACGGTGAGCCGCGGAATGATCGACGGCTTCATCGGGCGTGCGGCCGGCGCGCCGTCCATCGAGGTGGTCGAGGGACAGACCCACGAGGTCATGGCGGCCGCCGACGCCCTCCTCGTCGCCTCGGGCACTGCGACCCTCGAGGCCGCGCTGCTCGGCACTCCGATGGTCGTCTGCTATCGCGTCTCGCGCCTCACCGAAGTGGTGGGCCGGTTGCTCAAGCAGATTCCCTGGATCAGCCTGCCCAACATCGTGGCCCGGCGCACCGTGGTGCCGGAGATCCTCCAGGCCGACGTGACGGGCGCCCGTCTCGCCGCCGAGGCCGAGCGCCTCCTCGACGAGCACGATGCCGCCGCCGCTCAGCGCCTCGCCTTCAAGGACCTGCGGGAGCGGCTCGGCGCGCCGGGGGTGGGGGAGCGGGCGGCGCGCGCCATCCTCACGGTGGCGGGAGCGGCGTGATGGCGAACGCGCTGGTGGAAGCGCTGGCGCCGCCCCTCGGCGCCTGCGCGCTGCGGCTGCTCGCCCGCACCCTCCGCATCCGGCGCGAGGAACGGGCCGCCGAGCCCCTGTGGGCCTCGAACACGCCGGCCATCTACGTGGTGTGGCACTCGCGTTTGCTCCTCCTCCCGTATCTCTACCGCCACCATGAGGCGCGCGTGCTCATCAGCCGCTCGCGCGACGGCGAGATGGTGGCGCGGCTCGTGCGCCGTTTCGGCTTCGCGGTGGTGCGCGGATCGTCGTCGCGGGGCGGGGCGGGCGGCCTGCGGGGGCTGGCGCGGGCCCTCGAAGAGGGCCACAGTGTCATCGTGGTGCCCGACGGTCCCCGCGGGCCTGCGGAAACGGTGAAGCCCGGCGTGGCGGCGCTCGCGCGACTGACGGGCGCGCCCGTGGTGCCGCTGTCCCTCGCCGCCTCGTCGGAGTGGCGGGCGAGGTCGTGGGACGGCTTCCGGGTGCCGAAGCCCTTCGCCCGCTGCGTCGTCCGCTTCGGCGAGCCGCTGCGGGTGGCGCGTTCGCGCGAGCGCGCTGACGACGAGGCGACGCGCAAGGACATCGAGGCGGCGCTCCGTGAAGTGACTTGGCAGGTGGACGAGGAGGCGCGACGCTGATCCACGCCGTCTACACGCTGGTGCTGGGCCTCGGGCTCGCGGCCTATCTGCCCGTCCTCCTCGTGCGACGGCTCAGGGGCGCGGGCTATGGC
>JBKOVG010000341.1:0-15653 GCA_046723845.1 Candidatus Methylomirabilota bacterium | reverse complement strand
TTCTCGAGCATGATGCTCACCGCGCGTAGCTTCGCGGCCAGGAACCGGTACGAGATAGATGCCGATCGCGAGTTCGCCGCCCTGGGGGTGGCCAATGTGGCCTCGGCACTCTCGCAGGGATTCGCCATCAGCGGCGCGGATTCGCGCACCGCCATGAATGATGCCGCGGGCGGACGGACGCAGGTGGCCGGGCTCGTGGCCGCCGCCACCATCGCGGTGGTGCTGCTGTTCTTGACCGGACCATTGCGCTATGTGCCCATCGCCGCGCTGGGTGCGGTGCTGATAATGGCGGCCTATTCACTGGTGGACGTCGGTACTCTCAAGCTGCTCTACCAGGTCGACCGTCGGGAGCTGCTGCTTTCGCTGCTGGCCACCCTCGGTGTGGTGGCGGTCGGGGCAGTCGAGGCCATCCTGGTGGCGGTCATCCTGGCCCTGCTGCGGTTCGTCAGGCTGGTGTCGCGGCCGCGCGTGGAGGTGCTGGGCTCGGTGAAGGGATTCCACGGCTGGCATTCTATCGAGCGCCATCCGGAGGCCCGCACCGTCCCTGGGCTGCTGCTGTTCCGCTTCAATGGGCCGATCGTGTTCTTCAATGCGCCATACTTCAAACAGCAGGCACTGGCTGCCGCCGATGCTGCCGGTCCCTCCCTGCGGTGGTTCGTGGTGGACATGATCCCGGTGACGATGATCGACGTGAGCGGACTCTACATGGCCCGAGACTTCATCGACATCTTGCGCGCGCGCGGCGTGACCTTCGGCATGGCGGGACGCCAGACCGAATGGAGTCAATGGAACGAGCGGCACCGGCTCGAAAGATTCGCAGACATGCGAACCTTCCCCACCGTAGGCGCCGCTATCAAGGCCTATGGCGACGAGACGGGCATCATCGCCGAGGCTGCCGAGGACGGATAGCGGGCGTGGTCACTGGTTGCTGCGCATGTCAGGATGAAGATAGTGGCAAGGCGCTCGCTACGTCGAATGACGCGCATAGAGGACGAGAGAACGAATCGCGACTCACCAGAGGGGCCAGGACGTTCCGGCTTGTCTGGGCGGTGATCCTGTGACAGGATGCGCGGCAAGAGAAAGGAGAGCACATGCACAACACATTTCGGATGGCCGCGCTGACGCTGGCGCTCGCCGTGGGACCCCTGGCTGCGATGGCACCGAGTGACGCGCAAACCCAAGGGTCGGAGCGGCGGGAGGATCGACGGGATGATCGAAAGGACGCGCGGGATACAAAGCAGACGGGCCGGCAGGACGCCCGCGATACAAAGGCCGAGTGCAAGGCAGGAGACGAGAAGAGTCGCGCGGAATGTCGGAAGGAAAAGCGGGACGTGAAGCAGGACGCGCGCGATTCCGCCCGCGACATAAAGAAGCAGTAGTCGACGCGACCCAGGAGCCTGCCGCCGAGGGTGCCGAAGCCCCTCGGCGGATATCCAACCCACCGGGGACCGGCGGTGCGGCTCGACCGAGAGTGGATGCCGGGTGCGATGTACCCGTTCATCGCACGCTGCCATCCGGATGTGCCGTCTCGATGTCCAGCGGCCTTAGGACCTGCCGGTCACAACAGGATCAAGGCCAGTGAATAGGCCGGGACAGCCAGATAACGAACTCGAAAGACGGCTCTCGTCTCGCCTGCTGGATGTATTGATTCGGGCAGCGTTCATCGGTGTCCTGGCATCGCTGTGCTACGTCGTCTTTGCGCCGTTCCTGACGCTGATGGTCTGGGCAGTCGTCCTGGCTGTCGCGCTCTATCCTGTGCATCAATCCCTCGCGTGCAGGATTGGCGGCAAGCATGGTATCGCCGCGACCATCCTGGTAGTTGCCGGCTGCCTGCTGATCGTCACTCCCACCGCGTTGCTGGTGCACTCGTTTGGAAGCTCCATTCACGATCTCGTCAACGCCGTGCAGCACAACACGCTGGAAATCCCCGAACCGCGAAAGGGCGTACAGGATTGGCCGATCGTCGGCCAGAGGATTCATGAGCTTTGGTCGAGGGCACATAGTGACCTGCCGGGCCTCGTGCAAAGCATGCAGCCGCAGATCGGAGAGCTGGCCAGGAAGGGACTGTCGATCGTCGCGGGCATAGGGGTCGGAATCCTCCAGTTTCTCGCGTCCTTCATCATCGCCGGCATTGTGATGGCGTACGGCGACGCGGGTGCCCGCGGGAGCCGAGCAATATTCGAGCGCATCATGGGCAGTGATAGAGGTGGCTCTTTCGCTAAGCTGTCCACGGCCACCATCCGGGCCGTTGCTCAGGGAGTCATCGGCATCGCCTTCATACAGGCCATCCTCGTCGGTCTTGCCCTCCTCGTCGCCGGCATACCGTGGGCGGGTGTCCTGGCGGCTATCACGCTTGTTCTGGGTGTCGCCCAGGTGCCGGCGTTCATCGTCATCCTTCCGGTGATCGGGTATATCTGGGCAAGCGGCAGCTACAGCGGGAGCTCGGCCACCGCCTATACGATCGTGTTGCTGCTATCAGGAATGGCCGATAACGTCTTGAAACCACTGATGCTGGGCCGTGGAGTCGATGCGCCGATGCCGGTGATCTTGCTCGGGGCATTGGGCGGCATGGCGACCGGCGGAATCCTTGGCATGTTCGTGGGGGCCACGCTCCTGGCGCTCGGCTATCAGATCTTCATGGACTGGGTCGCAACCAATCCAGATTCGAGTGCCTCGGCGCGAAGGAGCGAGTCGACGGAAGCGACGTGAGAGCTTTTGACGGGCCGGCGAGGGCGGTAGCCAGGATGAGCCCCGCGATCCCGCCGCCGAAGATCAGGATCCGTTCACCGATCGCCATCTCTGACCTCGTCGATCAGGTACATCGAAGAGTGCTTGGAGATCTGCTGCGATTGCGCCAGGCCACGAGAATCGACGAGGCCGACGTAGACCTCGAAGCCACCGCGACCCTCGTGAGGGTACCCAAAGCTAGGCCGCCCCCGCAAATCCGGCCGTTTCTGACCATGTTTCACGTTGCCACAGGCCTTCCAATCCCTAGCGACAGCCTCCCTCACGAGTGAGGGTTGGCAGATCGTCGGTGCTGGACGGGTCGACGCGCGCCCCGGAAGATGCGAGCTTGCCACGACGCGCCAGCAGGGCTAGGCTTCCCCCATGATCTCGACACTTCTCCGGGAAGCCCAGGAGCTGCAGCCCGATGTCGTCCGCCTGCGTCGTGCCATCCATCGTCAACCGGAGCTCGGCCTCCACCTGCCGCACACGCAGGCGGCGGTGCTCCAGGCCCTCGACGGCCTGGGGCTCTCGATCCGGAAGGGAGAGCGGCTCACATCGGTGGTGGCAACGCTCGAGGGCGCCCGGCCGGGGCCGTCCATTTTGCTCCGTGCCGACATGGACGCCCTGCCGGTACAGGAGGAGACGGGCCTCGATTACGCGTCGCGGGTCGACGGCGTCATGCATGCCTGCGGGCACGACGCCCACGTGGCCATGCTGGTGGGCGCGGCGCGTCTGCTTGCGCGGCACCGCGAGCAGCTCGCCGGCCGTGTCGTCTTCATGTTCCAGCCAGGGGAAGAGGGGTACCACGGGGCCCGTTACATGCTGGAGGAAGGCCTCGGCATACCTGGCGGAGCGCCGTCGGCGGCCTTCGCCCTGCACGGCGGCTCCCGCCACCCGGCCGGGGTAGTGGCCACGCGGCCGGGGCCCATTCTGGCCTCGGGCGACACCATCGAGGCAGTGATCCATGGGCGCGGCGGACATGCTTCGGCGCCGCACGATTGCCTCGATCCCATCCCCGTGGCGTGCGAGATCGTCCAGGCGCTGCAGACCTTCGTCACCCGCCGCGTCGATGCGTTCGACCCGGCCGTGATCACCATCGCCAAGATCGAGGCGGGCAGCACGCGCAACGTCATTCCAGAGACGGCACACTTGCTCGGCACCATCCGGACCGTGTCCGAGCGCACACGTGAGCGTGTGCTGGAGGGCGTGGAGCGGCTGGTGAAGGGCCTGGCCGCCGCGCACGGCGCCGAGGCGCAGGTCAAGCTGATCCGCGGCTATCCCGTCACGGTCAACGACGAGGACATCACGACCTTCGTCTCCCGCGTCGCCGCCGAGATGCTCGGCGAGGATCGCGTGCGCCTCATGGCCACGCCAATGATGGGGAGCGAGGACTTCTCATACGTGCTGCGCCAGATCCCGGGCACCCTGATGTTCCTGGGCACCCGGCCAGACGGTGAGGTCACGCCCATCCCCAACCACTCGAATCGCATGGTGGTAAACGAGACGGCCATGGCGACCGGCGTCGCCCTCCACACGGCGGTGGCCCTCCGGTTCCTCGACGGCAGCCACGGCGATCGCCCGGCCGCCGCCGGTGAGTTCGAACACACCTCGCGCGCCCGCACCTAGGGCGCGGGGAGGCTACTGGATCAGCTGATCCCGCGCTGCAACCGCGAGGGTGGCATAGTGAGCGCAAGCGGCTTGATGTTCCTTCGCTCCCATGCAGCAACGCTGCGCGGTGTGACGAGGCCATTTTCTCAACGCCTACGGGCCGCGCGTGGAGGAGGCTGGACTCGGGCTGATTCCCGGCCACGCGTAGTCTGCCCGGTCGGCCGGCTCAAGCCCGACGCGAAGTAGGGGTCAGGGCCAGGAGGAGGACCTGCGATGAAAAAGCGCGTGGTCAAGTCAACAGTGCGTGGCCGGCGGTCTCCGGCGGCCGGGTCCCGCTCTCTCGGTGGCAGCCATCGGCCGATCAAGGGCGCCCAGCACCACGAGATCGGCGGCGTCATGATTGACGCGGTGGCCGCCGCTAATGGCCAGGTCAAGCGCGTCGTCTATCCGCCGGGATTTCGCTGGTCGACCCACATGAAGCCAGTCATCGGTACCGACCTGTGCATGCACGGCCACGTTGGTTTCCTGACCGCAGGGAGGGTCAAGGGTCAGTACCGTGACGGCTGCGCGTTCGACTTCGCGGCGCCGGCCGTCGTCGTGGTCGAGCCCGGCCACGACGCTTGGGTCGTCGGACGGGAGGCCGCCGTGCTCATTCAATTCGACGCCGCGAGCCAGACCGCGGAGCGCTTCGGCTTGCCGGCCGAACATCGCCACGCCGGCTGAGCGGTTGCTATACGCTGTAGGCGTCATGGATCCTCAGGTCATCGCCTTTGCGATTATCGCCGGCATCCTGACCATCACTCCGGGCGCCGACACGATGCTCGTGGTCCGCAACGTACTGGCACGAGGCCGTCGAGCGGGACTGCTCACCGCGGTGGGGGCGTGCTGCGGACTCTTCATGCACGCGACGCTCTCCGGGTTGGGGTTATCGTTGATTCTCGTCAATTCGGCGGCCGTCTTCGGCATGGTCAAGCTCATCGGCGCCGGCTATCTGGTGTGGCTGGGCATTCAGTCGCTTCGTCAGGCATTGAGGCACCACCCGAGTGGAGCCCTTGATGCGGGCGGCCCAGCGATCCCCGCGCGAGGACGGCGGTCCTTCGTTGAAGGATTGCTGAGTAACTTGCTGAATCCGAAGGTGGCGGTGTTCTACCTCGCGTTCCTGCCTCAGTTCATGAATCGGGGCGATTGGGTGCTGGGAAAGTCGATGTTCTTGGCCGGCATTCACTGGATGGAGGGTGTTCTATGGCTGTCGGCCGTCACGCTGTTCGTGGCCCGGCTGCGCTTCTGGCTTCGCCACCCACGTGTGACGCGGGCTATCGAAGCGACCGCCGGCGCGATCCTCGTAGCATTCGGGGTGCGCCTGGCGATGGAACGGGCACGGTAGGTCGATCTTCCCAACGCAGCAGAGGGTGGCTTGAGAAGCCGCCCGTTGATGCGGTTCGAGATAGAACCCCGTATGGAGCAACCTTCGGCTCTTGCACGTCTGTACCGCTCGAGTTCCAAGGCGCTACATCTTACCCGCGATCACCCGTCCGGCGCGCAGCGCGGTCCGCACGCGGGCGAGCGCGCGAATGTCCTGCGCCGGATCGCCCTCGATCACCACGATGTCGGCGTCCAGCCCGGCCGCCAGCCGCCCCGTGCGCGCCGCGGCACCGAAGCGCGCGGCCGGCGCGGTCGTGAGCGCGGCCAGGATCTGCGGGTAGGACAGGCCTGCCTGCTGCATGTAGACATACTCGTCGGTGGGGTCGTAGTCGGCGATGTAGCCGACATCGGTGCCGAACAGCACCTGGCCGCCGCCCTCGGCGAAGGTGCGCAGCTGGTCGCGCGTGTTGCCGAGCACGACCTCGATCACGCTCGCGGGCACGCCGGCCTTCCGGAGCTCGGTCGGAAACAGCTTGAGCGTGGGGGCCAGGCCCATCTTGCGCTCGAGCATCATGCGCGGCAGCTCGCGATCCCACGGGCGCCGGTCCAGCTCCGAGGGAAAGGTGTGCACGAGGACGTCGACGCCGCCTTCGATCGCCGCGCGGGCGCCGGCGCTGTTCGACGGATGCGCCAGCACGAGCGTGCCCCGGCGATGAGCAGCGTCCGTGGCGGCACGCACGAGATCGACGGGCATGACCACGATGTGATCGCGTCGGGCCCAGGAGCCCGTGAAGAGCTTGATCACGTCCGCGCCGCGGTCCAGGTTGCCGTTCACCGCGGCCGCCGTCGCGTCGGGGCTCGTCAGCTCCGGCAGACGTGCGGGCAGGATGTAGTAGGGGCTGCCGCCGACCGGGACGAACCCCGCGCCCGCGGTGCGGATCGATGGTCCTGGAATCTCACCGCTCTCGATTCGACGCCGCAGCGCCAGGGTGTTGTCCAGCAACGACCCGGTGTCGACGGCGTGGACGACGCCCCACGACGTCAACATCGCGCGTAGCGCCTCGGCCAGCCTTTGGGCCGGGGCCCGGTCCGCCTGCTGGAACGCCGTGGGCATGAAATGCACGTGGCTGTTCCAGAACCCGCTGGTGATGGTCGTTCCCGTGCAGTCGATCACGGCCGCGTCCGGCGGCACGGGGACCTCAGCGCGTGGCCCGACCGCGGTGATGACGCCCTGGCTGATGAGGACGACGCCGTCGCCGATCGTCGGGGCCTCCGGCGAGGGCTGCACGCGTCCCCCCACCAGCGCCGTCACGCCGGCGCCGCGCGCCGCGGGGATCGCAGTCGGCGGGGCGCTGCACGCCGCGAGCAGCATGACGATCACCAGCCAGCCGGCGCGGGATCCGCGAGACCGCCGCGGTCTCACCGCGGCCTCACCGGGATGCAGAGCTCGCAGTGAAAAGCGCCCGGCCGGCCGGCGACCTCGGGGTTGCCCCGGTACACCTCGAGGCACGGCCGATCGTCGGGTTCGAAGCCGCTACCCGGCGGCCACGTCCGGTAGAGGGAGCCCCACGCGTCCTCGATCTCGTGCGCGGTCCCGGCGAACGCCGTGATCGCGTGCCGGCCTCCGGGCACGTCCATCACGTTGACCCATTTGTCCCCCTTGAAGTCGGCGGGGACCACGACGCACGCGTCGTAGCGCAGCTTCTCGACGGCGGTGACGTCCGGATCGTCGTGGGCGATACCGAGCATGACCGCATTCGGTGCGTCGAGCCCGCGCGGGTGCATCCATTCGCGGAGCCGCCGCCAGCGCAGGGGAATGCCGTGGGGACCGTACGGTCCGACGTACCGCATGTAGGCGACGTGGTAGTTCGGCAGCTCGCCGATCTTGACGTTCATGGCGGCCTCCTGTGGCTTTCGAGGAACACCATGCCGCGCCCGGTGCGGCCCCGCTTTGCTCGGGTTGCGATTCGCTTTGCCTCGCTTGCTCCAGCGCTCGGCCCCGCCCGCGCGCCAGTCGGTGGCGCTCATCGAGAAGTGGGCCTTGAAGGCGCGCGCGAAGGTCGCGGCGGAGGCGAAGCCATGGTCGAGCGCAACGGCCAGGATGCTGCGGTCGCGGTGATGGACCAGGGCGAGCGCGGCACGCTCCAGCCGAAGCCGCTGGACGAAGCCGAAGAGCGTCTCGCCGCTGACCGCCCGGAAGATGCGGTGGAAGTGGAAGGGCGAGAACGCGGCCACGCGGGCGAGCCCCTCGAGGGACAGGTCCTCGGCCAGATGGGCGGAAATGTGATCGATGACCCGATTGACGCGCTTCTCGTAATCCAGGCGGTCGAAGTCGGTGGCGCTGGCCATCGTCTGCCCCGCGATCTTCCCATTTTCCGGACACGCGGGTCGTAATTTGATTCAGGTCGCCGGCGGCTTGGCTTAGCCGCCGTTGCTCGCAATCTGGGGGAGGCATGATCCATACTTCATTCCGGCGGGCGCCGAAGCCTTCCGGCGCGATAATCCAAACGCCACGGTCCAGTTTCTCGATACCGGGCACTTCGCGCTGGAAACACATGTCGTGGAGATCGCGCTCGCCATGAAGCGGTTGCTCGCGAACATCTAGCCTCCAAAGCGGGCGAAAGGCTGCCGGACTTCACCCGACCGACCGCTTGGCTTGCTGAATCGGGTACACTTGCCGCTAGCGCCAAACACCGATGATTTCCCCCCAGACCATTCCAACTCCCGATGACTTGCTCGACGCCCTGCGAGACGCTCGGATGGTCGAGCTCGAGCTGCTGGAGGGGCTGACCGACGAGCAGATGCTCGGACCGCGTGGCCACTTCGTTGAGCCGCCGCTCTGGGAGATGGGCCACGTCGGCTGGTTCCAGGAATACTGGATCCTTCGCCATCTGGAGGGCGCCGAACCGCTGCTGCCCGGGTCCGACGGCATCTATGATTCGTTCAAGGTGTCGTACACGCGGCGCTGGGATCATCCCTTCCCGTCGCGCGACGCCACCCACGCATACATCTCCGAAGTGCTGAAGCGATGCCTCGGCCGACTGGACGCCGCCGCGCCGACGGATCGTGAGCGGTACTTCTACACGCTCGCCGCGCTCCACGAGGACATGCACGCGGAGAATCTGACCCTGATTCTCCAGACGCACGGATATCTGCGTCCCGCGCTGAGCCGGATCGATCCGGCGTGCGCCGCTCCGCCGGTAGACCTTGCGTACCAGCCGCACGACGTCAGCGTGCCCGGCGGTCCGTTCCTGCTGGGCGCCTCCGTCGACGAGCCGTTCGTCTTCGACAACGAGAAGTGGGCGCATCCCGTCCACGTGAAGCCCTATCGGATCTCATCGACCCCGGTCACGAATGCCGAGTTCCAGGCTTTCGTCGACGATGGCGGCTATCGGCGGCGTGAGTGCTGGGGCCGGCGCGGATGGGACTGGTGTCGCCGCGAAGGAGCGCAGCAGCCCATCTTCTGGGTTCGCGACGGACACCGAGGCTGGCTCGTGCGCCAGTTCGACGTCCTCGCGCCGCTCGATCCCTGGCATCCGGTCGTGCACGTGAACTGGTACGAGGCGGAAGCCTTCTGCCGCTGGGCGGGCCGGCGGCTTCCCACCGAGGCGGAATGGGAGATGGCGGCGACGCTCGACGTGGCCACCGGCCGCAAGCGCCGCTTCCCGTGGGGAGACGAGCCCCCGACACCGGAACGGGCTAACCTCGACTACCGCGCGGGCGGGCCGGTCGACGTCCGGGCCTTGCCCGCCGGCGATAGCCCTGTCGGCTGTCGCCAGATGATCGGGAATGTCTGGGAGTGGGTGGACGACACGTTCCAGCCGTATCCCGGTTTCATCTGCGACCCGTACGCGGAATACTCGCAGCCGTACTTCGGGCAGAAGAAGGTGCTGCGCGGCGGAGCCTGGACCACTCGCTCACGCCTCATCCGGAGCACATGGCGGAACTTCTACAAGCGACAGCGGCGCAATATCCTCGCCGGCTTCCGTACCGTCGCTCTCTGACGTTCGGGCGCGGTGTCGAAAGAGGAGAAGGATGGAACAGCGCTTGAACGACCCGACGCTGGCGCCAGAGGCGACCAGGGCGAGGGCGGCGCTGGGCTCTTACCTCGCCACGTGCGGGCTGGAGCCCTCCCACCTCGGGGCCTGACATGTCAACGGACGATGAGAGAAACTGGCCCCGCCTCCTGCTCGCAGACTGGCAGTCGACGCATGACACCCTTCACATGTGGATGCAGATCGTGGGGAAGACCCGGCTCGCGCTCTCGCCACGGCAAAACCACTGGTGGCACGTGCCCCTGTACTTGAGCTCGCGCGGGTTGACGACGACACCAATCCCATACGGCGCCCGCACCTTTGAGGTCGAATTCGATTTCATCGATCATCGGCTCATGGTGACCACGAGCGAAGGGGCGGCGCGGAACATCGCTCTCCGCGCCCAGGCAGTGGCGGACTTCTATCGCGAGTACACGGATGTGCTCGCGGGCCTGGGGATCGTCGTGGACCTGTGGCCGGTGCCCGTCGAGATCGACGGGGGTATTCCGTTCCTCGAGGATCGCGTCCATGCCTCGTACGACTCTCGTCAAGCCAATCGATTCTTTCAAATACTCGTGCAGGCAGACAGAATCCTGAAGCGGTTCCAGGGGAGATTTCTCGGGAAGAGCAGTCCCGTACATTTCTTCTGGGGGGCGTTCGATCTCGCCCTCACGCGCTTCAGCGGCCGCCGGGCGCCCGCTCATAGAGACACCGACTCGGAGATGCTTCGCGAGGCGAATTCACACGAGGAGATGAGCGTCGGATTCTGGCCGGGGAGCGGCTCCGTGGCCGAGCCCGCCTTTTACGCGTACACGCGACCCGAGCCGGCCGGCCTTGCCTCGGCTGGGATCCGCCCCGCGGCCGCCTATTATAGTCGAGAGCTTGGCAACTTCATTCTGCCGTACGACGTGGTGCGTTCAGGATCCTCACCGGATGAGACGGTGCTGGAGTTCTTTCAAAGCGCGTATGAAGCCGGGGCCGACCTCGCTCGGTGGGATCGGGCCGCGCTCGACAGACCACCTGCGGAGTGGGCGTGAGAGGCATCGCGACTGCGGCAATCATGGGTCGTTCGCCGCCAAAATTGAGGATCCGCGCGACGGTTCGGAGCTCGTCGATCTCAAGCTGATTTCCGAGTGGTTCGCGAAGGGGATGACGCCTGCGCCATCAAGAGCCGAGAGGCTCAGGGCAGCGCGGAGGCCACCACCGAGTTGCCCATCTTCGTCCGCAGCGCACGATCGATCTGCGCCAGGGAAGAAGAGCGAGCGCCGCCGGGATCGTTGCCGTCGTTGGGCCATTCTCCGAGCCGCGTCAGTTCCCGTGGAGGGCCGCCGCCAAGCATCCCGCATACAGCAGGACGGCCGCCGTGGGGAGGACGGCCCCTTGCCTCCCTGCGCATGGCCGACGATTAATCGACGCAGCCGCGGTATACTCCCGCTCGCCGAGGAGGCATTCGACCATGCGACGTTCCTGTCCCTGGCGCCGGTTCGCGTCGTGCGTGGCTCTCACGCTGCTCGCCCTCACGGGACCTATGGTGCCAACGGCGGGCGCCCAGGCGCCGGGCACGCTGGTCCTCGGCCTCGATCAGGAGCCGCCGACGCTCGATCCTCACGCCTCGCCGTCCGCGGTGACGTACCAGATCATCGCCTCGGTGACGGAGAACCTCGTCTACAAGGGCGCGGACGGCAAGCTCGTTCCCTGGCTGGCCGAATCGTGGACGACGTCCAGGGATGGCCGGGGCGTGACGTTCAAGCTGCGGCGCGACGTGAAGTTCCACGACGGCACGCTGTTCAACGCCGACGCGGTGAAGTTCAACTTCGATCGCATCGTCGATCCCAAGTTCAAGGCCGGCGGGGCCCGCGCGGCACTGGCCGGCTATGCCGGTTCCAAGGTGCTCGACGAGTTCTCCGTGCAGGTGAGCTTCGAGACACCGTTCGCGCCGTTCCTCACCTACGCGGCCTCCGGTCCGCTCAGCATCGTCTCGCCCAAGGCCGTGCGCGAGAGCGGCGATCTGGTGCACACCCGGCCCATCGGCACCGGCCAGTTCATGATCAAGGATTACGTCGCCAAGGACCACACCACGATGGTCCGCGTGGCCGACTACAAGCGGAAGGTGCCGTGGAGTGATCGCAGCGGTCCCGCGCAGCTGGAGACGGTGGTTTGGAAGTTCATTCCCGAGGCCGGCACGCGCGTGACCACGCTCGAGAGCGGCGAGACGCAGGGCGTGTACAACGTCCCCGCCCAGTCGTTGCCACGTCTGGAGGGCAACCAGGCCCTGCGGATCGAGAAGGCGCCGTGGCCCGGTGTCCCCCGGATCTGGCTGCTCAACATCACCAAGCCGCCCCTGGACGACGTAAGGGTACGCCGCGCGATCAACTACGCAATCGACAAAGACGCGTTTCTGGCCACCATCTACAAGGGCACCGCCCTCAAGGCCGGAGCGCCGCTGACCGCCGTGATGCTCGACGACCCGGCGGTACGCCGCGTCGCGTGGCCGTTCGACGCGGCCAAGGCCAAGGCGCTGCTCGGCGAGGCAGGCTGGCCGCCGGGTAGCGACGGCATCCGCACCAAGGGCGGCCAGCGTCTGGAAATCGTCCTGAACGCCATCGAGTACGGGGGCGGTCCGGACCCGACGGCGCAGATCATCCAGGCCTCGCTGCAGGAGGTCGGGATCGACGTGAAGATCAAGGCGCAGGCGCGGCCGCCGTGGTACGAGGACAACTATCGCTGTGCCACGCACGGCCCGGTGATGTTCCTGCGCTCCACCGACCCCGACGGCCTGTTCGCGCTGTTCCACAGCTCGCTGGTGGGCGGCAACTTCAACTGGTCGTGCGTGAAGAATCCCAAGCTCGACGCGCTGCTCGAGCAAGGCCGGCGCGAGTCCGATCCGGCCAAGCGGCGCGCGATCTACGTGTCGATCGCGCAGTTCGCGGTCGAGGAGGCGCTGACCGTGCCGCTGGTCGACGAGCTGTCGGTGTGGGCGTTCCGATCGGGCGTGCAGGGTGTGAAGTACAATTTCAACGCCTATCCCATCCTGGGTGACGCCACGCTCCGCAAGTAACCGCACGACCTGGTCGGCGTCATGCTGACGTGGATCCTGCGACGGGTCCTCGCCGTCGTTCCCGTCCTGTTCGGCGTCACGCTGGCCGTCTTCAGCATGCTCTTCCTGGTCCCCGGTGACCCGGTCAAGATGATGCTCGCCGAATTCGTGACCAACCCCGACCAGGTCGCGCAGATGCGCGCGCAGCTCCACCTGGACGAACCGATCCTGCAGCAGTACGGGCGCTTCGTGGTCAACGCCGCGCGGGGCGATCTGGGGACGTCGATCCGCAGTCGGCGGCCGGTGACCACCGAGATCGGCGAGAACGTGGCGAGCACCGCGCAGCTGGCGGTGGCCGCGATGCTGGTGGCCGTCGCGGTGGGCGTGCCGCTCGGACTGCTGGCCGCGCTGTCGCGAAACTCCTGGCTGGACGTGGCCTCGATGGGCACGGCGCTGCTTGGCGTGTCGATGCCGAGCTTCTGGCTCGGCCTGTTGCTGATCTTCCTCTTCTCGCTGCACCTGACGTGGTTTCCCGCCACGGGCGGCGGCGATCTCCGGCACCTGGTCCTCCCCAGCATCACGCTGGGGACGATCGCGGCGGCGATCATCGCGCGGCTCACGCGCTCGAGCATGCTGGAGGTGCTGGGCCAGGACTACGTCCGCACCGCGCGCGCCAAGGGACTCGGCGGCTTCGGCGTGGTCGTGCGCCACGCACTGAAAAACGCGCTCATCCCGATCATCACCATCTTCGGCCTGCAGTTCGGCAACCTCCTGGCCGGTGCGGTGATCGTGGAGACGGTCTTCAGCCGGCCCGGGCTCGGCCGGCTCATCGTGGGCGGCATCCTGAGCAAGGACTTTCCGCTCGTGCAGGGCACCGTTCTCTTCGTAGCCACCGTCTATGTGCTGATCAATCTCCTCGTCGACGTGGCCTACGCGTACGCCGACCCGCGGATCCGGCTGGACCGGGCGTGAAGCGTGACGCGAGCCTGGCCCGCCGGCTGGTGTGCCATCGTGGGGCGCTGGTCGGCCTGCTGATCCTGGGCGCGCTGGCCCTCATGGCCATCGCCGGCCCCTGGCTGAGCCCGCGTGATCCCATCAAGACGGCGCCGAGGACCGCGCTGCAGCCGCCCGGCGCGACGTACTGGCTCGGCAGCGATCAGCTCGGTCGCGACGTGGCCAGTCGGGTGCTGCACGGCGCACGCATTTCGCTCACGGTGGGGCTGATCGCGGTGTCGATCGCCGTCGGGATCGGCACCCCCGTCGGCCTGGTGTCCGGCTTCTATGGTGGGCGCCTCGACGCATTCATCATGCGCGTGATCGACGTGCTGCTGGCGTTCCCCGGGATCCTCCTAGCCCTGGCCATCGTCAGTGTGCTGACCCCGGGGCTGACCAACGTCATGATCGCCGTCGGCCTCTCGGCGGTGCCCACCTACGCGCGCCTGGTGCGCGGCAGCGTGCTCTCCGCGCGGGAGAACCTCTACGTGGAGGCGGCGCGCGCACTCGGCAGCCGCGATCCGTCGATCCTCGTCCGCTACATCCTGCCCAACGTCGTTGCGCCGCTCGTGGTCACCGCCACCCTCGGCCTCGGCACCGCTATCCTCGCGGCGGCGGCGCTCAGCTTTCTCGGGCTGGGCAGCCAGCCACCACAGGCCGAGTGGGGCCGCATGCTGAGCGAAGGGCGTGACTACCTGCGGGAGGCGTGGTGGATCTCGACATTCCCGGGGCTCGGCATCATGCTGACCGTGCTCGCCATGAACCTGCTCGGCGACGGGCTGCGCGACGTCCTCGATCCACGACTGAAGTCCTAGGCGCCGGCCGCGCGCACCGACAGGAATTTGACAGGGCCCAGGTTCCGGCTGATCCTAGCGGGGGCTCAGCTCGGAGCGGAACGATTACGCCTTCTGTCGCCACCGGGTCGCGTGAGAAGAAGAAGACGATGAGACACGTCCTGAAGACGCTCTTCGCCTGGATCTTCGTGGCCGCCGTGCTCCTGGCCTACGCCCCGGAGGCCCGCGCTCAGAACCTGGACGACATCTTCAACAAGGTCAACCCCTCCGTGATCGTCGTTCGGAGCAAGGGGCGCGACATCAACAGTGGAGGTCTCGTTCGCTTCAACGAAACCGGCTCCGGGTTTCTCATCTCCGATACCGGCAAAGTGTTGACGGCCGCCCACGTCGTCAACGGCATGGATGAGATCACGGTCGAGGGGATTGCGGGTGAAGTGGTGCGGGCCAAGATCATCTCGTCGGATGCCGCTGCCGATATCGCGCTCCTACAGCTCGAGCGCGTGACAGCAGCCATGCGGGTGGCTCGCCTTGGCAACTCCGACAGTGTGCGGGTCGGCCAGCAGGTCATGGTCGTCGGCGCTCCGTACGGGCTCGCCCACTCCATGAGCGTGGGCTGGATCAGCGCGCGCTGGCCACCCAACACGATCTTTCGCGACATGCCCCTCGCGGAGTTGTTTCAGACCACGGCCACGATCAATACGGGCAACTCGGGCGGTCCCATGTTCAACATGGCGGGCGAGGTGATCGGCATCGTCAGTCAGAACATCACGAAATCGGGCGGTAGCGAGGGCCTGGGCTTTGCCGTGACCATCAACACCGCGGAAAAGATCCTGGCGGACCGGAAGGTGTTCTGGAGCGCCCTGCAGGGCACTCTCCTCTCCGGGGACCTCGCCGCTCTGCTGAATGTCCCTGCGCCGGCCGGGTTCCTCATCAAGACGGTCGCCAAGGATTCGATGGCCTGGAACGTGGGCCTGACAGGAGGCGACAGGATCGTCACCATCGGTGGACGGGACATCGCTTTGGGCGGTGACGTCATCCTATCGGTCGAGGGCATCCCGGTCGTGTCCGAGAACAATATCGAAAAGATCCGCACTAAAC
>JBKOVG010000035.1:0-13238 GCA_046723845.1 Candidatus Methylomirabilota bacterium | reverse complement strand
CGCACCTTCGATCTCAAACCCTGACCCGCCACAAGGAGAACGGCATGGCCGTCGT
This sequence comes from Candidatus Methylomirabilota bacterium, assembly GCA_046723845.1. Classification (GTDB taxonomy): domain Bacteria; phylum Methylomirabilota; class Methylomirabilia; order Rokubacteriales; family CSP1-6; genus AR37. Next base: position 13,183 of record JBKOVG010000035.1, on the reverse strand, counting down.
GGACTGGAGCTATCACCGGAACGGCTGACAGACCTGCGCCAAGACGCAAGGGTTCCTTGCCAAGCGCAAGATCATCTCGGCTACGCAGGTCGACGCCAAGAAACAGACGATCAAGGGAGAGCGGGCGCTCACCGTGCTCGCCAACGTGGATCAGCTCTACGTCGCCAAGGGCAAGCGGGTCGTGCACGTGGACCTGCGCAAGGCTCGGCCGCCGAAGTCGGAGCTCCTCGAGCTCCTGCTCGGCCCCACCGGGAACCTTCGGGCCCCAACGGTGCGCAAGGGGCGGACGCTCATCGTGGGTTTCGACGAGACGATCTACGAGCAGGTGCTGGGCTGAGCGCCGGCGCCTCGCGTGGCACGATCCTTGTAGCTCAACCTATTGAAAACGCTGGGGGAAGGCCTGCCGAAGACCTTGCCGCCGGCGTGACAGGACCGAGCCCCGGGAGATGCTGGGCTTACCTGAGCGGCCCCGTGCCCTCGACCTACGACAGCCGCTTCCAGCAGGCCGCGCGCCGCTTCCAGCGCGCCATCGGCGGCGTGAACGAGGACGGTGTGGTTGGCCCGCGCACCGTCATCGCCCTCTCCCGGGTCGCCGGGGGGGCGCTTCGGCCCCGGCATCACCGAGGGTGCCCTGCCGTGAGCCGTCTCGCCGACACGCTCGCGCAAATAGACGAAAAACGAGAGCGCGGGGAGGGTTTGGGGCGTATCCCGCGCCTCCAGGAGGGCGCTACGCCACGACGCGCATGGCGTAACGTGGGCACTTTGGTTATTGTGGGAAGCATGGGTGTGCTCTCCCTCGGCGTGTGGCTTCGGCCCCACGTGCCGGCCGGCCCCACCATGACGCCGGCCACGATCGCCGCGGCCATGCCGGTGACCGCGCCGGCGGTGACCTCGCGCGGCCGCGCGGCGAGCCTGATCCAGGATGGTCTCAGCGCAGTACGGAACGGCGAGATGCAGGCGGCGACCGCCGCTTTCCGCGAGGCCTCCGACCTCGCGCCCGACGACGCGCTCGCGTGGACGAACCTCGGCGTGGTGCTGATCCGAGCGGGTGACGAGGCGCGTGGCGTGGAATCGTTGCGGCGCGCCCTGCAGGTGGCGCCCGACTATCCCGAGGCGCACCGCAATCTCGCCGTCGTCCTCGACCGGCAGGGCCATGCGGCGGAGGCGGTCTCGCACTATCGCGCCTACCTCGCCCACAGCGCCGACGATGCCCCGGGCGAACCACGGTGACGGCGCGGCTCACGGAGATCGAGGCGCGGCGGAGCGCGAGATGAGCATTCCGCCGAATCGCTGGGCGTGGCTGCCCCTTGGGCAGATGCTGGTCAACGACAAGGTGCTCACCCCGGATCAGCTCAACCAGGCCCTCGATCGCCAGCGCAAGACGCGCGAGCGCCTGGGGCAGATCCTCATCGACATGAAGCTGATCGACGAGGACATGCTCCTCAAGTACCTGGGCGCGCAGTTCCGCAAGGAGCCCATCACGGGGCAGGCGCTCGCCTCTCTCGACGCCGACGTGGTCCGGCTCGTGCCCGAGGAAGTGGCCCGCCAGTACGGCGTCATCGCCGCCCAGCGCTCCGGACGTCGGCTCGTGGTGGCGACCGCGGATCCTCTCAACGTCATGGCCCTCGACGACCTCCGCCGTGCCACCGGCCTGGACGTGGACTTCCGCATCGGCCCCGCGGGCGCCATCCAGGACGCCATCGAGAAGTGCTATCGCAAGGCGGCGCCGCCGCCTCCCACCGGGGAGGGGCTCGACGACGCGCTCAAGATGGACCTGGGGCTGTCGGTGGGACCAAGCGCCACGCCCTCGGAGAGCACGGTCGACATCCGCCAGCTCCAGAGCCAGGCCGACGATCCGCCCGTGGTGCGGGTGGTCAACTACGTGCTCGCGCGCGCTGCCCTCGACGGCGCCTCCGACATCCACGTGGAGCCGCACGACGACCGCACCCGCGTGCGCTACCGCATCGACGGTCTGCTCTTCGATCTGCTGGAGATCCCGCGCCAGCTCCATCTCGCGGTGGTCTCCCGCATCAAGATCATCTCGCGCCTCGACATCGCGGAGCGCCGCCTGCCCCAGGACGGCAGCTTCGCCTCCCGCATTCACGGCCAGGAGTTCGACTTCCGCGTCTCCACCCTGCCCACCATCTACGGCGAGAAGGTGGTGCTGCGTCTCCTCGAGAAGGCGGCGGTGGTCGAGCGCTACAACATCGAGACCCTCGGGTTCGAGAAGGAGCAGCTGGACATCTTCCTCAAGGGCATCCGGCGGCCGTGGGGCATGGTGCTGATGACGGGGCCCACGGGGAGCGGCAAGTCCACCACGCTCCACACCGCGCTCAAGTTCATCAAGTCGCCGCGCAAGAACGTGATCACCGTCGAGGATCCCGTGGAGTACCGGCAGCCCGGCATCCAGCAGGTGCAGGTCAAGTCGGAGATCGGGCTCGACTTCGCGCGCTCCCTGCGCTCCATCCTCCGCCAGGATCCCGACATCATCATGGTGGGCGAGATCCGCGACCACGAGACGGCGGAGATCGCGGTAAAGGCAGCCCTCACCGGCCACCTCGTGCTCTCCACCCTGCACACCAACGATGCCGTCTCCACCCTGGTGCGCCTCATCAACATCGGGGTCGAGCCCTTCCTCGTCGCCTCCGCGGTCAACGTGGCGGCCGCCCAGCGCCTCGTGCGGCGGATCTGCAAGGACTGCAAGGAGTCGTACCGGCCGAGCGCGGACGAGCTCGCCCTCTTCGCCCCCGACCCGGGACCGGAGCTCCTCTACCGCGGGCGCGGGTGCCGCAGCTGCCGCAACGTGGGCTACGCCGGTCGCATGGCGCTCTACGAGGTCTTCGCGGTGGACTCCGAGGTGCGCCGCATGCTCATCGACGGCGCCGACGGCGACAAGATCCAGCGCTACGCGGTCGAGTCCGGGATGATCACCCTGCGGCAGTCCGGCTTCCGCCAGGCCGCCCGCGGGCTGACCACACTGGAGGAAGTGCTCACCGTGGCCATGGACACCGAGTAGCTCCGTGCCCGTCTTCGTCTACGAGGTCGCCGACCAACGCGGGTCGGTGAGCCGCGGCACCGCCGAGGCCGCCGAGCAGCAGGAGCTCATCGCCCGCCTGCGCGAGCGCGGCCAGGTTGTGTTGCCCTCCATGCTCGCCAGGGCCGCTACGTACGACGAGCAACAGGTGGACCAGGCGGTGGCGACCCTCTCTTCGTTGATCGAGCCCATCATGATCGTGATCATGGGCGCCATCGCGGGGAGCGTGATCTTCGCCCTCTACCTGCCCATCTTCAACATCGGGCAGGCCATGAAGGGCGGCCTCAGGTAGAGGCGGCACCCATGAGCGCTGCCGTGAGTCCTCCGTATCGCGTGTCGATTAGCCTCTACGTGGTCTTCTCCCTCCTCATGGCGGTGTCGGCGGCGCTCAGCGGGCTCTTCCTCCTCTACCTCGCGCGGCCCTTCGCCCGCGAGCTGTCCAGCGAGCAGACGCGGGAGCTGACCATGCTGCTCTTCACGGGCTCCGCGGTGGCGGGGGCGCTGGCCGCGGTGGGCGGCCTCATCGTGGGCCTGAACTTCGCCGGGCGTATCCGCGGCATCGTGGAGAAGGCGGAGGCGCTTTCCCCGCGCCTCGACGGCGCGAGCGGCCGGCGGCCCACCACCGTGCGCGACGAGTTGGGCGCTCTCGACGCCGCGGTGGGACGGCTCACGCTGTCCATGAACCGCTTCGTCCGTGACAGCGACATCCTCGCCCGGCTGCCCGAGGGCATGCTCCTCCTCGATCCCGGGGGGACCCTCGTGTCCTTCAACGCCGCCGCGGAGACGCTCCTCGATCTGCCCCTCGAACGCTTCCGGGGCGAGGCCATCCTGTCCGACACGGGCGCGTTTCCCCTCGCCAGCGGCAACGCGCCCCTCGCTCGCCTCCTCGAGGACGAGGTGACGAGGATCGAGCCCGTGCACGACAAGGAGGTGGCGGTGGTCACGGCCAAGGGCCAGTCCCTCCTCCTCGAGATCACCGCCCAGCGCCGCGACTGGGGGCGGGCCGCCACCGCCCAGGTGCTCGTGTTCCGCGACGCCTCGGAGAAGCGGCGCATCCGCGAGGAGATCCGGCGGGCCGACCAGCTTGCTTTCCTCGGCGGCATGGCCGCGCGCATCGCCCACGAGATCCGCACGCCGCTCGCCGCCATCCGCGGCCTCCTCGAGCTGCTCCAGGCCGACCTGGCTCCCGGGGACGCGCGGCGTCAGTACATCGACCGCGTGCTCATCGGCGTGGACCGGCAGAATCGCCTGGTGGAGAACCTCCTCACCCTATCGCAGCCCGAGCCGGAGATGTGGCAGGCGGTGGCGCTGCCCGAGGCCCTGGACGAGCTGGTGGCCATGCGTCCGCGCGATCCGCGCCTCATCGTCGAGCGCTGCGACTCGGACGCGGTGCCTCCCGTGTGGGGCGATCCCTTCCGGCTCGCCGAGGTGTTCGGCAACCTGATCGACAACGCCCTCGAGGCGGCGCCGTCGAGCGGCATCGTCCGCGTGCGCATCGAGCCACCGGAGGGCGACCACGTGCGCGTCATCGTCGAGAACTCCGGGGCCGGGATCCCCCAGGAGATCCGTGAGCGCATCTTCCATCCCTTCTTCACCACCAAGCCGCGAGGCACGGGACTGGGGCTGCCCATCGCCCGACAGATCGTCGAGGCGCACCGGGGGCGGCTCCATGTCGAGAGCGACGGCGTGTCGGAGACGACCTTCATCGTCGAGCTGCCCACCACCGCCCCCGTCCTCGCCGCGGGAGTTCGTCCGTGAGCGAGCGCATTCTCATCACCGAAGACGACGAAGACCTCGCGTTCGTCATCCGCGAGGCGCTGACCCGCCAGGGCTACGAGGCGGAGGTGGCTCCCACCGCAGGCGCCCTCCTCGACAAGCTCAAGGGTGGATCGTACGACCTGATCCTCCTCGACGTGCGGCTGCCCGACATGGACGGGCTCGACGCCATTCCGCGCTGCCGTGATCTCGCCCCCGAGACGCCCATCATCGTGATGACGGCGCACGGCACGCGCCAGATCGCCATGAACGCCATCACCCGCGGTGCCTACGATTTCTTCACCAAGCCCCTCAAGATGTCGGAGTTCCAGGTGGTGGTGGCGCGCGCCCTCGATCGCCGGCGCCTCCAGCAGCAGGTCAAGGTGCTGCGGGAGGGGCAGGCCGCGGGCGGCTTCGAGGAGCTCATCGGCAAGAGCGAGAGCCTCAAGCGGGTCATCGACATGGCCCAGCGCGCGGCGCCGACCGACCTCACCGTGCTCATCCACGGCGAGAGCGGCACGGGCAAGGAGCTCATGGCGCGGGCCATCCACCGCCTGAGCGTGCGCAAGGATGGCCCGTTCATCCCCGTCAACTGCGCGGCCATCCCCGAGGGCTTGCTGGAGTCCGAGCTCTTCGGCCACGAGCGCGGCGCCTTCACCGGAGCCATCCGCGCGCGTCCCGGCCGCTTCGAGCTGGCGCGCGAGGGCACCCTCTTCCTCGACGAGATCGGCGACATGCCCGTGGCCATGCAGGCGAAGATCCTGCGCGTTCTCCAGGAAAGGCAGTTCGAGCGCGTGGGCGGCACCCGCTCCATCGGCGCCGACGTGCGGGTCATTGCGGCCACCCACCAAGACCTCGAGACCATGGCCGGGGAGGGGAGGTTCCGCTCCGATCTCTTCTACCGGCTGCAGGGCGTGCGGCTGGTGATGCCGCCGCTCCGCGAGCGGATCGACGATCTGCCCCTGCTCGTGACGCATCTCCTCGAGCGGGCGGCGCAGCGGCTCTGGCGCCAGCCCGCCACCGTGTCCACGGAGGCCCTGCGCAGTCTCTGGACCTATCCGTGGCCCGGCAACATCCGCGAATTGCAGCACGTGCTCGAGGGCGCCATGGTGCTCTCCGACGGCGTCATCCTCCCCGAGCACCTGCCGCCCGCCGTGCAGCGCGGGGCCAAGACGACGGCGGCCGCCGACGCCGCGCCCGTGGTCACGGGCTCCCTCGACGAGGCTCTCGAGGAGTGGGAACGGCGCGCCATTCTGGACGCCTTGCAGAAGGCCCACGGCGTCCAGGCGCGCGCGGCGAAGATCCTCGGCATCACCGAGCGCAGCCTGTGGTATCGCGTCAAGAAGCTCAAGATCCAGGTGCGCATGACCGGCGACAACCCCGATCTCGGATGAGCTCCCTCGCCGAGGCGGCCGCCGAGCTCATCGCGAGGGTCACGCGCCTCGAGGGGCCCGTGGTCGCCGTGCTCGCCCGCCTCCTCGTGGTGGCGGTGGCCCTCCTCGCGGCCTTCCTCGCCTATCGAGGCCTCGGCCGCGTCATCGAGCGGCTGCTCCGCCACGCGACGATTACCGCCGACGATCCCGGTCGCGCCCAACGCGCACACACCCTCGCGCCACTCCTCAAGAACGTGGCGCTCTACGCCCTGTCGTTTACGGTGGCCATGGTCATCCTGCAGGAGATGGGCGTGGACATGCGCGCCATCTTCGTCTCCGCGGGCGTACTCGGTCTCGCGGTGGGCTTCGGCGCCCAGGCCCTCATCAAGGACGTCATCGCGGGATTCTTCATCCTCTTCGAGGGGCTCGTCCGCGTGGGCGACGTCATTGAGGTGGGCGGCCACACGGGGACCGTGGAGAGCATCGGACTCCGCGTCACCACCGTGCGCGTGGCGAGCGGCGCCCTTCGCGTGGTGCCCAACGGCGAGCTGACCCAGTTCGCCAACTACAATCGCGGCTGGGCCCGCGCCATCGTCGACGTGGGCGTGACCTACGACACCGACGTGCGCCGCGCCCTCGACGCGCTGGAGCGGGCGGGGCGCGAGTGGTCCTCGGAGGCCGGCCTCGCCCTCGAGCCTCCGCGCGCTGAGGGCATCATCCGCTTCGGCGAGTCCGACGTGGGGCTGCGTCTCGCCGTGAAGGTGGCGCCGGGCGCCCGGCAGGACGCGGAGATCGAGCTGCGCCGGCGGATCAAGGAGACCTTCGATCGCGAGGGGCTCGAGCTGGCCGCCCCGCATCGGGCCATCTACCTCAAGCCGCAGGCGGTGCAGACGTGAGCCGGGTGCGCAAGGCCGTCTTCCCCGCCGCCGGCCTGGGCACGCGCTTCCTCCCCGCCACCAAGGCCCAGCCCAAGGAGATGCTGCCCCTCGTCGACAAGCCGACCATCCAGTACGTGGTGGAGGAGGCGGTGGCCTCGGGCCTGGACGAGATCATCCTCGTCACGGGCCGGAACAAGCGCGCCATCGAGGACCACTTCGACGCGGCCTTCGAGCTCGAGTACTACCTCCAGGATCGCGGCAAGACGGAGGAGCTTGCGCAGATCAAGACCATCTCCGAGCTCGCCTCCGTCTCGTACGTGCGGCAGAAGGAGCCCCTCGGGCTCGGTCACGCCATCCTCTGTGCGCGCCCGCTGGTGGGGGAGGAGCCCTTCGGCGTCTTCCTCGGCGACGACATCATCGTGTCGCGGGTGCCGTGCATGCGGCAGCTCCTCGACACCTTCGAGCGCCACGGCGGTCCCGTGCTCGCCGTCATGCGCATCCCACGGGAGGAGATCGGTCGCTACGGTGTCATCGTGCCGCGCGGTCTCGGGGGCAACGTCTTCGAGGTGGTGGACCTCGTGGAGAAGCCCGATCCCAAGGACGCGCCGTCCGATCTCGCCATCATCGGCCGCTACGTGCTCACCCCGGACCTCTTCCCCATCCTTGCGGAGACGCCGCCCGACTCCCGCGGGGAGATCCAGCTCACCAACGGGCTGCGCACGCTGCGCGGCCGGCGCCCCATCTACGCCGTCGAGTTCGAGGGACGGCGCCACGACACGGGCGAGAAGCTCGGCTTCCTCAAGGCCACCGTCGACTTCGCGCTGGCGCGGCCCGATCTCGCGGACGCCTTTCGCGCGTACCTGAAGAGTCTACAGCTCTAGAGCAGAACGCCTTGTGGGGCGGCCACTTGCGCTCCACCGACCACCGCTCCGCCGATTGACTTCCCCTGGTGATTCTGGGACAATCCGCCCACGTGAGGGCGGGACGAAAGCTCTCCACCAGCATGGTGAATCAGCCAAAGCGCGCCTTCCATACGGCATCCGAGCCCGAGATCAAGGCGGGCCAGGTGTCGGATGTCTACTTCCAGCGCACGATCCAAATCCTGAAGGCCAAGGGCCTTGCCAAGCGCGTCAAGGCCGAGATCCGTCTCAAGAACTTCCCCCAGGCCGACTGGAGCTTCGGCATCCTCGCGGGCATCGAGGAAGCCGCCGCTCTGCTCGAAGGGCTTCCCGTCAACGTGTGGGCGATGGACGAGGGCACGGTGTTCGGTCCTCACGAGCCCGTGCTCGTCATCGAGGGTACCTACGTCGAGTGGGCGGAGTACGAGACGGCGCTCCTGGGCTTCCTCTGCCAGGCCTCGGGCATCGCCACCAAGGCCGCGCGGTGCAAGCGCGCGGCGGGTGAGCGGCAGGTCATCTCCTTCGGGGCGCGCCGCATGCATCCTGCGCTCGCCCCTATGATCGAGCGCAACGCGTTCGTCGGCGGCTGCGACGGGGTGGCGGTGACCAAGGCCGCCGAGCTGATCGAGGCCGATCCCACCGGCACCATCCCCCACGCGCTCGTGCTGATGTTCGGCGACACCGTGGATGCCCTGCGCGCCTTCCACGAGGTGATCGATCCCAAGGTGCGGCGGGTTGCCCTCATCGACACGCTGCAGGACGAGAAGTTCGAGGCCATCCGCGTGGCCGAGGCCCTCGGCCGAGACCTCTACGCCGTGCGCCTGGACACGCCGTCGTCGCGCCGCGGTGACTTCTTCCGTATCCTCGAGGAGGTGCGCTGGGAGCTCGACATCCGCGGCTTCGAGCACGTGAAGATCCTCGCCTCGGGCGGCATCGACGAGTACGAGATCCTCAAGCTCAATCCCCTCGTCGACGGCTATGGCGTCGGCACCTCCATCGCCAACGCGCCCGTGCTCTCCTTCGCGCTCGACATCATGGAGATCGAGGGGCAGCCCATGGCCAAGCGTGGCAAGCGCTCGGGGGCGAAGCAGGTGTGGCGGCTGCCCGGCACGCTCCAGAACATGGTCCTCTCCGCGGCGAAGCCCGCGCCCGTCGACGGGCAGGGCCGCCCCGCCGAGGCCATGCTGAAGCCCCTGATCAAGGGAGGCAAGATCGTCCGCGACCTGCCTCCGCCGCGCACCCTGCGCGAGTACGTGATCGAGCAGATGGCGCGCATCGAGCTTGCTCCCGCCCGCGAGCGCGGGCTTCGTGGCGACTACTAGGTCATGGGATGGGCGTGCTCGACGAGATCGTCGCACACAAGCGGGAAGAGCTCGAGCGGCTCCGCGCCGGCACGCCGCAGGCGCAGCTAGAAGCGGCCTGCCGCGGGCGCGCGCCCTCGCTTCCCTTCGAGGCTTCGCTCCGGGCGCCCGGGCCGGGAAGGGTTCGGCTCATCGCCGAGGTCAAGAAGGCCTCGCCCTCCAAGGGCACCCTCAACGCCGCCCTCGATCCCGTGGCCCAGGCACGCCTCTACGCGACCGCGGGCGCGGCGGCCATCTCCGTGCTCACCGACCAGAAATACTTCCGCGGCGCCCTCGACGATCTGATCGCCGTACGCGCGGCCGTCGACGTGCCCCTCCTCCGGAAGGAGTTCATCCTCGAGGAGTATCAGCTCTGGGAGTCGCGCGCGGCCGGCGCGGACGCCGTGCTGCTGATCGTAGCCGCCCTCGAGGACAGCGTGCTGCGCGACCTGCACTATGCGGCGAAGGGCATCGGGCTCGCCACCCTCGTCGAGGTGCACACCGCCCCCGAGCTCGACCGCGCCCTCGCCCTCGGCGCGCCCGTCATCGGCGTGAACAATCGAAATCTCCACACCCTGGAGACGAGCCTCGAGCCGTCCCTCACGCTCCTACCGCGCATTCCCACCGCGCACACCGCGGTGAGCGAGAGCGGTATCTTCGCCCGCCAGGACGTGGAGCGCGTGGTACGCGCGGGCGCCCAGGCCGTCCTCGTGGGAGAAGGGCTGGTGCGAGCCCAGGACGTGCCCGCCAAGGTGCGCGAGCTCGCGCTCCTCGATGCCGGCGGCGCTGCCGAGCGGAGCGCGCGCGCGTGATCCGGGTCAAGGTCTGCGGGATCACCAGCGTCGCCGACGCGCGCTGCGCGGTGGAGGCGGGCGCCGACGCCCTCGGCTTCATTTTCGTGGAGAAGACGCCGCGCTACCTGGAGCCGGCGGCCGCCGCTGCGATCATCGCGGATCTCCCGCCCTTCGTGACGGCGGTGGGCATCTTCTGGGATCACCCCGCTGCGCACGTCAAGGCGGTGGCGGCGGAGGCGCGGCTCGGCGCCCTGCAGTTCCACGGCGACGAGAAGCCGGAGGATCTCGCGGGCTACGATTTGCCCGTGATCAAGACCATCAAGCTCCCGCCCGCCTCGACCATCGACGGCAAGCTCGAGCTCCGCGTCACGGAGAGCTTCCAGGTGCTGAGCTACCGTAAGGTCGCCGCCGCCGTCCTGCTCGACAGCGTCGTTCGATGGAGCGAGGGCGAGGCGCGCGAGCCGCTCGAGTGGCGGCAGGCCGCCCGCATCGTGGCGACCCACGCGCACCGGCCGCGGCCCAAGGTGATCCTCTCGGGCGGCCTCACCCCGGACAACGTGAGGCAGGCCATCGCCACCGTGAAGCCGTACGGCGTCGACGTCAACTCCGGCGTGGAGGCGCGTCCCGGTGTGAAGGACCACGACAAGGTCCGGCGCTTCGTGGCCGCGGCAAAGTCGGCATCCCGGGAGGGCGCGTGAAGCCCAAGCCACCCGAGCCCCAGTCGTTGCCCGATGCTTCCGGCCACTTCGGCCGCTTCGGCGGGCGCTACGTGCCGGAGACGCTCATGGCGCCGCTCGTGGAACTGGAGCGGGCGTACCGGGCGGCCATGAAGGACGCGCGCTTCCGGGCCCGACTGCGCGAGCTCCTCGCCAGCTATGCGGGGCGTCCTACCCCCCTCTATTTCGCGGAGCGGCTCACCCAACACGGCGGCGGAGCCCGCATCTACCTCAAGCGCGAGGATCTCTGCCACACGGGGGCGCACAAGATCAACAACGTGCTGGGACAGGCTCTCCTCGCCCAGCGCATGGGCAAGCGCCGCATCATCGCGGAGACAGGAGCGGGTCAGCACGGCGTCGCCTCCGCCACTGCCGCTGCCCTCCTCGGGCTCGACTGCCAGGTCTACATGGGCAGCGTCGACATCGCCCGCCAGGCCCTCAATGTGTTCCGCATGAAGCTTCTCGGGGCGACGGTGATACCGGTGGAGCGCGGCTCGCGGACCCTGAAAGACGCGGTCAACGAAGCCCTGCGCGACTGGGTCACCAACGTGCGCTCCACGTACTACCTCCTCGGCTCGTCTCTCGGCCCGCATCCCTATCCCATGATGGTGCGCGACTTCCACCGGGTGATCGGCGAGGAGGCGCGCGCGCAGTCCCGCAAGCTAGCCGGCAAGCTGCCCGACGCCATCGTCGCCTGTGTGGGCGGCGGCTCCAACGCCATCGGGCTCTTCTGGCCCTTCATCAAGGATCGCCGCGTGCGCATCGTCGGCGTCGAGCCGGGCGGGCACGGCCTCTCCACGGGCCGCCACGGCGCGTCCCTCGGCGCGGGCGCGGTCGGGGTGCTCCACGGGAGCATGAGCTATGTCCTCCAGAACGACGATGGCCAGATCGCCGAGGCGCACTCCATCTCGGCGGGACTCGACTATCCAGGCTCTGGTCCCGAGCACGCCTACTACAAGGAGCGCGGCCGCTTCGAGTACGAATCGGCCACCGACGCGGAGGCGCTCGAAGCCTTCCAGGCCCTGACGCGACTCGAGGGCATCATGCCCGCGCTCGAATCGGCCCACGCGGTGGCCTGGGCGTTGCGCGCGGCCCCGACCATGAGGAAGAGCCAGGTCATCGTGGTCGGCCTGTCCGGGCGCGGCGACAAGGACGTGCATACGGTGGAGGCCGCCCTCGCCTCCACCAACGGCGCGGGTTCCGCTCATCCGCCCGTGGCGGCGAGCGGCGGACGGCGATGACCACGTCCGGACGTCTCGCCGCCACCTTCGCCGCCCTCCGGGAGCGCGGCGAGCGGGCCCTGGTGCCGTACTTCACCGCGGGCGATCCGTCTCTCGCCGTCACCGGCACGCTCGTCCACGAGGCAGCCCGGCGCGGCGCCGACATCGTGGAGCTGGGCGTACCGTTCTCCGATCCGCTCGCCGACGGGCCCGTCATCCAGCGCGCCACCCAGCGGGCGCTAGGCGCCGGGGTGACGCTGCCCCGCGTCCTCGAGCTCGCGCGCGAGCTACGCGCGGAGACGGCGGTGCCCCTCGTCCTCCTCACGTACTACAACCCGCTCCTCGCCTTCGGCCTCAAGGCCTTCTGTCTCACCGCGGTGGAGTGCGGGGTCGACGGCGTCATCGTCGCCGACCTGCCACCCGAGGAATCCGAGCCGCTGCGCGCGCTCGCCGAGCCGGCCGGCCTCGATCTGATCCACCTCGTGGCGCCCACCTCCACCCCCGACCGCATGCGCACTATCGCGCGGGTGAGCCGCGGCTTCCTCTACATGGTGTCGCTCACCGGCGTGACGGGGGCGCGCGCCGAGCTGCCCGCGGAGCTGTCGCAGCACCTGCGTACCCTTCGGGGCATCACCACCAAGCCCATCTGCGTCGGCTTCGGCATCAGCACGCCCGCGCAGGCCGCAATGGTGGGGCGCGTGGCCGACGGCGTGATCGTGGGCTCGGCCATCGTGCAGCTCATCGAGCGCTACGCCGACTCCTCCGAGCTCGTCTCCCGGGTGGGGGAGTTCATTGCGTCGCTCAAGCAGCCGCTGCGGGGTCAGGCATGACGGCGTGGTTCCGGAAGGGCAAGGGCGAAGGCGAGGATCGGCCCAAGAAGGTGAACATCGCCGAGGGGCTGTGGGTCAAGTGCGACTCTTGCAAGGAGATCGTGTACCGAGCGGAGGTCGACCGCGCGGGCCGCGTGTGCCCGAAGTGCCGCTATCCCTTCCGCATCAGCGCGCGGGAGCGTATCGCCTCCATCGTCGACGACGGCTCCTTCGAAGAGCGTGAGGGCGGGCTCGCCTCCAAGGACCCGCTCGGGTTCAAGGACACCAAGCGGTACACCGATCGCGTCAAGGCCGCCCGGAGCAAGACCGGTCTCGAGGAGGCCGTGCTGACCGGCATCGCGCGC
>JBKOVG010000301.1:0-10047 GCA_046723845.1 Candidatus Methylomirabilota bacterium | reverse complement strand
GGCATCCACGTCTCTGCCGTCCTCAAGCACGCCGAGACCTACGAGCACGTCGATCCCGAGGTGGTGGGCAATCACCGCCGCGTCCTCGTCTCCGAGCTGTCCGGGCAGTCCAACATCCTTTGGAAGGCCCGCGAGTACGGCATCGATCTCGACAAGAACACGCCGGAGGCGCGGCGCATCCTCGAGATGCTCAAGCAAATGGAGGACGAGGGCTTCCAGTTCGAGGGTGCCGAGGCCTCCTTCGAGCTCCTCATGGAGCGCGCCCTCGGCAATCACAAGCCCTACTTCGAGCTCGACGGCTTCCGCGTCATCGTCGAGGAGGAGCGGGGCGACTCCGAGCCGGTAGCGGAAGCCACGGTGCGCCTCAAGGTCAAGGGCATCGCCGAGCACACCGCGGCCTCGGGCCACGGCCCTGTCAACGCCCTCGACCACGCCCTCCGCAAGGCGCTCGAGGACTTCTATCCGAGCCTCCGCGAGATGAGCCTGCTCGACTACAAGGTCCGCATCCTCGACGAGAGCAAGGGCACCGCGGCCCGGACGCGCGTGCTCATCACCTCCGGCGATGGCAACGAGACGTGGGGCACGGTGGGCGTGGCCGACAACATCATCGAGGCCTCCTGGCAGGCTCTGGTCGACTCCATCGAGTACAAGCTCCGCCGCGACGAGCGCAAGGGCAAGCGCTGATCCCGCAGCCTCTCCCCTCACGGGGAGAGGGTGCATTTCGAGCTGAGACGCTGTCCGCAGCGGCGAGGCGAGGGCTGGGAAGATCGAGGGGCTATGCCACCGATACCCGCCAAGCTGATCGAGGACACCGCGCGCGAGCTCATGGCGCGCGCGGCCATCGACATCCCGCCCGACTATCGTGAGGGCGTCCGCCTCGCCCGCGACCGAGAGACCCAGCGTCTCGCCCGCTTCGTCCTCGACGAGATGCTCGTCAACTGGGACATCGCCACCGCGGACCGTCGCCCCATGTGCGCGGACACCGGGCTGCCCCGCTACTACGTCAAGCTGGGCAACGAGGCGGCGATCGAGGGAGGCCTGGTCGCCCTGGAGCGGGCGCTCCGGCGCGCCACCGCGGAGGCGACCGCGTCCATTCCTCTCCGTCCCAATCGCGTGCATCCGCTCACCCGGGAGGATCACAACAACAACGTGGGCTACCACGCGCCCGAGGTGACCTACTCCGTGGAGCCGGGCGGAGACTGGATCGATGTGACCACCGTGCACAAGGGCGGCCTCTTTGGCACGGACTGGCGCATGCTCTTCCCTGGCGACGGCATGCCCGGCATCAAGCGCTTCTTCGTGGACACGCTGATCGAGTCGGGCAAGCGCGGCCTCGCGTGCCAGCCCGCGATCGTGGGCGTGGGCATCGGAGGCTCCAAGGACACGTGCATGCGGCTCGGCAAGGAAGCGGCCTGTCTCCGCATGGTGGGGAGCCGGAATCCCGATCCCTCCGCCGCCTCCCTGGAAGAGGAGCTGACCGCGCTGGGCAATCACATCGGCATCGGGGCCATGGGCTTCGCAGGCACGTCCATGGTGGTGGCCACCCACGTGGAGCTGGCCCACACCCACACGGGCGGCATGCCCGTGGCCATCCACCAGTTCTGTCTCTCCTCGCGCCGGTCGACGGCGCGCGTCTTCCCGAGCGGCACCGTGGAGTTCCGCAGCGATCCGCGGTGGTTCACCGACTACTACCGGCGCCAGGGCATCGAGTGACGCCTATCGATCGGCTGGACGACGTGGTGATGGACGAGGTGCACCTCACCACGCCCGTCCCCACGGAGGCGATACGATCGCTGAAGCTCGGCGACGTGGTGTACCTCTCGGGCGCGCTCTACACCGGGCGCGAGGGTGTGTACCGCCAGGTGGTGGACAAGGGGCGCCCCCTCCCCGATTCCGTCCGCGGGCTCACCAACGTGAACTTCCACTGCTCCCCCGCCGCTTCCGTGCGGCGCGACGGTTCCTATGCAGTGGAGGCGGTGACGGCGACCGCCTCGTTCCGCTTCGGCAAGTCCATGACCGCGTGGTTCGAGCGCTCCGGCGCCAAGGTCATCGTGGGCAAGGCCGGTCTCACCGAGCTGGCCTATCGCGAGTGGTTCGTGCCCCACAGCGCCGTGTATCTCACCACGGTGGGCTACGGCCTGGGCGCCATGTACGGCAAGAGCATCAAGCGCGTGCTCGACGTCCACTGGCTCCAGGAGCTGGGCATCGCTCAGGCGCTGTGGGTGCTGGAGGTGGAGCGCATCGGCCCCTTCCTCGTCGAGGGCGACGCGGCCGGGCGCAGCCTCTTCGCCCTCGCCAACCGCGAGATCAACCAGCGCCTCGACGAGGTGTACAAGACCCTTCCCCCGCCGGCCCTCGGCCGCTTCGGCGAGGTCCTCTCCCGCAAAGACGAAGTCGTCTAACCAGACGGCCGATAAGGGCCCATCTGCTTCGTTGCCGTCCTCGCCTGCGGGCTCAACGTGGAGAGACCACGCCTCGCCCGCAGCCTTCGGGCGGCGCCTCGCATCTGGACCCTTCTCGGCCGCCTGGTCGCGTGGATGATGCGGCGGCGCTTCAGAACTAGATAAACCTGCGGGGGAGGCGGAGGGCGCGATCCAGCCTGCGCTCGTACTCGCGGCGTGAGATCTCCACCGCGCCGAGGCTCTCCAGGTGTGGCGTGACGTACTGCACGTCGAGGAGGGCAAACTCGTGCTCGCGCAGTCGCTGGACGAGGGCGGCCAGGGCGACCTTCGAGGCATCCGTCTCGCGATGGAACATGCTCTCGGCCATGAAGGCCCCGCCCAGGGCCACGCCGTAGGTACCGCCGGCCAGGTGTCCCTCGTGCCAGGCCTCCACGCTGTGCGCCGTGCCCGCCCGGTGCAGCGCGCCGTAGACCTCGATGAAGCGCTCGTCGATCCACGAGCCCTCCGGCCGATCGGCGCAGCCGCGCATCACGCCCTCGAAGTCCGAGTCGACGCGGATCTCGAAGCGCCCGCGCCGGATGATGCGGGCGAGAGAGCGCGAGACGTGAAAACCGTCGAGCGGGATGATGGCCCGCGGGTCTGGCCGGAACCAGAGCACCTCGCCCGTCTGCTCGTCCGCCATGGGGAAGATCCCGTGGCGATAGGCGACCTCCACGCCTTCAGGAGTGAGGGTGAGCCGGCGCCCCGACATGATGGACTCGCCTGAGCGCGGGCGGGGTCAGCGGAGCGAGCGGGGCGGCGTGCGCTTGTAGAAGAGGAGCTCGCGCACGCCCTGAGGCAGATTGTCGATGTAGCCGCTCGGCTGGAAGCCCAGCGCGGTGTGCATGCGGATGGAGGGGGCGTTCGTCTCCTCCGTTGAGGAGAAGATGCGCGGCGAAGCCGACACCGCCTCCACCGACTTGTAGAACTCGCGGGCGATGCCCTTGCGCCGGAAGTCGTCGCGCACCACGACCAGGCTCACGAAGGTGCACTGGAACCAGTCCGTGCGGTAGGCGAGGAACCCCACGATCTCCTTCTCCGCCTCCGCCACCATCAGGTGGTGGCGCTCCATGTGTGACTTGATGAAGGGGCCGGCCCGATCGGGCCCGATGACGAGGGCGGCGAGCTCGGCGCAGCCGGCCGCGTCGGTAGTGCGGGGGAGGCGGATCTCGATCATGGGCTCTCGCTGAAAATACACCGGCGTCCATGCGGGAGCAACGAGCCTTCCACCCGTTCGCCGCTTCGGCTCCATACACCCTGATGAGGAGGCAAGGATGCGCGGAGAGATACGCACGGTCATGGGCGCCACCGACTGGCTGCTCCTCCTCGCCCTGGGCACGCTGTGGGGCGGCTCGTACTTCTTCGGCAAGGTGGCGCTCGCCGAGCTCGCGCCGTTCACCGTGGCCGCGGGCCGTCTCGGCCTCGCTGCGGTGGTGCTGCACGTGGTGGTGCGGCTCGCCGACCATCGCCTGCCGCGGTCGTGGCGAGCCTGGCGCGCATTCTGGGTGATGGGCCTCCTGAACAACGTCGTGCCCATGAGCCTGATCCTGTGGGGGCAGACCCGAATCGGCAGCGGTCTCGCGGCCATCCTCAACGCGAGCACGCCGCTCTTCACCGTGCTCCTCGCCCACGTCTACACGCGGGACGAGCGTCTCACCCCGGCTCGGATCGGCGGCGTGCTCTTCGGTCTTGGGGGCGTGGCCGTGATGATCGGGCCCGACGCTCTGGGCGGCGTCCGCGGCCATCTCCTCGCCCAGTTCGCCATGCTGGGCGCGGCCGTCTCCTACGCGTGCGCGGGAATCTTCGGGCGCCGCTTCGCGGGAACGCCGCCCCTCGTCACCGCGACGGGACAGGTGACGGCCTCGAGCCTGACCTTGCTCCCCCTGGGGCTCCTCGTGGATCGACCCTGGCTGTCCCCGTTGCCCGGAGTGCGCACGTGGGCCGCGGTGAGCGGGCTCGCCGTGCTGTGCACGGCCCTCGCCTACGTCATCTACTTCCGCGTCCTCGCCAGCGCAGGGGCGAGCAACCTGCTCCTCGTGACCCTCCTCATGCCCGTCAACGCCGTGCTCCTGGGCGTGGCCCTGCTCGGCGAGCACATCGAGGCGCGCCACGTGGCGGGCATGGCCCTCATCGCGGTGGGCCTCGCCGAGATCGACGGGAGGCTGCCCGCTCTCGTGCGCCGACGAACGCCCGTGCGATCGGAGGCGCCGAGCTAGATCACGGACGGCGAGCCTCTGCTACGATGCGCCATGGCCGGCTCGCCGACAGCCCGCGGTCGCTGGGCCGCGCTGGCCGTCCTGACGGTGGCACGCACGGCCATGGGCTTCCAGTTTCAGTCCGTGGGCGCCGTCTCCCCGCTCCTCATCGATCGGCTCCACATCTCGAACGTCGATCTCGGCTGGCTCATCGGCCTGTTCTCCCTGCCCGGGATCTTCTTCTCGCTGCCCGGCGGCCTCTTCGGCACGCGGTTCGGGGATCGGCGCATGGTCCTGACGGGCCTCGCCCTGATGGCGGTGGGCAGCGCGCTCATGGGCAGCGCCGGGACCTTCGCCACCATGGCCGTCGGTCGGACGGTCTCCGCGGTGGGAGCGATTCTCCTCAACGTGCTCCTGACCAAGATGCTCACGGACTGGTTCGCGGGGCGCGAGATGATCTGGGCCATGACCATCCTCATCAATGCCTGGCCCGCGGGCATCGTGCTCGCCCTCCTCGTTCTGCCCGTGGTGGCCGGCGCGTGGAGTCTGGGCGCCGTCTTCTACGTGGCGGCGGCCATGGCCGCGCTGGGCGCGCTGGGAGTGGCGCTGGCCTATCGCGAGCCCGCGGCCGCCGGCGCGTCGGCAGGCACCGTGCACCTCTCCACCCTCTCGCGGCGCGAACGCAACCTGGCGACGGTGGCCTCGCTGCCGTGGATGCTCTACAACGTGGGCTTCGCGGTGATGCTGGGCTTCCTCCCCTCCCTCCTCGTGCGGGGAGGCTTCTCCGTGGAGCGGGCCGGCGTCCTCCTGGGCGTGACCACGTTCCTGTTCATCGGCTCGGTGCTGCTCGGCGGGGCGGCGGCGCAGTGGCTGGCGCGGGAGGAGATCGTGGTCGCCGTCGGGCTCCTGGTGTACGGCGCCGCCCTCGCGGCGCTGCCCTACATGTCCCCGTGGCCGATGCTCCTCACGATGGGTCTTCTCGGCGGGCTCCCCGCGGGCGCCCTCGCCGCGGCTCCCACCGGCGTGCTGAGGCCGGCGAGCCGCGGCGTCGGGCTCGGGCTTTTCTACACCATGTACTACGTGGGCATGGCCCTGCTGCCGCCCGTGGCGGGACGGCTCCAGGACGCGCTCGGTCGCTCCGCCGCGGTGTACTTCGCCGCCGGCGCCATACTCGCGACGCTGCCCTGCTACCTCGCCTTCCGCTCGCTCGCGTCGTCTTCCGAGAAGATCTAGTACGTCCCCGGCCGGATCTGCCTGTAGAGCTCCTTGAGCTTGTCCGGGGTGAAGCCGGGGGCCTGGCAGGTGGAGATGATCTTCCGCTCGTCGGCCTCGACCTTGGCGATGGCCGCGGGAATCTCCGGGGCAATCTCGGGCGGGATGGTGACCACGCCGTGCTGGTCGAAGTGCACGAGGTCGCCCGGCTTGATCCACACGCCGCCCACCTTGACGGGGATGCCGAAGTCGACCATGTGCACGTTGGCGTGGGAGACGGAGATGTGGGCCGCGGCGAACTGGAACTTCAGCGCGCGCACCTCGTCGAGGTCGCGCACGGAGCCGTCGGTGACCACGCCCACGCAACCGAGGGCGCGGTGGATGTTGGCCTGGACCTCGCCCCACTGGGCGCCCTGGCCGCGCGGCTCGTCGAGATCGTGCACCACGATCACGCGGGGGGCAGGGATGCTCATGACGTAGTCCCACCAGCCGTAGGTGCTCGCGCGATGCCCGTCGATGGGGCCCTGCTCGGCGCGGATCAGGCACGTCGCCGCGTAGCCCACGAGGGGGCCCAGCTCGGGGAACAGCCCGCGGATCTCCGAGGAGACGTTGCCCTCCTGGCGGGGGCGGACCTTGAAGACCTCGATGGCATTGGCCACGCTCGGGCTGGTGATCTTCTTGAGCGCCTCGATCTGCTCGGTGGTCAGCGTCACGGTGTTCCTCCTTGAACGGTTAGATGGTGCCCTTGCGCTTCTCGATGACGATCTGCTTGAGTTGCTCGATCATCCGCTCGACCTGCTGCAGGTTGGGATTGACGGCGAGGGCGCGCTGGAAGTACACGAGGGCCTGCTCCGGCTTGTCGAGCTGCACGTAGATCTGACCGTACCCGGAGAGCGCGCCCCAGTGCTGGGGGTTGCGCTTGATCACCTCGTCGCAGTCCTGGAGGGACTTGTCGTACTCCCCGATGAGGAAGTAGATGGTGGCCCGCTTGTTCCAGCCTTCCGCGAACTCGGGCTTGCGCCGGATGATCTCGCTGAAGGTGCCGATGGCCGCCTGGGCCTCGCCGTGGTTCATCTGCTCCACCCCCACCGCGAAAAGCCGATCCACGGCGGGGTCGCCCGAGCGGCTCCAGATCTGCCAGATGGAGTTCTCGGTGAGCGCGCGCACGAGGTCGTCGGGATCCCGGAGGAGGCGGAAGACGGCGGGAAGGTCCTCCGAGGTGCCGACCTCGCCCAGCCAGGCGGCGGCGAGCCGCCGCGACTCCGCGTTGGGAGCGGTGAGCTGGCCGAGCGCCTCCTCGCGCGTGAGGGGCTTGCCGCCCTGGGCGAGGGCGGGGCCCGCCCACGCCACGGCCAGGGTGACGGCGACGCCGAGCAGGAAGGCTCTCACGACCGCCCGATCATGGCGAGGAACTGGGCCTCGTCGAGCATGGTGACGCCGAGACGACGCGCGTCGTCCGCCTTGGAGCCCGCGTCCTCCCCCACCACCACGTAGTCCGTCTTCTTCGAGACGGAGCCGGTGACGCGCCCGCCCAGGCGAAGGATGGCGTCCTTGGCCTCGTCGCGGGTGAGGGCCTTGAGCCCGCCCGTGAGCACGAGCGCCTTGCCGGTGAGCGGACCCGGGGTGTCGGACACGCCCGCCTCGGCGAGATCGAGGCCAACCTCGCGCAGATGCGCGATGGTCTTCTGGTTGCGCGCTTCCTGCAAGAAGCGCGCTGCGCTCTCGGCGATCTTGGGTCCGATACCGGGAATCTCGCCGATCTCCTCCGCGGAGGCACGCTCGAGCCGGTCCATGGTGCCGAAGCGCGCGGCGAGGAGCTGGGCCGCGCGCTCGCCGATCATGCGGATGCCGAGGCCGTTGAGCACGCGCGAGAGGCCGCGTGCCTTGGAGGCGCGGAGGGCCTCCACGAGGTTGGTCGCGGACTTCTTGGCCATGCGCTCAAGGCCGGCCAGCTGCTCGACGTCGAGCTCGTAGAGGTCGCCGAAGTCCCGCACCATCTCGCGGTCCACGAGCTGGCCGATCACGCTCTCGCCCAGGTGCTCGATGTCCATGGCCCGGCGCGAGCCCCAGTGGAAGAGGCGCTCCTTGAGCTGGGCGGGGCAGGCCACGTTGGTGCAGCGCCAGATGGCCTCGCCCTCCGGCCGCTCGGCGCGCGCGCCGCACGCCGGGCAGGTGTGCGGCATGCGGAAGGGGATGGCCTCGGGTGGCCGCTTGCTGGTGACGACCTGGACGAGATAGGGGATGACATCGCCCGCGCGCTCGATGAGCACGGTGTCGCCGATGCGCACGTCCTTGCGGGTGACCTCGTCCTCGTTGTGCAGGCTCACGTTGCTCACGGTGACGCCGGCCAGTTCCACCGGCTCCAGGCTCGCGGCGGGAGTGAGGGCGCCCGTCTTGCCCACGTTGATGGTGATATCGACCACGCGCGTGGTCGCTTGACGGGCGGCGAACTTGAAGGCGATGGCCCAGCGCGGGTGGTGCGAGGTGGCCCCGAGCCGGCGCTGCTGCTCGAGGCTGTCCACCTTGACCACCACGCCGTCCGCGTCGTAGCCGAGCTCGTCGCGCTCCGCCTCGAGCCGCCGGCTGTACTCGATGACGGCGTCGAGGTCGGGGCAGCGGGCCGAGCGCGGGTTCACGGGGAAGCCGGCGGCCGTGAGGGTCTCCAGCACCTCCCAGTGCGACTGGAACTCGCCGGGCTCGCGATGGCTCACGTGGTAGAGGAAGATGTCGAGCGGTCGCGCCGCGGTGATGGTGGGATCCTTCTGGCGCACCGCGCCCGCCGCGGCGTTCCGCGGGTTGGCGAAGACGACCTGGCCCGCCTCCTCCAGCGTGGCGTTGAGACGGGCGAAGGCCTCGCGCGGCATGAACACCTCGCCGCGCACCTCGAGTGACGTGGTCCGTCCGAGCTCACCCTTGAGCACGGGCGGGATAGCCTTGATGGTGCGGAGGTTCTGGGTGATGTCCTCGCCTATGCGCCCATCGCCGCGGGTGGCGCCGCGCGCGAAGCGGGCGCGCGTGTAGAGCAGAGCCACGCCCAGCCCGTCGATCTTCGGCTCGCAGACGTAGGCGAACTGGGCGGCGGGCAGCGCACGGCGCAGCCGCGCCTCGAACTCGCGCAGGTCGTCGACGGACAGCGCGTTGTCCAGCGAGAGCATGGGGCCCTTGTGCTGGACGGGGGCGAAGGCCTGGCTGACCTGTCCGCCCACCGCCTGGGTCGGGCTGTCCGGCGTCACCAGCTCCGGATGCGCCTCCTCGATCTCGCGCAGCTCGCGCAGGAGGCGATCGTACTCCGCGTCGGAGACTTCGGGGCGATCCTCGACGTAGTACAGGTAGTTGTGGCGGTGGAGGGCCTCGCGGAGCGCCTCGGCCCGTTCGGCCGCGTCCTTCGTCATGGCGGGGCTCAGGATAGCACGCCCCATGAGGGGGCTAGTGCCGGACCAACTTGACTTCGCCAGATCGACTCAGCTCTCGCCTCGCCGCAGAGCGGCTCAGCTCGAACTGCCACGTTCTCGGTCGGCAGCCCTCAACGTCTACCTCCATGCGCCTCGGGCTGCGGCCTCCCTCGGGCCTCGTCTGGCTCGCAATTTGGCCCGGCACTCTGCGGGAGCACGTGGCGTGTAGCCAATACTCGTTGGAGACGCACTAGCGGCGGGGCGACTTGCTCTTGGCTTCCTCGATGAGGGCGACCACACGGCGGCGATCATCGCCCGTGGGATTGAGGGCGAGATAGCCTTCCCACGCCTTGAGGGCGCCGGGCACGTCCTGCTTCACCTCGTAGAGGACCTGCCCCTTGTAGAGGAGCGCGGGGCCGTACTTCGGATCGAGGGCCAGCGCCTTGTCGAAGGTCTCGAGCGCGGCGTCGGCGTGTCCGCCCATGGCCACGATGAGCCCCAGGTGCGTCATGGCGTCCACGTTCTTCGGGTCGCGCTTGAGCACGGCCTGATACGCGGCGATGGCTTCCTGATAGCGCCCCTCGAAGAGGCTCTGGCGCGCCGCCGCGAGCATGCGCGCCAGCATCTCGGGGGGAATCTGCTTCATGCTGGCCGCGCCGGTGCCGGGCGCGCCGGGCAGGAGCGGGCCGGGATCGGGCAAGGCCGGAACGGGGAGACGGCTGCCCGGTGGCACCATCGTCTCGTCCGGCGCGGTGTAACGGGTGAGGCCCACGCCGAGCCCCATGCCGAGGGCGAGCACGGCGACGC
>JBKOVG010000358.1:0-16495 GCA_046723845.1 Candidatus Methylomirabilota bacterium | reverse complement strand
CTCGGGCATGACGATGGTGCACGGGTAGCCCTTCACCGCCGCCACCCACGAGCAGGCGATGCCCGCGTTGCCCGTGGAGCACTCCAGCACGCGCATGCCCGGCTTGAGATCGCCGCGGGTCTCCGCGCGGTCGAACATGTGGAGATAGATACGGTCCTTGAGGCTACCCGTGGCTCCGTACCATTCGACCTTGACGTAGAGGGCGGGCGTCACGTCGGCGGTGACGCGGTTGAGCTTGACCAGCGGGGTGCGTCCGACGGCGGCGGCGATCGAAGGCAGCGCACGCGTGTAGCGGGTCCACTCGGGAGAGGCCATCGAGTCGGCAGTGTAGCATTTCCGGATGCAGGCGGCGACCCCCGGGCGCGCCCATCCGCGCGCGTGATTTGATAAGCTGGCGCCCCGGAGGTTTCGATGCCCGCTTCGACCGGCAGTGACCATCACCAAGGAGGCGGTATGCCCGTGCATCCCGAAACGGTTGGTCTCTCGTCGTCGCGGCTCAGCCGGATCGGCGACCATCTCAAGCGCTACGTCGACGCGGGGAAGATCGCGGGGACGCTCACCCTCATCGCACGGCGGGGGCAGATCGCCTATCTGGAGCCGCTGGGCCATCTCGAGATCGAGCGGCGACGCCCCGTGACCCCAGACTCGATCTGGCGCATCTACTCCATGACCAAGCCCATCACCAGCGTGGGGCTGATGATGCTCTACGAGGAGGGGCGCTTCCAGCTCGACGACCCCGTGCATCGCTTCATCCCTTCCTGGCAGAATCAGCGCGTGTTCGTGGGGGGCAACTATCCCGTCTTCAAGACGGCGCCCGTGGAGCGCCCCATGAGCATCCGCGATCTGCTCAGCCACACCTCCGGCCTCACCTACGGCTTCATGGAGCGCACCAACGTGGACGCTGCGTATCGCAAGCTGGGCATGGCGGACCAGACGCGCAGCGGCTACACGCTCCAGGACATGGTCGACACCCTGGCCGAGCTGCCCTTGGAGTTCTCTCCGGGAACGCGCTGGAACTACTCGGTGGCCACGGACGTGGTCGGGCACCTGATCGAAGTGATCTCCGGCCAGCGCCTGGACGTGTACCTGCGACAGCGCGTGCTGGAGCCGCTCGGCATGCGCGACACCAGTTTCGTCCTGGGCGACGAACAGGTGGCGCGCTTCGCCGCCAACTACGAGCGGCAGGGCGACGGCAGCCTGAAGATGATCGACGACCCCGACCAGAGCAGCTACCGCAAGCGCAGCTTCTTCTCCGGAGGCGGGGGCCTCCTGTCCACCGCTCCGGACTACTTCCGCTTCACCTCGATGATGCAGAACCTGGGCGAGCTCGACGGCGTCCGCCTCCTCGGGCGCAAGACGGTGGAGCTCATGACCATGAACCATCTGCCCGGCGGCCAGGATCTGACCGACCTCGCCCAGGCGGGGATGTTCACGGAGACGGCCTATGCAGGGGTGGGCTTCGGGCTCGGTTTCTCCGTGATGCAGTCGCCCGCGCGGGCCCAGGTCCTGGGCTCGCCCGGCGAGTTCGCCTGGGGCGGAGCGGCGAGCACCGCGTTCTGGATCGATCCTGTCGAGGATCTGATCGTCATCTTCATGACCCAGCTCATGCCCTCGTCATCGTACCCGCTGCGCCGCGAGCTGCGCGTCCTCACCTACGCGTCGCTCCTCGACTGAGACCCCCAGGGAGACAGGCATGACCCGAGCGCGGCTCCGCCGCGGGGAGGATCGATCGCCTCGAGCGAGCGGTCGTCGGTCCCGCCCCTGCACCCTCAGGTTGACGCAGACAGGGACCACGTGACCGCCCACCCGGTGATGGAGGCCTGCGTCATTGACGAGGGGGTCTCGCCTTTGGCATGGCCACAGAGTAAGCGCAAGGTGCTGAATCAGCGTAAGTAGGTGAATCACCGTATTGACGAGGTTCCCGGTCTGGGCCTAGTCTTCAGCATCGTCGGGCGTGCGATAGCTCTCATGGGCGTGGTAACTACTCACGGGGGTGATCCATGAAGACAGCTTCAGCTCGACACGTGTGCCAGCTCAGTGTGTGCACTGCACTCCTGCTGGTCCTCGTCGTGTTCCTCACCGGCTGTGCTACCCAAGGCGACCAGGCTCGAGCGGAAGGAACGGGAATCGGGGCCGGAGTAGGCGCCGCGGTGGGTGCTGGTCTCGGATACCTCATGGGGGGAAGCCAAGGCGCCCTCATCGGCGCCGGGGTGGGAGCGGTCGTCGGCGGAACGAGCGGCTACGTCTACGCCGATCAAGTCGCCAAGCGGCACGAAATGTTGAAGGGAAAGGAACACGATGTGGACGCGCGCATCGCGTTTGCCGAAGCGGTCAACTCCGACACCCGGCAATACAACCAGCGCTTGCAGAAGGAAGTCGCTGATCTCGAGCCGAAGATCGCCACCCTCGAGGCCCGGGTGAAGACACAGCAGGTCACGCAACAGGAGCTGGACCGGCAAAAGCAGGACCTCGCTCGGAAGATCGCCGATGCCAACAAGCAACTGACCGCGGGTCAGCAGGAGCTTGAAGGGCTGCGGAATTTTCGGGCCCAACAGAGCAGCCCGTCTCCCAAGCTCGATGCTCAGATCAGCGCGCTCGAAGCAAACCTGAAGGAAATGAAAATGCACACCGCCTCCCTCGCTTCACAGAGCGCTCGCATCTGAGCGACCGGCGAATGCGTGGAATTCGCTCGCTGCTCGTCGCCTGTTCCTTGATGGCGGTCTGCGGCTGCACGATCGCGCACCTCCAGCAGGAATCGGGAGAGATGACCACGAGAATCGCCGACAAGGAAGCAAAGCTGAACCGCCTGGAGAGTGAACGAGCGTCCCTGGTGGCGGAGCGTCAGAAACTCCTGGCGGAGATCGACACCAAGCAGATGACGCTCAACGATCTCGACGCGGGGCTGGAACGGATCAAGCAAGAGAATCGTCGATTGAGATCCGAGACGGAACAGCAGCAGCAGGCAAAGGAGCGCGTCGAAGCGGAGGTCCAGAGGCTTCAGGCGGAAACCCGTCGGCTCGAGAACGACAATCGCCTTTCCGACGCCGCGAAGAGGGAGAGAATCGAGGCCCTCAAGAAGCAGGTCAAGGACTACCTCGAGGTCATGCTCACGCAATGACACGTGGAGCAGGCGGCTCGTAGAGGGACGGGAGGCGCGGTGGAGCGTCGCGAGACCAGCGTATTGAAAGCCGGCACCGGGCCCGACCCGATCGAGGCGGCGCGGGGTACCGCCATGGCCGGCCGGGTGTTGCGCAATTTTCGCATCATCTCGGAGATCGGCAAGGGCGGCATGGGCGTGGTCTACCTGGCGGAACACGTCACGCTCGGCAAGCGGTTTGCCATCAAGAGCCTCTCCCGGGCCCTCAGCGGTGAGCCCGACTTCCGCCGGCGATTCTTTGAAGAGGCGCAAAAGCAAGGAGGCCTGGACGATTCGCATATCGTCCAGGTCACCGACTTTTTCGAGGAGTCGGGCGAGTTCTTTCTCGTCATGGAATATGTGGATGGCCAGGACCTGAGTCGTCTCATCAGGTCGAAAGGCCAGCTGGCCGAATCCGACGCGTTGCCCATCTTCCGCGACATCCTCAAGGGACTGGCATTCGCGCACGCCAAGGGACTCGTCCATCGAGACGTCAAGCCCTCGAATGTCCTGGTCGACAAGAGCGGGCGGGCGCGCATCATGGACTTCGGTATCTCGATCATGGCGGGTGGTGCCGAGAAGTCACTGACGGCGACCGGGCTCGCCATCGGATCCCCCTGGTACATGAGCCCCGAGCAAATCGTGCACCCGCGAGAGGTCGATCGCCGCACGGACATCTACGCCCTCGGCATCGTGCTGTACGAAATGCTGACCGGTGGCCTGCCCTTCGACGGAGAAACGGATTTCGAAGTCAAGGAGCAGCAGGTCAGGGGGCTCACTCCGGATCCCCGCGAGAAGAAACCCGAGATCTCCTCGGAGATCGCCGAGGCGGTGCTCAAGGCGATGGCCAAGGACCCCGCCGACCGCTTTCAGGACTGTGCGGAGTTCCTCAAGGCCATCGAGAGGCCAGAGAGCCGACGCCCCTCAAAGGGAGTCATCGCCGCGTTGGGGGCGACGCTGGTGGTGAGCGCCGGGATCATCGTCTATCTGGTTGTCCACCCGATGAGCCGACCCTCCCCCCCGCCCAGCGGAGGTGATGATCGGCCCCCGAGCTCGCCCGCCGAGACCGAGCGCAAGATCGTGTACAACGTGATCCAGAGCGGCTCGGAGAAGGCGTGGTACGCCTGTACGCAGTTCGACCTGCTCAAACGGAAAGAAGCGGGCTTGCGGTCAGCTCGGCTCATCCAGGACACGAACCTCGAAGACGGGTTCAAGAAGCAGATCCAGGATCTCCGAGCGAACATCGCCAGCGCGGTCCGAGAATACTCGGGGTTTCTCGATCAGCTCGCCCGCGTCGAGGCCTCGATCGCGGAAGAAGAATTCGACAAATACCGCGCGGAGCTCGAAACGAAGAAGGCACTCGAACAGATTCCGATCGCGCAGGTGATGAGACGCCACTACGAGCAGCAGCACAAGGGGAGCGGCCGCGTAGACCAGGGCCTCATGGGCGCCGACTGTGCCGCCCTCGGCAAGGGCTGACGCGGCGGGGGGTGCCCCCAGCGGTGTGAAGGCATGGTGCAAGGAGGCGATCGATGATAGACTCCCCTCCGCTCCCAGGCTCTCGTTCGACGAGGCGCGTCGGACCACTTGAGAAGGGCGGAACTGCGTGGCGGATTGACGAGACCGCTCGACAAGGAGGCTGACATGGTTGACGCACGCCCCCCCCGACACTGTGCGAAGGGCCACGCGATGGACCCGAACTGGGATACCTGTTCCTACTGCGAGGCCGAGGAGAAGTCCAAGCAGCGGAGCACCAGCGTGCAGAATCTCGATCCTCTCGATCGCCAACGCACGATGGTCGGCTCCTTCAAGTCGAATCCACCCGAGCCCCAGCGGGAGACTCGGGCGATGGCTGCCCCGGCCGAGGGTCACCTCGGTTCCGGTGACACCCGCCGGCTGACCGGGATCCTCGTCACCTATACGTGGCGACCGGAGGGCGAGTTCTTTCCCGTTCGAGAAGGGAAGACGTTCATCGGCAGCGGGGACGTGAGCAGCGAAGCGTTCCATCGGCGCTGTGACGTGTGCCTTCCCCACGACGATTCGATGTCCGCGGAACACGCGTTGATTCTCTGTCGCCAGGGCAACTACGAGCTTCTCGATCAGATCAGTTCCAACGGGACCTTTCTCGCTGGGCAGATGCTGAAGGCCAACCAGGGCACGGACCTGCCGAACTACTCGGAGATCAAGACGGGCTCGACGTTGTGGACCTTCATCATGGTCAAGCCGCCCACGGATCAGGCGGCGCCGCCCGGCCCCCGCGTGGCACACTCCCCGGTGCCTTCCCCCAGGGGCAAGGATCCGACGGAGGTGCGCTAGACGTCCTTACCTGGATTCTCGGCGAGAAGAAGGTCTGAGGTTCTTCGACCGGAGGAGGCAAGGCCCGTCGACGAGCGATCGTTCCTGACTCGACGAAGGAGAGTCCGACGTGGACGTGCTGAAGACAGTTCTCGACACAGTGCTCGACAAAGTGACATGGCCGGTGGCGCTCGTCGTGCTCGCCATTGCCCTGGCGCTCATCTTCCATCGAAAGCTGTCGGAGTTGATCGAGCGCACCACGTCGATCGAGATCGATCCTGGGAAGCGCAGATGGCGAGTCGAGTTCGGGCAACGGGTGCAACACGAACAGCGGAAGGCCGCCGCGATTCAACGGCAGATCACCGGCCGGTCACCCATCCCCGTGTCCCCTCCGCCTGCCCCCCCTGGGAATGGCAGCCGGCAAACGGGGCGGGAGATCGTTCTGGAAGCATGGGGCGCCCTCCGGCAGGCGGTGTACGACGGGTGCACGGCCAACGGGATACCCCTGACGCCGACCACGGGCGTGCGGGAAGCGTTCCCGCGATTGCGCGATGCCCGTGCGCTCGATCTCGATCTGGCTCGACTCGTCGAGTTCGCGTACGACCAAGGTCGTGAGATCGCCAGCGATCGCGGACACCGGCCCCACCCCGAGGACGCCCGGGCCTACGCGAACCTGGCTCACAGCGCCGCGCAGCTCCTGGCGCTGAGCGTTTTCACTCCCCTCACTCCCCTCCCATCCCCGTCGCCGGAGGCCCTGCCGCGGCGCGCCACCATGGTGGGAGGCAGCTTCGTCCCGCCGAGCCTGGGCAATGCGAGCGCGGAGCTCGTCGCCGTCGCGGGGCCGATGAAGGGCCAGCACTATCTCATCGATAAGTCGAACTACCGACTGGGAAGAAACCCGAACAACGACCTCTGCGCAGCCGCCGACGCTAGCGTCTCGGGAGAGCATGCCTGCCTGCGCTATCAGAACGGTGGCCTCTTTCTCTACGACCAGGACTCTCGGAATGGCACGTTTCTCAACGAACAGCGAATCACGGGAACTCCGGTCATGGTCCGTCACGGCGACCGGATCCGCCTGGGCGAATCGGCGTTCGAGGTGGTGGCAATGCCGGACACGCCGCCCCGTGGAGCGAAAGAGGAAGGACGCAAGGGACCAGATCGGTCCGTCGTCCGCTAGGGCGGGAAACCTGACCGCGATGCGGGCCCGCGCCCCCGTGCAGTGATTCCCGGCGACCTAGGCGATGCTCCCCTGTCACGTAGGCAAAAGGAATGGACTCCGACGACCACCGGCTAGAAGTTGGGGCTCTCTCCGAGACCGGATACACCCGCGAGGAAAATCAGGACCGCATGAGCGGCGCCCGGGTGCCTCTGGGGCACCTCTATATCGTGGCGGACGGTATGGGGGGGCACAAGGGCGGAGCTCTGGCCGCGCAGATGGCGGTGGAAGAGCTGCAGCGACATATTGGCCAGGCGGCCGCGGGCGAGTCGGTCGATGCCGTGATCGAGGCGGCATTCAAGGCCGCCAACGATGCCGTGTACAAGAAGTCGAATTCCGGGGATCCGGCGGTCGCGGGCATGGGGACAACCGCGGTCCTGTTGCTGATCTTCGACCGGGTTGCCAAATTGGCGCATGTCGGTGATAGCCGAGGGTATCTCTATCGTAACCACACCCTCTCGCAGCTCACGACGGATCACACGATCGTCCAGCGGATGGTCGAGGCGGGCATGCTGAAGCCGGACGAGGCTGCCGATCACCCGCAGTCGAGCGTGCTAGAGCGGGCGATCGGCAGCGCACCGACGGTGGGCGTGGACATCCGCGAGCATCACCTCGAAGAAGGCGACGCGCTCCTCCTCTGCTCCGATGGGCTGTCCGGGTACGTGGGGGACGACAAGATCGCCGCGGTGCTTCGCGCCGATGCGCCGGTGCAGGACACCACCGCCAACCTGGTGCGCTTGGCGTTGGAAGCAGGCGGACGAGACAACGTGACGGTTCAGCTCATCCGGTATGGCGCGAGAAGAGTGCCGGCGACACCCGTGCAGACGCGGCCCCTGAGAACGCTTCCCCCGCAGGCGCCGACGGTCAGCGGCGGGCCGGTGCGCCGTGAGCGAGGCCTGATGTCGCGGTTGGCCGTGTTCGCGATGGCCGGAATCCTGTCGGGGACGGTGACGGCGGGCTTGCTTGTCTACGCCATCGGGTACCGTACGACGCCAAACGTGAACCAGCTCAAGCAGCAGCTGGATGACAGCAACTCCGCGAGAGACGAGGCTCGGCAGCAGGTCAAAGACCTTCAAGAGCAAGTCCAGAAGCTCCAGCCGCGACCCGATGCACCGCCTCCGCCCGTCAACACTACAACGAGCCCGCCGTCGCCGGTGCCAGCGCCGACCAAGTCGAAGGAAGTCAAGAAGACCACCCCCGCCGACGGAACCTCGCAGAGGCCGCGCAAGGACTCCGGGCTGACCAAGCCAGCCTCCGAAGATCTCGGAAAGCGCCCGGTGGCGGTGCCGGAGTCGAACAAGGGGACTCCCAGCGCGGACAAGGGGACTCTCAATACCGACAAGGGGGTGCCCAGCACGGACAACGGGACTCCCGGTACGGACAAGGGGACTCCCAGCACGGACAAGGGGACTCCCGTTACGGACAAGGGGGCGCCCAGTACGGACAAGGGGGCGCCCAGCGTACCGGACGACGCGAGGCCGAGCAGTGTGACGCCCCCGGCGCCCTCCAAAGAAGCGGTGGAGGCAGGTAGGCCCACCGGCCAAGCGTCGCCAGACCCGGCGCCGGCGCCCTAGCCCTCTCAGAAAACGGAGAGGAGACCGCGAGCGGAATCGAGGCATGGAAACCCAGCCAAACGCGACGGGCAACACCGACGTCACGGCGAGGGTGTTCGCGAGCTCGCTGCAGCATCTGCTCGCCGAGTTGGAGCGGATCGACTTGCTCATCGCGGCCGAGGTTTCCCGCACCCGCCGGCTGCACGCGGACGACGAGCAGTTTCGCGGGCTCTACATTTCCGAGACGGAAATCGACCTGCTGCTGAGACAGCCGGCGGGGCAACCCCGGTGGGCGGGGACCGCGCCGGTCCCTCTGGAACACCAGTCGGCCCTCGACGAACTCCGACGCAGAAATGCGCGGCGCGGCGAACAGAGCGTTCACCGTGGCGTCGAGCTCCGCCTCGAGCGTCTCGAGCAGATCTTTGGACTCGACGCCTTTGAAATCGATGCCGTACTGGTGTGTCTCGCCGTGGAGATGGATCTCCGCTACGAGAAGCTGTACGCGTACCTTCAGGATGACGTCACCAAGAAGCGGCCGAGCGTCGGGCTCGTGCTCAACCTGCTGGCCCCGACGATCGAGGCCGGGTTCGACGCCCGGCGGTACTTCAGCGCCGAGGCGGCATTGTATCGACATCACCTGCTCACGCTCTTCGACGATCCCGCCCAGCCACACCCCCCGCTCCTCGCCAGGTCTCTCGGGGTCGATCCGAGGATCGTGCAATACCTGCTGAATTCCGACGCGCTCGACGAGCGGATTCGTTCTCTCTCGACCCTCATCGACCCCGACGAGGCATCGACGGGACCATGCGTCGACGAGGCCACGAGGCGGCGGCTGGTGCGTCTGATCCAGAGTACGGCGGCGGTCCGGCGCGTGATCGTTCATCTGCGCGGCCCCTATGGAGTGGGACGACACCGCATGGCGGCGGCGGTGTGCCACGATGTCGGCCTGCGTCTGCTCAGCGCCGACACGGCCCAGCTGCCCCATGACACGGAGAGTGGGCCCACGGTCGTCGAGCTCGTGCAGCGGGAGGCGAGGTTGCAGGGGGCGGCCGTGCTGTGGAAGAACTTTGATACGCTTCTCGGCGAGGACCGGAAACCGAGACTCGCGTCGTTCGTGGATGCGCTGAAGGCCCGACCGACCGTAACCTTCCTCGCTGGCGAGGCGCGCTGGGAGCCCAACGAGGCGCTGCGGGCGACGTGCCTGGTCAACCTCGAGCTGGGACGGCCGCCGTGGACCGAGCGACGGGCCTTCTGGTCGGCCGCGCTCGAAGGGCACGACGTGGACGCCGACGTCGATCTGGGCGCTCTCACCACCACCTTCAAGTTCACGGGCGGGCAGATTCACGACGCGGCCGCGATGGCCGTCACCCTCGCCCGCCTCCGTGGCTCGGAGCGGGCCCGCCTCGGCGCGGCCGACCTCTACGAGGCGTGCCGGTTTCAGTCCAATCAGCGCCTCTCTGCCCTGGCCCGCAAGATCGTTCCCCGGTACCAATGGAACGACATCATCCTGCCTGGCGATCGCGTGGAGCGGCTGCGCGAGATCTGCAACCACATGAAGTACCGCGAGCGCGTTCACGGCGAGTGGGGCTTCGATCGGAAGCTCTCCCTCGGCAAGGGGCTGGGCGTGCTGTTCTCGGGCCCCTCCGGCACGGGAAAGACCATGGCGGCGGAGATCATCGCCTCGACGCTGGGCCTGGAGCTGTACAAGGTCGACCTGTCGGTCGTGGTGAGCAAATACATCGGCGATACCGAGAAGAATCTGTCACGGATCTTCACGGAGGCGGAGACGTCGAACGCCATTCTGTTCTTCGACGAGGCGGACGCACTGTTCGGCAAGCGGAGCGGCGTCAAGGACTCCCACGACCGCTATGCCAACATCGAAATCGGGTACCTCCTCCAGCGCATGGAGGAGTACGACGGCGTGGTCATTCTCGCCACCAACCTCCGCAAGAACATGGACGAGGCGTTTGTCCGGAGGCTGCAGTTCACCGTGGAATTTCCCTTTCCCGACGAAGAGGACCGACGGAGGATCTGGAAGGGGGTGTGGCCGGACGACACCCCGCGCGATCCTGCGCTGGACATCGACTTCATGGCGCGCCGATTCGAGATTGCCGGCGGCAGCATTCGCAACATCGCCCTGGCCGCCGCGTTTCTAGCCGCCGATGACGGCAACGTCGTCACCATGAGCCACCTCATGCACGCTACCAAGCGAGAGTTTCAAAAGATGGGAAAGGTGGTGACCGAGGGACAGTTCCGCGACGCGGGGGAGCGGTTCCTCGAGGCTTCAGGAGATCTCGGATGAGCCGTGCATCGCGGGAGCTGACCCACCCCGGAGAGCAGACATGGTCTGTCGCCGCTCCGTGGCGGCCGGCCCCGCGCTCGATGAGTCAACCCGGGTATCCGCACGACCAAGAGGTGGACGGTCATGGCCGACGAGAGTGATCGACCGCAGACGTCTGGGGCGCCGTCCTGGCAGCAGGTGGCCGAAGGGCTTCTGTACACACACGGGCGTCTCAACGAGAACACGAAAGCCACCCTCGAGGCGGCGTCGTTCCTGTACGGCCTGGTGGAGCTGCTTCAGGAGAAGGCGCTGATCTCGATCGACGAGCTGGACCAGCGCAAGCACGAGGTGTCGCAACGGCTCGCCCGGAAGAACAGCGAGAAGGGCATCGGCGTGCTCCTCCAAGAGCCGGAGACCGACAAGTACACCTTTGCCGCCGGGGTGACGATCGACTGCGAGAATCGCGTCGCGCTCTGCAAGGCGGCCTGCTGCCGCCTGCCCTTCGCGCTGTCGAAACAGGACATTCGCGAGGGTATCGTGCAGTGGGACCTCGGCCAGCCCTATCTCATCGCCCAGGATGACACGGGCTATTGCGTCCATCTGGACCGCGGGTGCCACCGCTGCACCATTCACGAGGAGCGGCCGGTTCCGTGCCGGGGCTACGATTGCCGAAACGATCGTCGGATTTGGCTGGATTTCGCCAACCGGATCGTCAATCCCGACATCCTGCGGGACGGTTGGCCCCGCGACCTGCCGGCGGAAGATACGCGGAGCCCTCAGGCGTGATTCAGGATCTGGACGAAACGATCGCTGCGCTCCTGCGTCGCGACCTGCCCGCGACCCTGGGGGAGCAGGTGCAGATCAGCTTCGCCACGCCCGACGATCAGTTCCCGTCGCAATCGGTCACCCTTCCTGCCATCGATCTGTTTCTGTACGATGTCCGCGAGAACCTGGAGTTGCGCAGCAACGAGGTCTCGATCGAACGGCGCGGCGATGGCACGGCCACCCGGACGCGGTCACCCGTGCGCGTCGATCTGTCCTATCTCATCACCGCGTGGCCGAGTGAGAGCGTCCCCAATCCCGCCGAGGACGAGCATCGATTGCTCGGCGAAGTGATGCGCGTGCTCTTGCGCTATCGAACGCTCCCGGAGGACGTGCTGCAGGGCGAGCTGCGGGGTCAGCGACCGGCCCTGCCGATCAGCACCCTCCAGCCGGGGCGGCTGCAGAGCATGGGCGAATTCTGGCAAGCGGTGGGCGGCAAGCCCAAGGCGGCGCTGAACTATCAGGTCACCTTGTCGGTAGACGTCGCGGCTCCCGAAGAGGTCCGCCTCGTCACGGACAGGATCATCAAGATTCGCATGGAGCAGGGGGAGGAGGCGCGGTGAAGGCGTGGACGGATTGGGAGATCAGCCGCCGCCAGGTCGCCATCGGGGGCCGGGTCCTCGACGAGAATGACAGGCCAGCGGTCGGCGAAGCCTTCACGGTGACGGCCACGCCAACGGAGACCCGGCAGAAAGGAGCGAACCGCACACGGGTGGGTCACCTTGCCAGGATGGATGCGATCTATTACTTTCTTGACCTGCCGGCCGGCACGTACACGGTGCGAGCGGTCCACGGGCGATCCGGAGCGGTAGGTGAGAGAACGGTGTCGGTCTCGTGGAGCGAGGAGGGCAGGGTGCGGATGGCGGCGGCGGACCTGAAGCTGTCGAAGGCTGCTCGCGGAGGATAGCGACGATCTCACACGACGGTTAGTGGGCAGGATGGCAACGAACACCATGAAGGAGTGAGAACGATGCCAAGAGCGACGTATCTGGCCCCGGGTGTGTACGTCGAAGAGATCCCGTCGGCGCAGCAACCAATCGCGGGAGTTGGCACGAACACGGTCGGATTCATCGGGGTCGTGCCGGATCAGATCTTGTACCCGGAGGACGCACCTGACTTCGACCCCGTGGTGGCCCAGGCCGCTCTCGCCCTGGGTCAGCAAGGCAAAGCGGAAACCGACACCACCCGACAAGCGAAACTTCAGATCCAGAGCGAGATCGACAAGTTGCAGGCAGAGATCAGCAAACTCGACCAAGAGGACATCCCGGCGGCGAAGAAGAGAAGGGACGATGCCGCGACCGATCCGGAGCGCGTGCGCGCGGAAGCGGCCTTGGCCCGGACGGAACGGAGGAAACAGGACCGGGCCAACGAACTGCAAGAACTCCAGAATCGCCTCAGCGGAGTCTCGGCACCCGCGCCGGCGGGTGGGCCAGCGGGAACGACGGCGTCCGTGCTGAGACCGTATGTGCTGACGCCCTTCGACGTTCATGTTGATCCGTTCGACACCAGACTCTGCACCAACTTCGCCGAGTACACGAGCCAGTTCGGTCCTTTTTCGGCGGACGACCCCAACGCCCCTCCGGGCACCGCGCTCTACCCGGGGCATCGCACCCTCACCCATGCGGTGTACGGCTTCTTCAAGAACGGCGGAACCCGTTGCTTCGTCGCCCGGGTCAAGGGCAAGAACGCCGCTGACGCCAACGTGGGCGACATCGCGAAGGCCTTGGATGCGATGGAATCGATCGACGCGATCGCCATCGTCGCCACCCCCGGCCTCGATGGAGAGGCCGTATGGAGCAAGGTGGTCGAACACTGCGAGACGTGCGAAGATCGATTTGCCATTCTCGACTGTCCGGCGGACGTGGGAACCAAGGACGAGCTGGACGTCAAGCTGCTCACCTACGACACGCCGACCACGCTTCTGCCGCAGCGAAACAAGAATGCGGCCTTCTACTTCCCCTATATCGAGGTCGTCGATCCGGCGAAACAGCTGCAAGACGAAGATCCCGCGCGGCAAGTCCCGCTGAAATACCGGGGACGCATATACGTTCCGCCGAGCGGGCACGTGGCCGGGATCTACGCACGCACCGATGAGCAGCGAGGGGTTCACAAGGCGCCGGCCAATGAAGCCGTCCTCGGGGCGCTGGACCTGAAGTATTACGTGAGCAAACCGAAGCAGGAGCTCCTGAACCCTCAGGGCGTGAATTGCATTCGCAACATGAACGGCGAGATCACCGTCTGGGGTGCGCGCACGATCGGCGGGGACAAGAACGCGGAGTGGAAGTACATCAGCGTGCGACGGTTCTTCCTGTTCCTGCGTGAGTCGATCGACGAGGGCACCCAGTGGGTGGTGTTCGAGCCGAATGACTACGCTCTCTGGGGCAAGATTCGGCGCAACGTCGGTGCGTTCCTGACCAACGTGTGGCGCTCGGGCGCGCTCTTTGGCTTGACCCCCGAGGAGGCGTTTTACGTGAAATGCGACGCGGAAACCAACCCCGCGGAGATCCGTGACCTGGGGATGGTGGTGACGGAGATCGGCGTCGCCATCGTCCGACCTGCGGAATTCGTCATCTTCCGGATCACGCAATCGACGGGTTTGGCACGCACCTAAAGGGCCTGACCAGGACCGAACGTCGCCATGGCCAACTTCGGTATCGACTCCGGGAGCGAAGCCCGCGGGCTCGCTCCCGGAGTGTATATCCGGGAGAGGGGGCCGACACCCGGGACCGAGATCCCAACCGGCGTCCCGCTCTTCGTCGGCTTCGTGCAGGGTCCCGCGGTCGGTGGCGGCGAGAACAACGGGGATGGACCGAAGCCGGTGCGGCTAGCGAGCTGGGATCAGTTCGCCCATACGGTGGGTCATCCGCGGGCCGGTAGTTTCCTGGGCTATGCCGTGCGCGGGTTCTTCGAGAACGGCGGCAAGCGTTGCGTGGTGCTCCCGCTGTCCGTGCCGGAGAAGGCGGGGACGGCCACGGAGTCAATGGCGCGAGCCCTGAGAAAGGTGTTTCAGCCGGAGATGTATCGGCTCGATCAGAAGGGGCTGCGGGGAGTGCTCGACGACATCGATGAGGTCGACCTCGTGTGCGTTCCCGACATCATGATCAATGACATACGGCAATCGGCGCAGGGCCGGCGGACCGTGCTCGACCTCCAGCAGCACGTGCTCGACTACTGTGGCGACATGAGCGAACGGTTTGCCATTCTCGACGGGTGGCCCGAGGATCCGGCTCACGCCGGGGGACACCTCGCGGAGTCGCGCCGGCATTGGCAGGATCTCGTATCGTCGGATGGCGCGTTGTACGGTCCTTGGATGCTCGTCAGGTCGCTCCATGGGTCCGGGACGGCGTGGGTGCCGCCGTGCGGCCATGTCGCGGGTATCTACGCACGGACAGATGCGCAGGTGGGCGTCCACAAGGCGCCGGCGAACGAAGTTGTCGAGGGCGTGATGGATGTGCAGTTCGAGATCACGCCGGAGGATCAAGGGCAACTGAACGACGTCGGCGTCAACACCGTGGTGAGTTTCCCCCGCCGCGGCATACGCGTATGGGGAGCCCGGACCTTGAGCGGGCATCGGAAATGGCGACATGTGAACGTTCGCCGGATCTTCCTGACTCTGGTGCGATGGATCAAGCACCACATGGACGACGTGGCGTTCCAGGAGAACCATCCGGCCCTCTGGGATCGGACGCGGGAACGGGTGACGAGCTTTTGCTACGAGCTCTTCAAGCGCGGTGCTCTGAAGGGAATGACCCCGGAGGAGGGTTTCTTCGTCAAGTGCGACGCGGAGCTCAATCCCCTGGAGGAGCGGGAAGCGGGAAAGGTGATCTGTGAGATTGGCCTGGCGCCGCTGGCCCCGGCGGAATTCATCATGATTCAGATTACCCGGAGCGCCGCGGGGACCACCGTGGTGACCGCGGGCGGCGCGTGACGTGCCTGGTAGGCGGAGCGGCCCACAGACGAAGGGGAGGAGGGGACTATGGCAACTGGCGACCGTGTGGATCCCTATCGTGGCTATAACTTTCGCATCGAGATAGACGGTATCGACCGGGGGGGATTTCGGGAAGCCTCGGGACTCGATTCCTCGCAGGATCCCATCGAGTACCGTGAGGGCAACTTCAAAGCCTTGAGCGCGCACAAGATGCCGGGATTGAACAAGTACTCCAACATCTCGCTGAAGTGGGGGAGCACGGACGACGCCTCGCTCTGGGAGTGGCGCAAGAAGGCGATCGACGGGAAGCTGGAACGAAAGAACGGGTCGATCATCTTGATCAATGATGCCGGCGAAGAGAAGACACGGTGGAACTTTCATGACGGCTGGCCGTCGAAGTGGACGGGACCGAGTTTCAACGCGACGGGGAATGAAGTGGCCATCGAGACCTTGGAGATCGCCCACGAAGGCGTCGTG
Organism: Candidatus Methylomirabilota bacterium; assembly: GCA_046723845.1. Classification (GTDB taxonomy): domain Bacteria; phylum Methylomirabilota; class Methylomirabilia; order Rokubacteriales; family CSP1-6; genus AR37. The sequence continues at coordinate 787 of JBKOVG010000358.1, read as the reverse complement.
AAGGCATGACGGTGCAGACGGAGTTCGCGTTCACGCTCCCGCACGGTTACGTCGACGCCGAAGGCAACGTCCATCGAGACGGCGTCATGCGGCTGGCCACCGCTCTGGACGAGATCGGGCCGATGAAAGACCCGCGCGTCCAGACCAACCCCGGCTACCTCGTGGTCATCCTGCTGTCGCGGGTGATCTCGAAGCTCGGGGAGCTCCCGCAGGTCAATCCGAAGGTGATTGAGGGGCTGTTCGCGGCCGACTTCGCGTTCCTGCAGGACTTCTATCGCCGGATCAACCTCAACGGCCACGCCCGGCTGGGCGTGTCCTGTCCGGAGTGCGAGGCCAAGTTCGAAGTGGAGATGACAGCGCCGGGGGAATGATTGGCTACCCCTCAGATCGCTTGTTTGAGGAGGTAGCCTACATCGCGTACCACTTTCATTGGCCTCATGGGCAGATCATGAACCTCGACCACCGGGAGCGTCAACGGTGGGTGGAGGAGATCGCCAAGATCAACAAGCGACTTAACGAGGCGGCGGGATAGGAGGTCGCACGTCATGGCGGGAGGCCCGAGCTCGGCCCGCAGACGGGACGAGGATCCTTTCGGCTCGTTCCGGTTTGCCGTGAAGATCGGCGACGACGACACCAAACTCGACGAGCGCGTGTGTGGGTTCAGCGAGGCTTCGGGCCTCGTCATCGAGACGGAGGTCGAGACCATTCGCGAGGGCGGCGAGAACACCCATGAGATACAGTTGGCGGGTCCGTCGAAGTTTCCCTCACGGCTGGTTCTGAAGCGGGG
>JBKOVG010000321.1:0-15236 GCA_046723845.1 Candidatus Methylomirabilota bacterium | reverse complement strand
GGTGAGGACGGGGGCGGGCCCCTTCTCGCTCGTGTCGGCGAGGGTGAGCAGGATCAGGAGAAAGGTGAACACCCCCTTGGAGCGAAGATCCCGATCATCGATCCAGTACCAGAGGTCGCGATAGCGCACGGCCACGAAGGCGGCCTCCGGCTTCGCCTCCCCGCTCGTAATGGCGATGGTGGGAGGAAGGGCGTCCGGGCCGATGGGCAGAGGCGGCACGGGGAAGGCCCGACCGTCGCGCACGTGCTCCTCCGGCACGCTGACGTAGGACGCCACCGAGTTGAGAATCTGCATCGCCGACCGGGTTTGCATGGCAATGACGTCGCCGCGGTCCGTGTCCGCGCCATAGATCAGCAGGAAATCCATCCGGTCCTTGTCCAAGCGGAGGAGCTTCCGGATGGTCTCGCGCTCGGCCTGGATCTCCGGCGGCAGCTCCTCCCTCGTGAAGAACATGACGAGTCGCTCCCGCCGCCCCGTCTCCTTGTCGGTCTCGACCCGAAAGCCCACGGCGCCCGAGTCCTGAACCTTGCGCATGGCCCGGAGGAGCTGGACGTACCCCGCGTCCGCCGCCGCAGCCCGACCGCCCGACCGCCGATTCGACAGCCCGTTGACTTGCTGCACGACGACCTGGAACAGGGTGTCCGCCGCGAAGCCCGTCTCGATGAGCTCGATGAGCCGTGCGGGCGGAATCGGCGTCATGAGGGTCCGGATGAACGCCGAGCCGGTCAGGGGCACGTAGGTGATGGTGGGTCGATCGGTGTAGCTGCCCGCCGCGCCCAGGCTGAAGAAGTTCGGACTGGGGAGACTACCCGCGCTGCCCCCAGGAAATATCGTCCCGTTGGCGGAGCCTCCAACCTGGAGCTGGTAGCCGCTCACGATCTGCCCCACGTCCACGAAGATGGGCGTGTCCGCGTAGCGCAGCTTCACGATGTTGAGGAGCGTCTGCTGCTTCCACGAGTTGGCCACCGCAGAGGTGTAGTCGAGGCGATCGCGATCGAGGGTGACCGAGCCGTAGCTGGCGCACCCTGCGAGACCCAGGAAAAGAGGGAGCAGAGCAGCGCCGAGCCCACGCCTCACGGCTCACATGCTAGACCAGCTCATCCTCCGGAGGCTCAGTATTTCTCGGGAACGTACTTGTAGGGGTAGTCCGGCTCGCGGTAGCTGCCGCGCTTCTGCCGCTCCGGCAGCTTCACCTTCGACTTCGGGGGTGCCTTGTAGTCGATGCTCTTGAGCAGGTGCGTAATGATGTTCAGCCGCGTGCGCCGCTTGTCGTCCGAGTGGATCACGTACCAGGGAGCCCACGAGGTGTCCGTCTTGGCGAACATATCGTCGCGGGCCCGCGAGTAGTCGTACCAGCGGCTGTAGGACTTGAGGTCCATCGGCGAGAGCTTCCAGATCTTCCGGCCGTCGTCGATCCGGGACGCCAGTCGCCGCGTCTGCTCCTCCTCGGTCACCTCTAGCCAGTACTTGAGGAGATGGATGCCCGAGGCCACCATCAGCCGCTCAAACCCGGGCACCACCTCGAGGAAGGCCTTGGCCTGAGCCTCGCTACAGAAACCCATCACGCGCTCCACACCGGCCCGGTTGTACCAGCTCCGGTCGAAGATCACGACCTCGCCCGCCGCGGGGAAGTGCGGCATGTACCGCTGCGCGTACATCTGCGACTTCTCGCGCTCCGTGGGCGAGGGCAGGGCCACCACCCGGAACACGCGAGGGCTCACCCGCTCCGTGATAGCCTTGATCACGCCGCCCTTGCCCGCGCCGTCGCGGCCCTCGAACACGATGCAGATCTTCAGTCCCTTGAGCTTCACCCACTCCTGCAGGTTGACCAGCTCCTCGTGCAGCTCGTCCAGGTGCTTCTCGTACACCTTTCGCTTGAGCTTGTCCTTCGACTTACCCTTGCCCATGAGCTGGCTCCCTCGTCGCCTGCGGGGGTGGAAACATCACGTGCGCGGAAGCGCCGGTGCGATGCGCGTGCCATTCCTCGAGGTGAAGCTCACCACGAGCGTGTCCACGCTCAGGAGAAAGATCCAGAGCGGAAAGAGCAGCTCGACCCATGGGGTGATGTCGATGACGAGGAGGAGAATCAGAGCCATGGCATACCCCGAGTATCCGAGCCACCGCGGCAGGAACCCTGTCCGGAGCCCGATGGTCGCCGTCGAGATCGTGAAGACCGCAGCCATTCGCATGGCGTAGGTGCGCAGCACCAGTCCCCCGATCCTTTTGGTGACGCTCGAGCCCTCGGTCGGGCTTTGATGCGCGACGACGTCCGCCAGGAAGCCGGCCGTCACGGCGCTGGCCACGAACAGCATGGCGATGAAGAGCAGGCCACTACCCAGGAACACCGTGGCGAAGAACCGATCCTCCCGGTCACCGATGCGGTCGCGGATGACCCCGATGAACCAAAGAAAGGCGATGCCGGCGAACGGGACGATCTGCAGGGCGAGCACGACATGCTGTCTCCGGACGGAGTCGACGAGCCAGGAATCGGCCTGGCCTTCCCCACCGGAGACGGCAGTGCGTACAAGCACGAGCGCGGTGGTGAGCAGGAGGGAAAAGAGCACCCCCGCCACGCCGGCCGCTCGCGGCGTCCGCAGGGCCCAGCCCGGAGCCACCGACTCTCGCCCCATGAGCATCTCTCCTGTTTCTGGGGGACTCATACCGCCACGGTCTCCGGCGCCTCGCCGGAGGTCATGCCCGTGCCACGCTACACACAGACAGAGCCCGTCTCACCCGTGATCGCCCGCCAGGGCTCGTCCCACCATGGCCTGCGCCTCTTCCACGATGGCCTCGAGGTGAGCCTGGCTCTTGAAGCTCTCCGCGTAGAGCTTGTAGATGTTCTCCGTGCCGGAGGGCCGGGCGGCGAACCAGCCCGACTCGGCGGCGACCTTCAGCCCTCCGATCGCCGCGTCGTTGCCGGGCGCCCGCGTGAGCTTGGCCACGATGCGATCGCCACCGAGCTCCCGCGCCGTCACGTTCTCCGGCGAAAGCTTGCCGAGCCGGTGCTTCTGCTCTGGGGTGGCCGGCGCGTCGATCCGAGAATAATAGGGCATGCCGAGTTCCGCGGCGATCTCCTGGAAATGCCGGCCGGGATCCTTCCCCGTCCGCGCGGTGATCTCCGCGGCAAGCAGGCCGAGGATGAGGCCATCCTTGTCGGTCGTCCACACTGTGCCGTCCATGCGCAGGAAACTCGCGCCCGCGCTCTCCTCGCCGCCGAAGCAGCAGGAGCCGTCGAGCAGGCCGGGCGCGAACCACTTGAACCCCACGGGCACCTCGAGCAGCCGACGTCCCAGGTGCCGCACCACACGGTCGATGAGGCCGCTGCTCACCAGCGTCTTGCCTACCGCCGCGCTCCGGGACCAGCGCGTCCGCTGGGTGAGCAGATAGCGGATGGCTACGGCGAGGTAGTGGTTCGGATTCAGCAGCCCCTGGGAGCGCGTGACGATACCGTGCCGGTCCGCGTCGGGGTCGTTCCCGAAGGCGATGTCGAAGCGATCCTTGAGAGTGACGAGCCCGGCCATGGCATAGGGGCTCGAGCAATCCATCCGGATCTTGCCGTCGTGATCGACGGTCATGAAACGGAAGGTGGGATCGGTGGACGGGTTGACCACGGTGAGGTCGAGTCCGTACTCCTCGGCGACGATGGCCCAGTACCCCACCGTGGCGCCACCCAGAGGATCGATCCCGACGCGCAGGCCGGCCGCGCGTATCGCGGCCATGTCGATCACGCTCGCCAGGTCCTTGACGTAGGGCCGGGCGAAGTCGGTTTCGCTGTTGGTGGACGCATGCTGCGCCGACTCCCACGGCATCCGCTTCACGTCGCGGTTGCCCTCGCGCAGGAGCGCGTTGGCGCGATCCTGGATCCACCCGGTGACGTCGGTATCGGCGGGGCCGCCGCTGGGCGGGTTGTACTTGAAGCCGCCGTCCGCGGGCGGATTGTGGGAGGGCGTGACCACGATGCCGTCGGCGATCCGGTCGGTGCGGCCGCGGTTGTGGACGAGGATGGCGTGCGAGATCACCGGGGTCGGCGTGAAACCGTCCTGACGCTGGATCTGCGTGGTCACTCCGTTGGCGGCCAGTACCTCGAGCGCGCTGCGCTGCGCTGGGCCCGACAAGGCGTGCGGATCCTTGCCCATGAAGAGCGGCCCATCGATACCCTGGCCGCGGCGGTAGTCGCAGATGGCCTGCGCCGTGGCCAGGATGTGGGCCTCGTTGAAGCTGCCGCGGAGCGCGGTGCCCCGATGGCCGCTCGTCCCGAAGCTGACGAGCTGGTCAGGGTCGGACAGGTCGGGCTGGCGCTCGTAGTACGCGCGCTGGAGCCGGTCGACGTCGATGAGGAGCTCGGCCGGCGCTGGCTTCCCCGCAAGTGGATGGATGCTCATGTCCTTGTTGACCTTTCGCGTCTCCGCTGGAGACGCAACATGCCGGCCCGATTGTCGGTTGGAGTACAGATGGGCATGTGCACGCCACCACCGTACCGCCTCGGCGGGCCCGGGCAACGAGGTCAGCGCAGGAAACGCGCGCCGGGCCGCTATCCCTGAGTGCGTCGAGCCACCCGCGGCATGGCTTGCCGGCGCGCGCGCCTCGATCCACCCCGGGCGCGCGCGCCTCGATTGGCGGATCCTTTCACGAGTGCCGGCCGCTGAGCCTCGTGCGGCCCTTCCCCACCAGGCGCGCGCTCGAGGGGCAGGGCTCCTGGGAATGCGTGCCCGCGCCGCCGCGCGTAGGCGGCCAGGTAAAGCTCCACGTACTCGCTCGCCGATCGGTCCCACGAGTGATCTTCCCGCATCGCACGCCTGCGCATCGCATCGATATGCGCCGGCCGGTCGTACCACGTCGAGACGGCCCACCCAACCGTGTCGGCGAGGCTGCCCGGATTGAGATCGTGGAATACGAAGCCGCTGCCGCCGCCACTCCCCTCGTCATAGTTCGCTACCGTGTCCACGAGCCCGCCGGTGGCCCGGACGATCGGCAGGGTTCCGTACCTGAGGGCATAGAGCTGACCCAGGCCGCAGGGCTCGAAGCGCGACGGCATCACGAAGAAATCCGCGCCGGCCTGGATCCTGTGCGCGCGGGCGTCGTCGAAGGGAAACCAGGCGCAGAAGCTATCGCGCTGGGCGCGGGCCCGCTCGGTGAAGTAGCGCTCGGCCTCGGCATCCCCCGAACCCAGCACCACGAGCTGCACGTCCCACGCGAGAATCCTGTCGAGGGCGCGAGCGAACACGTCCACGCCCTTCTGGGGAGCGAGGCGGGTAACCAGCGCGAGGATGGGGACGTCCGGGCGCACGGGAAGCTTCGCCTCCCGCTGGAGCGCTGCCTTGCACGCCGCCTTTCCCGACAGGTCGCCGCCATCGAAGCGTGCCGGGAGATATCGATCGGTGGCGGGATTCCACTCCTCCACGTCGATGCCGTTCACGATGCCGCGGAGAACCTCGTCGCGCTCCGCAAGCACTCCGTCAAGCCCACAGCCGTAGGCGGGGGTCTGGATCTCCCGCGCGTAGTTTCCGCTGACCGTGGTGAGCGCCGTGCTGCGGTAGAGCGCGGCCTTGGTGAGGTTGAGCGTGCCGAAGTGCTCGAACTCCCGTGAGTTGTAGTGTTCCTGCCCGAGGCCCGTGACGAACATGGCGCCCGGGTCCTCCACTCCCTGATGGGCGAGGTTGTGGATGGTGTACACGGTGGCGCTCCCATGCAGGGGCTGCCCCCACTCCACGGTGTCGACGTAGACCGGCACGAGCGCCGCCTGCCAGTCGTGCGCGTGGATCACGTCGGGAATCCAGCCGAGTGCCTTCGTCAGCTCGAGAGCGCCCCGCGAGAGGAAGGTGAACCGCTCGAGGTTGTCCGGGTAAGCGTCCGGGGGCGGCCCGTAGAAGTACGGACGATCGAAGTACCGGTGATGCTCCAAACAGTAGACGGGCACCTGGCTGCCGGGCAGTCGCCCGAGTCGAATGCCCGTATGCGCCATCCCGAACCACATGGGCACCGACAGCACGCCGTCCAGGCGCTCGAACTGGTGCCACGGCATGCCGGCATAGAGCGGCATGGCCACCCGCACATCGCACCCCAGCTTGTGAAGCGCCTTCGGGAGGGCGCCGATCACCTCCCCGAGGCCGCCGGTCTTCGCCCACGGCGAGCATTCGGAGGCGACGACGAGCACCTTCAGCGGGGGGGACGGGGAGCCGGGCCCGCCGTCAGCTGGACGCGCTGTCACGACGCGTAGATGCGGTAGTCGAGATGGGGAAAGACGTTGTCGCTGGATTCGATCTCTTGCACCCACTCCTCCGTCACCCGGCCTGCCTGAACTTCGTCGTAGATGCGATTGAAGCGGAGGAGGTGCTCGTTCATTCGTCGCGTTGCGTAGGACACGGTGGTGCCGGTGCGCATGATGAAGGCCCAGTCGCTGCTCTGCATGAGCATGAGCTCGCGGGCCGCCTGGTTGAGGGCACGCTGGAGGAGCCCGTCCGCTGATGGATGCCGGCGCGCCAGCTCGACCATCCGCTCCCCGGCGACATGCAGATGGCGATAGACCCAGGCGTTGCTCTCATCCAGCCAGTACCCGTTGTAGCCCCTCCACCCCCACGAGGAAGCGGACGGCGTGGCGACCTGGTTGGTCGGGTGCCGGTCCAGGTAATCACCTGCCGTGATCGGCTCGACCACCTGCTGGTCGTAGTGGAGCTGGCGGAAGAGATCGCCGAGGAACGTCGGGCCCTCGTACCACCAGTGGCCGAACAGCTCCGCATCGTACGGGCTGATGACGATCGGAGGCCTGTCCATGCCCGAGAGGCCCTCGACCTGGCGCTGTCGCGCCATACGGAAATGCGCGGCGTGCTCGCCGGCGCGCCCGCGCGCGATGTCGGGATCGTATACCCACTTGTCGTGCAGCTGGTCATGGGTGATCGCGTGATACTTGATGCCCGTGTAGGTCCGGTGGCCTTCCGGGTGGATGTAGGGGCCGATGTAGTCGAGCGGCAGATCGAAGCCGATGTCGCGGTAGAAATCGCGATAGTGGCGGTCTCCGGGATAGCCCTCGCGCGCGCTCCACACCTGCTGCGACGACTCGGGGTCGCGCGCGAAGGCCGCCACACCCGTGCGGCAGTAGAGCGGTGCATAGCTGCCGTAGACGGGGGCGCGGTCGGCCATCACGATGCCGTGGGTATCCACGAAGAAGTAGCGGATCGCCGCCTCCCGCAGGAGCTCGTCGACCCCTGGCACGTAGCCGCACTCTCCCAGCCACATGCCGCGCGGACGGCATCCGAAGTGCCGCTCGTAGAGATCAGCCGCCACGTGGACCTGCGCACGCAGCGCCGCCCAGTTGCGGTCGAGGAGCGGGAAGAAGGCGTGGGTGGCGGTGGAGGTGATGACCTCGACCCGCCCCGCCTCCTGCAGCCGCCGGAACGCGCGCACGAGGTTGCCGTCGTGGGATCGCCAGGTGTGGCGGATCGACTGGAAACGATTCCAGTACATCTGCGCCAGGCGATGGTAGTGCGGCTCGGGCCTCGTCCGATCCAGCTCCTTCTCGCTGAGTTCGATCAGGCGGTCGAGATGATGGGCATACCGCTCCTTGAGGAGATCGTCGGTGAGCATGGTGATGAGCGGCGCCGAGAGCGAGACGGTGCAGCGGTAGGGCACGCCGTCGGCCACGAGCCCCTCGAACATCTGCGTGAGGGGCAGGTACGTCCCGGTGATGCCCTCGTAGAGCCACTGCTCCTCCATCACCGTGGGATCCTCGGGATGGCGGACGAACGGCAGATGGGCGTGGAGGACGAGCGTGAGATACCCAGTGGACATCGCCGTCACCGACCCTCTGACGGGCCGCCGGGGAAGCGAGGACGCTTCTCGCTGGCGCCGGGCCACACCCGCTCACTCGCTCCGCCCTGGAGCCGCTCGCTGGCACCGGCATAGAAGAACTCGCTGGCCCCTCGCTCCCGCCATTCGCTCGCGCCGACGTATCGCATTTCGCTCGCCCCTCTCGCCCGCCACTCACTCGCCCCCGAGTAGAAGAGCTCGCTGGCGCCGAGATACCGCAGCTCGCTCGCGCCGAGTAGATAGATCTCGGAGGCCCCGCCGAGCCGCAGCTCGCTCGCTCCTTGCCACCGAACCTCGCTAGCGCCGCGGACCAGCTGCTCCGAGCCGCCACGTGGGCCGGCCGTTTCACCCCCCTGGCGTAGCGCCACGCGTTCATGGATGGGCCACGAGCGGTGGATCTCCCACACGGCCAGGACTCTCCGCTCGGCCCTCGCTCCGATCCCCCGGATGACGACCTGCCTTGCCCCCTGGACGATGTGCGTCGTGCCGTTCACGGAGCGGATCGTCACCGGCCCTTCGTACCGCTCCTCCACGTAGCGCACCGTCTCCACCGGATACGTGAAGGGACCGGATTCCCACGTGGTGCGAACCACGGGTCCTTCCCACTCAATCGTGCGCGCCCACTCGCCCCACTCCTGCCACTTGGTCCCAAAGCTCTCGTCACGGACCGTCGATTCGCTATTCCACCCAGCGTGCGTGCGACGGATGTCCCAGACGCGTACAGGCTCGGCTTGCCCGTCCGGTGCTGCGCCGCCGAAGGTGGCAGCCACCTCGCGGCTCTCGAACGTCGGCGTGCCGACCTCACCGCTGGCCGAACGAACCGTGAGCCATTCCACGCCGCCGGCAGACGCCGGCTCCCGGCGCGGAAAGTCTACCCGGCCGGACCGCGCGATCCGGACGAAGTATCCCTCCGACGACTTGAGACCGACTTCCACGACAGTCGTGGACGTGGCCCGGCCGAGGAAGAAGAACCATTGCCGGTCGGTCCGGGAGACCGAGTGGTCGAAGTAAGCGTGGGCATTGGTTCCGTCGAAGATCCGGTTCGTGACGTCGTAGACGCGCAGGTTGAGCCAGGCATCGGGGCCGCCGGGGCCGAGTCCGGCCCGCGCGCGCTCGAGAGCCTCGTCGGTCACCTCCCAGTAGACGTAGAGCCTTTCGGGATCGACGGACATGGCCGTGACCCGGTCCTGCCCGTAGCCCCAGGGGATGTCCCTTGCCTGCTCGTAGGGCTCGTCAGGCGCGAGCCCCAGATCGAACTTGTGGAGGGTGTTCGCGTGCTCCAGCTCCGCCGCCGGCTCGCCCCGTTGGCGGCCTGCCTCCTGGATCTGCGCGGCGAGCGCTGCCTTGGTGAGGCGGTGGACCCCCGTGAGGCCAATACTCTGCGCGTACTCGATTAACTCGGGCCGGGTGCGGCGGAGCAGGTCCTCGGGCTCCGGGACGGTGTGGGCCTCCCGCTCGGGCCGCATAGGCTCCTCCTTACTGGTGTTGCGCCTGTCCTTCGGACTCCGATTCCCTTTGGTCATCACTCGCGGTTCGCGGAAAGTCTTTCTGGTCCTGCCAGGCTACCCTGTAGCCTACCGTCGACCGGTACAGACCACAACCCTTGCCTGTCCACGGGTCACGGACCCCACCTGGCCTTGCCGAGGGCTGGGTGCCGGGCGTAGCGTTCCGGTTCAATGACGAGCTCATGTACGTCGCGGCGCTTCACGGCGTCTCGCCTGGGATGCTATACTCCCGCCCTCACCGGCCGGTACAGAACCAATGCGATCTCAGTGAGGAGGGTGGACCATGAGGAAACCAAGCGACACTCGGACCGCCATCCCTCTGCACGCACGCGTTGGCGCGTCGAGGCGATGCTGCCCATGATCCGCCGGTCCGCCCTCCTGGTACTCGTGGCCGCCGCGCTGACCGCGTGCGCCGGGATCGGCCTCCGCGAACCGTTGCGGGTGAGCCTGGCCGGCCTCGACTCACTTCCCGGGGAAGCCTTGGAGGTGCGATTCCTGGCGCGGATCCGGGTCCAGAACCCGAATGATGTGTCCATCACATACAGTGGCCTCTCGGCCGAGCTCGACCTCAACGGGCGCAGCTTCGCCAGCGGTGTGTCTGCCGCGACAGGGGAGATCCCCCGGTTCGGCGAGAGCGTGATCGAGCTGCCCCTCACCGTGCCCGGGACCGCCATTGTGCGCCAGGTGCTGGGCTTCATCGGGGGAGCTCCCAGCAAGGCCACATATCACGTCAAGGGATTCCTCAATACGGGCACCTTCGGGCGGGCGTCATTCGACTCGACTGGGGAGGTCGAGATGCCCAAGCCGGACAGAACCTAGGGTGGCAAGAGTGCCATGCACGCCAGGGTCACGGGCGGGTAAGGCAACGCCATGACGGCCCCGCCTGTCTATCCCGAGCTCTATCAGATCAATACGCGCGTCTGGCTCACCGAGCTCGGCCGGGCTCTCGGCCGGCCCGCCACCCTCGACGACGTGCCGGACGCGGAGCTGGACCGGGTGGCCCGGATGGGCTTCGACTGGATCTGGCTGCTCAGCGTGTGGCGGACGGGTCCAGCCGCTCAGCAGATCTCGCGCGCCCATGCCGGGTGGCGACGGGAATTCGAGGAGACGCTGTCAGATCTCCGCGAGGAGGACATCGGAGGCTCCGGCTTCGCGATCATGGGCTACACGGTACATCCGGGGCTGGGTGGGGATCCGGCGCTGGCTCGGCTGCGCGAGCGGCTCCGCACGAGGGGGCTCCGGCTCATGCTCGACTTCGTGCCAAACCACACGGCGCCGGATCACCCGTGGGTGGAGAGCCACCCCGAGTACTACATGCCGGGGACGGAGAACGACCTGGCGCGGGCGCCGCAGAACTACACGCGGACGAAGGGGCAGAGGGGCGAGCGAATCATCGCCTATGGCCGTGATCCCTACTTCGATGGCTGGCCGGACACGCTGCAGCTCGACTACAGCAATCCTGCCACCCAGGAGGCGATGATCGGCGAGCTGCTCCGGATCGCCGGCCAGTGCGACGGCCTCCGCTGCGACATGGCCATGCTCGTCCTGCCCGACGTCTTCGAGCGAACGTGGGGCCGCCGGGCACCGATGTTCTGGCCGGAGGCGACGCGCCGAGTACGGGAACGCGTACCGGGCTTCACGTTCATGGCGGAGGTGTACTGGGATCTCGAGTCGACCATGATGCAGCAGGGCTTCGACTACGCCTACGACAAGCGGCTCTACGACCGCCTGCGCGACGGTCACGCGCGGCCGGTGCGCGAGCATCTCTTCGCCGGGCTGGACTATCAGAACAAGCTTGCCCGCTTCCTCGAAAACCACGACGAGCCGCGGGCCGCCGCAACCTTTCCCACGGGCATGCACGAGGCGGCCGCCGTTATTACGTTCCTGTCGCCGGGACTCCGCTTCTTCCACCAGGGCCAATTCGAGGGGCGGCGGAAGCGCATCTCGCCGCATCTGGTCCGCGCGCCGCTCGAGCCCGTCGACGGAGCCCTGCACCGCTTCTACGAGAGCCTGCTGTCGGCGCTTCGCCACTTCACGGTTCGCGACGGTCAGTGGCAGCTCCTGGAAGGTGTGCCCGCGTGGGATGGCAACGGCACCTGGGATTGCTTCATTGCCTGGACTTGGCAGGACAGTAAGGGCCGGCGGCGGCTCGTCGTCGTCAACTATGCCGACCACCAGAGCCAGTGCTACGTGCGCCTTCCTTTCGCTGATCAGGCCGGCCGGCCGGTGCAGCTCAAGGACGTGATGGGCCCCGGGACCTACGACCGCGACGGCAGCGAGCTGCTCTCACGAGGCCTCTACCTCGACATGTCGGCGTGGGGTTACCACGTCTTCGACGTGACGACTCTGTAGGAGAGGGGCCGCAGGGGAGCCGTTCACACGAGCGTGAGACGGTCTCCAAAGCCGGGCAGGCTGCGGTGGGAATGAGCTATGCTCTGCCGACCACAAGTGCTGATCCATAGATTCCCGCGCCCCTGAGTTCGGCGCGACTCCACGCGAGCGACGGGGACGATGCCGTGCCTGGAAACGGAGGGTTCGACATGCGCGGTCTTCGGCTCGCGGGAGCTGTCGTGGCCATCGTCCTCGTCTTCTCGACGGCGGCCGGCGCCGCCGAGGCGCCCGCCGACGCCATCCTGCAGATCACGCAGACCTCGGTGGCGTTCCTCCTCGGCTATACGTGGGGGGACGGCACCCTGACCTACGAGGGCACGAGCCACCCCATCGAGATCGATGGCCTGTCCTTCCTCGCCCTGGGTGTCGTGCGGGCGAAGGCCACCGCCGAGGTCTTCAACATGAAGTCGCTCGACGACTTCAACGGGACCTATACGGCGGGCAGCATCGAGGGCACCTTGGTCGCCGGCGCCGGCGCCACCATCATGCGTAATCAGAACGGCGTGGTGATCCACTTCTTCACGACCACCGAAGGGCTCAACCTTAAGCTGGCGCCGGAGGGCGTCCGGCTGCGCATCAAGTGACGGCCAACCCCACGAGAGGAGCGTCAATGCGCCCGACGTCGAACACGCTGGCTCGGCCCACGCTGCGGCGATTCGCCTGGATCGCTGTGGCCCTCGCGCCCCTGGGATGCGCCTCCCAGCAGCAATTGCTGGAGGCGGAGACGGATACCAAGGCCAGGATGGCCAAGCTCGAGGCAGGGCTCGCCGCCGAGAAAGCCCGGGTGGACAAGCTCACCACCGATCTCGCCGCCGTGCGCGCCACGTCGACCGAGGCGACCCGCATCGGCACCGAGGCCACGAAGATCGGAACGGACGCGCGGCAGCGTGCGGACGCGGCGGCTGCCCAGGGCGAAGCGGTGGACGCTCGCCTCGCCAAGGCCCTCGCCAATCGCTTCGCCCGCGTTGCCGTGCAGGAATTCCGCGTGGAGTTCGAGACCGGGCGCGCCGAGCTGCCCGGTGGGACCGAGGAAATCCTACAAGCCGCCTCGAAGCTCCTCACGGACAACGCTACGTACTCGGTCGACGTGATCGGCCTCACCGACGACGTGGGGACGGCGGGATCCAACGTGAACCTGAGCTGGCGGCGCGAGGAGATGGTGCGCCGGTTCATGGTGGAGCGAGGCGTCCCCCTCAACCGCTTTTCGTTCATCGGGCTCGGCGAGGACCGGGCCACGGGGACGAGCAGCGCGGTGCGGACGCGGGAGCGCCACGTCAGCATCGTGGTGTATCGCCCGGCAGACTGACGAAGCGGTAGGATCAGATTGGGCGCGTGTCAGCGCCGCGGGCCGGCATGGCGAGAGGCAGGCGAACGATCATTACGGTCTGATCGCGCGGATCGCGCTTCACCGCGAAGCCCAGCTGCCGCGCCAGGGTGAGCATGGCGAGGTTGCCCGCGAGCACGAAGCCTTCCATGTGCCGGAGGCCTCGCTCGCGGGCGCCCTCGATCAGCGCCCGCATCAGCCGTGAGGCCAACCCTACTCGGTGCCAGCCGTCGGCCACGGTGACGGCGAACTCGCAGGTCTCGCCGTCCGGCAGGACGAAGTAGCGCGCGCCCCCCACGATGTCGATGCCGTCGGGCGCGGGGACCTCCGCCACGAGTCCCAGCTCCCGCCCCTCCTGCGGGTGGGTCGCACCCTCCAGCATCTGCGGGGACAGCTCCTTCACGTAGGACATGAAGCGAAGGTAGCGCGACTCGTCGGAGAGCCGCTCGAAGGCCTGCCGCACCTCGTCGCGATCCGCCGGACGGATCTCTCGCAGCCGGACCCGGCGGCCGTCGCGCAGCGTCACCTCGACGGGGGCAAAGGAAGCGAGCACGCGCTAGTACACGATGTCGAAGAGCCTGCCCACGCCCTTGGGAATGCCCGTGAGCGTGTCCACCGGCTTGGTCACAACGTCCTTGACGAAGACGAGCGGCTTGCCCGCCTGGTCCACGGCAGCCTTGAGGAAGGCCTCGCTCCTCGTGACGCCCTTGAGCTGGCCGATGGCCCAGATCTCTTGCTCCAGCTTCTGCAGCACGCCGATGCCGGTCGCTTCGAAGGGGCCATAGGTCGAGGTCACGCTGAAGCGATACATGTAGCCGTCCGCTATCACCGGGTCGTTGACCTTGTAGTCCGGTCCCGCCGCGATGGAAGTGGCGATCGTATCATTGACGGGCTTGTTCGTCTGGGTCTCGTGGTCAGCAGCCGCTCCGCCACTCGCGCAGCAGAGTCCGATCACGCCGGCCACCACCACCAGCTTCCTGTACCTCATCAAGGCCTTCTCCTCTCCATCGAGGTTGTCAGCTTTGGCCTTCTGGAACCGTCTCAAACAGCACCACGACAGATCGCGGACCCGCCCGGTAGGTGGAGCCTTCGATGGCGGACGCTGTCTCCCAAGGCCCGATGTCGTCGGGAGACGGGAGCGAGGTGTCGATCCAGCGGCGCCACGTCGTGAACTCCGGGTGCGGCACCGGCGGCAGCTCGAAGTCCAGCGGCTCCCAGTAGGCGTTGAGGATCAGGTACACGAAGAGGCCTTCTTTGAGGAGCCCGGTGAACAGGGCGAAACTGTGTGACTGCTCGCCCCAGTCGGGCTGACCCAGCTTCACGCCATGCCAGGCCTTGGTCGCCCGCTGGATGAGCTGGTTCAAGCTCAGACGCCGGCGCTCGTGCTCCACGCCTCGCAGGAGGCGACGCGCGTTGAGCAGCTTAACGAAGCGGTGGATATCCGCGTGCCGGTCCACCAGCCTCCAGTCGAACCAGCTCGTCTCGTTGTCCTGGCAATACGCGTTGTTGTTGCCCGCCTGCGTGCGGCGCACCTCGTCGCCCATCAGGATCATGGGCATGCCCAGCGAGAGAAGGGTGACGGCGAGGAAGTTCTTCACCTGCCGGTTGCGCAGCGCCTCCACCGCGGGATCCCTGCTCGGCCCCTCGACCCCGCAGTTCCAGCTCCGGTTGTCGTCGGCGCCGTCCCGGTTACCCTCGCCGTTGTCCTCGTTGTGCTTGGCGTCGTAGGAGACCAGGTCATTGAGGGTGAAGCCGTCATGGCAGGTCACGAAGTTGATGCTCTGCTCGACTTCCCGCTCCTTGTGACCGTAGATCTCGGGGCTTCCCACGAGACGATCGGCCATGCGCCCCACCGAGCCCGGCTCGCCGCGAAAGAAGCTCCGCGTATCGTCGCGAAACCGACCGTTCCACTCCCTCCAGCCGTCGCCCACGAAGGTGCCGACCTGGTAGAGCCCCGCCGCGTCCCAGGCCTCCGCGATCAGCTTCGTCCCCGCCAGCGAGGGCTCCGACTCGATATCCCAGAGCACGGGCGGACTGGGCATGGGGCGCCCCGAGTCGTCGCGGGCCAGGATGGAGGCGAGGTCGAAGCGGAAGCCGTCGACGTGCATCGCCTCGACCCAGTACCGGAGGCTGTCCACGATCATCCGGCGGACGATCGGATGATTGGCATTGAGGGTGTTCCCCGTGCCGGTGTAGTTGGCGTAGCGTGCCCC
>JBKOVG010000325.1:0-6628 GCA_046723845.1 Candidatus Methylomirabilota bacterium | reverse complement strand
GACCTGGACACGCCCGCGGCGCTGTCACGGCTCGAGAGCCTCGCCGATGCCATTCTCGTGGCAGCGGAGAGGAGCCGTGACGTCAGCTCAGCCCAGGCCGTCCTGCGACGGCTGGCCCAGGTCTTCGGGCTCGTGCTGGATACGCCGGGGGTCGAGCCTCGCGTCACGGAGGGCTGGGGCGCGCATCTCGCGCGCTTTACTCCTTCGCCGGGGACGCGTTAGCGGCGTCTCGCAGCCTCCCTCCTCGCCAGGCCCTCATGCCGGCGATGACCGCAAGGCTCTCGGTGCTGCAGGGACACCGTTGCCCGTCCTGCCGCCGCACGCTACACTTGGTGACCATTGCGGCCGGCCGCTCATCCCAGAGATACGAGGTAGCTTCTGCTGCCGGCCCACCCGCGGCAACATCCGGGAGGCACCTTGGAGCTGACACGCCTCTGGAGGGACACCGCCGCTGGCCGTATGCACGCGCGAGTCGGCGGCAACGAGACCGACGAGAGGAAGGTCGTGCTCGTGCACGGGATGGTCATCTCGAGTCGCTACATGGTGCCCACGGCGAGGGAACTCGCCCCACTGTGCTCGGTCTACGCGATCGATCTGCCCGGCTACGGCGACAGCGTCAAACCGCGCGCGATGCTCGGCTTGCCGGAGCTCGCAGACGCGCTCGCCGCGTGGATGGACGCAATGCGGTTCTCTTCAGCGCATTTCGTCGCCAACTCGTTCGGCTGTCAGGTCCTGGCCGAATTCGCCCTGCGTCATGTCCATCGCGTGGACCGATTGGTCTTTCAGGGGCCGACGGTCGATCCGAATGCCCGCTCCGTGCGGCAACAACTCGCGCGCCTGCTCAAGAATTCCTCCTCGGAGGCACCGGGTCTGGGCTGGATTACGGTCGTCGACTACGTGAAAGCGGGGGCACGGAGAATACGCGCGACCATCCGGATGGCGATCGAGGATCGCATCGAAGACAAACTCCCCGGGATCAACGCTCCGACGCTCGTCGTGCGAGGCGGGAAAGATCCGCTCGTTCCCCAGGAATGGGCGGAGGAGGTAGTCCGCCGATTGCCGAGGGGCGAGTTGCGGGTTCTCCCCGGCCTGGGGCATACGATCAACTACACCGCCCCCAAAGAATTCGTCGCCGCTTTGCGCCCGTTTCTCCACTTGTGAGCGGTTGATGGTCGAGCAAGTCGCCTACGTCGCCGATTTCGATTCCGCGACCGGCATGCTCCGCGCCCTCGCCGCCTCTCTGCGGGGCGAGGGTCTTCCGCTGCTCGGCGCCATGCGTCGATCGAAGGCGCCGCTCATGAAGCTGGCCGCGTCGGCGGTGAATCACTTGCCCACGGCTCTTCAGGAGCAGGTCTACATCTGGAGTGGATGGCTGGAAGCGACGTCGCCGCGGAAGCTCGCGGCCGTGAGCGGCGAAGAGGTCGCCACGTGGATGGCTGCCCTTTATCCGCGGCGCCAGTATCCGGCCGTCGCGGTCGGATCGTCCAACGGTGCGACTGTCCACCTGTGGGCCGCCCTCGGCATCCCCTGGCTGCCCCAGACATTTCTTGTACCCGTAGCCCGCTCCGGCATTCCTCCGGACGACCCTCGTGAGGAAATGCGCTGGGCGGAGCCCCACGCCGAGCTGGTGCTGCGAAAGAATCCCGATCTCGAGCTTCACCACATGCAGGACCCCGTGCAGGATCGGTTGATGGTCAAGCGCATGAGCTACTTCCGGCTCAAGCGCCGAACCCTGGGCCCGGCCTATGAGCGTTTCCTCCGCGCCTGCCTCGCGCCGGGGGGGACCATCGTGGTGGTGGAATGCGGGCTCCAGTGGCCGACGAGACGTCGTGGCGACCGGTATGTCTTCCAGTTCGGAGCGCTCGGCGGCGCCACGGCCGAGGAAATGATGCACGGCGGGGACCGCGTCGAAGCTTACCTTCGACGTCACCGATCCCACCGAACCCGATGGGAGCCGCCAGAGGCGGACGGGATGAGCCCCGAGGCCGAGTGGGGATTTGCGCCATCGTTGCGAGAAGATGTCGAGGGCTTCGCCCGGCGCCACGGCTATCGCGTCCGGCGCGTCGTGTTCGAGCAGCCGGAAGACATGAGCCCGCTCGTGGCCGACCTGTATCGCTGGTGGTATCAGCAGCTCGGCGTGAGGGACAACCGCCTCGTGGTCGATTCTTTCATCCTGATGGATCCATACTGGACGAACCGCACGCGCTCCGTCCCCTTCTGGATGGTCTTCAACACGGAGGGCTCATTCCAGGCGCTCGAACGCTATCTTGGCGGGACCCCCGCGTTTGACGAGCTACTCATCACACTCTTCTCGCACGGCGTCGACTCGATCGGACTGGTGCCGATCGAACAATGGCGCAGCCTCTTCCCGCGGGCCAAGGAGCGCGGGGACTTCATCGGCGTCGACGAGGCATCCTTCCCCCGGGACTTCGCGGTCTTCGTTCGATATCACTTCGATTTCCTGCGTAAGATACGCGCGCGCCATCCGAGCCCGCCCACGATGACCTTCAGGGAGCTGAACGAGTTCCTGAGTCAAGCCGGCGAGCGATATCGGGTGACGTGGTTGGGCTGAAGCGGCATGAAGCACGAGCGCGTCGGGACTAGCCGGCCGTGTTCGTCAAGCCACACAGGCTGGCTCATCGTTTGACTGCTACAAGCCCAGATCGCGTAGCATCGCCTGGGTTAGCAGGACGTTCGGAATCTTGTGACGCGGCTCGGCCATCAGCACTTGAAGGGCAATCGCAATGTCGGAACCGGGGCACGCCGAGTTTTCGGAGGAGCGCAGTCAGCGGGTCAAAGCCAGTGGCCTTGGCGAGGTATCTCGAAAAGCCTAAAGGAGGCGCACATGAACCTGAAGGGCAAGCGGATCGCGATCTTGGCCGAGAACCTGTACCAGGAAATGGAGCTATGGGTGCCGTACTACCGCATGAAAGAGGAGGGAGCCGAGGTCAAGGTGGTAGGGGCCGGCGGCGCCCGCTCCTACATCTCCAAGCACGGCTATCCCGTCACGGTTGATGTCCAGGCCGACGCTGTGACCGCCGTGGAATTCGACGGGGTGATCGTGCCGGGTGGGTACGCGCCAGACATGATGCGTCGGCACGACCCCATGGTGAAGCTGGTTCGGGAAGCCGCTCAGCAGGGCAAGGTGGTTGCGGCCATCTGCCACGCCGGGTGGATGCTGGCCAGCGCGGGTGTGGTCAAGGGCAAGAAGGTAACGTCTTTCTTCTCGATCAAGGACGACATGGTGAATGCGGGTGGTCAGTGGACGGACAGCGAGGTGGTCGTGGACGGCAACCTCATCACCTCGCGGAAGCCCGACGACCTTCCCGCCTTCTGCCGCGAGATCATCCGAGCCCTGGCCAAGACCACCTAGCCCCGTTCGCCGGCCCCGGCCTCCTTGCCCCGCCGCTCCGGCCCAGGCGGGGAGGGGGCCGGGGGCTGTCCTCGGGATGGCGCTGCCGATTGCCTTACGCCAGACCACGCCCAAATCCGGCAACGGAGCAGCAAGAGCGTGGGTCGGCGTGCAACCTCGCGGGTTCCGGCTTTGAGGGAGGAGGACCGCGCTTGCCGCCCCTCGCCCGGCTTCCTGGGTGAACGGCGGACACGGCAAGGGCGCCCGCCCGTTCTTAGAAACCTCTCTGGCTTTCCCATTCCCGTCTAAGCGCACACGGGCGGGTACGACTCTACCTTGTTCGTAACCGGTCCGTCGCGGGCATCACCTCGCCGACGTACTCGGATGAAAAGACCCGCGACGCCCACGGGGAAGCGGAGCGCGTCATGGATCGGCTCGCCATTCAGCCGGGCCAGCGCGTCGCCGATATCGGCGCGGGCCTCGGCAGCGTCAGTCATGCGGCTCCTCCTCGTGAAGCCCTCGGGGACATGATCGCGGGCAGGGTGGCGAGATCCGCCCCGTTCAGCACCGAGTTACCCGGCGCCTAGCCCGCGAGGGGGATACTACGCCGCGACCCTGCCCGCGATGATTCTCGAAGATAGTCAACACTAGGCGCCTCCGGCAGCGGTTGCCCCCCTCGGGGTCCCCGTCCCCATCACACAACCTGCCAGACTCGGACACCCGCCACCCTCGGAGCCGTTGCCACAGACCAGCCCAGGTGGGCGAGGAGCTTCCGGATGACGGCGGGAACATGCAGCGTGCCGATCAGCCGCAGGCGGGCCCCGCAGTGGGGGCACGCCAGCACGTCAACAGCAAGCGCTCGGCTCCGTGTGCTTCGAGTCCAGGTCCGACGGCAGCACGCTCGTCCGCGTCTCGCTCCAGTACAATCGGCCGGGCGGAGCGCTGGCCCACATGATCTCCGCGCGCTTCGGGGAAGATCCTGGCGGCGAGGATCGAGGAGGACCTGACGCGACTCAGGACGCCCTCGGGCGCGCCCACGAGGATCGTGACGGTCTACAGCCGGCCTCTGCCACGGCTCTGGGCTACGAGGGGAAGTCCTCGCCTCCCGTCCGATAGATCCGGTGCGGGCACGTCGGGCGCCATCGGGGTGCCCAGAAGCGGAAGCAGGGAGAAGGCTCAGGGCCCGCCCGATCCATACCCGCAGGTGTTCGGGCCGGCGAGATGCACGCCTCCGTGTGTTTCGCACCAGTGCCGCACGGCTAGTTGCGAGGGGCCGGACAGCGTGCACGCCCCGTTCGCGTACTCTCCACCCGCCCGGGAGCAGATCGCCGCCGAGTCCGCACAAGCGGCGACGCAGAGGATGGTGACGACGAGGGCCGCGCCGATCCCGGTGACGGCTCTCGCCCATTTCCTGTCGACCGGAGGATGCTGCTCCTCACCTTGACCGTGCTCGCGGCGTTTGGGTAGGAAGCGCCGATGCGCGCCGACGATGCGAGAGGCGAACCGGAGCGTCACCTCGCCCGCCTGGAGCTGACCGCCGAGCGTAAGCACCTTGCCGCCGCCCTCGCCTTCATCCGGGTCGAGGCGAACAGGCTCGGACTGGGCGCGGCCGAGACCTCCCGGCTCGAGCGGAAGCAACACTAGCACGCCCCCGTGCGTGGGCGTCCGTCCCCATGACGTAATCTGCCAGACTCGGACGCGGAACGCCAATGCCACAGCGAGGCGCCTTGCGCCCCGGGGTCGGCAGTTTCTTCGAGGCCATTGGTGTCCTCCTCTGACCAGGCTGGCAGGCAAGGGAGTGCCACGGAATGACGGTTCCCGCGATCGTCTTGAGGAGCAAGTGCCCTGGACGGCGAAACCGCGTCGCTTCCATCCGCGCCACGAAAGGTCTCCCAGCGTGGAGCGCTGCCCGGCCCGAGGTTTCGGCGGGCGAACCCGCGGCTCAGAGAGGGTGGTTGCGCTTGGTCTCCTTGCGGAACTGCTCGGGTACGGCGTCGGCGTTGTCCGTCATGTGCAGCACGCCCTGCTCGTCGACCCAGCGATAGAGCTGAGCCCGGCGCGCCCCGGACCGATCGCCGGAACTGGGCGCCGCAAGCGGCGGAGCAGACGCGGGCGGCCCAGCAGGAGGATTCGGGATCCACACCCAGTTATACAGGATGCTCACACCGTCGCCGCGCAGCTCGTACCGCCCTTCCGGGTACTCGATGACGCTGGAGCGCGCAGGAGCGGCGGGCCCAGGGCCCGCGAGGGGAACTACGACTGGAACATAGACCGGCGTCGTGTAGACCGGAGGTGGATTGTAGACAGGACTGTCATAGAGCAGCGGGCCACCTGACATCGAGCCGTAATCGGTCGAGTCGTAATACAACGGTGCTCCATACCCGCCGATAAGGTATCCGCCGCCGCCGATAAAGTATCCGCTACCCCACGGGAAAGAGCGGTGGAACCCCTGATGGGGAAGGAAGCGCCCGTCCTTTGAGACCCCTTGTTTGAACGGGCGCCCAGCATGGCCGGGGTTGAGGCCTGAGAAGCCGCCGGGATTGAAGCCTTGGAAACCGCCGGGGTCGAAGCCTTGGAAACCGCCGGGGTTGAAGCCTCGAAAGCCACTGCCGCGATTGAGACCCCGGGGACCGCCGAAGCCGTCAGCGGGGGGCGGCGCGATGGTAAACGAGGCAAGCAAAATCGCGGCGACGGCAACGATCCCAAACGAACGAAGCATCGGACGATCCTTCACGATCAACTTTCCACGTCAGTGTCCCTCGCGCCCGAGCGGGCGTCAAGCACGTCGAAGATGGGCATCGGCGCCACCGTCCCGCTCGGAGAGTCGTGCGGCGGTAGGACTCTGGCCAGCCGGGCGCGGTCGCCGAGGAAAACCGCAGTGCCATGAGTCGAACGTCACGACTCAGACTCCGATCGCAATGGCGTCTCCGGGAGAAGTGTACGCCTGGTCGCGACGCATCAGGGAGGGCCTCTCGTGCCTGCAGCAGGCGGTGACCGACGATGACTCCGCCGGAATTTGGATCTCACCACTCGCTCAGCGTCGAGAAAACGATGAGTCCAGTCGAACGACCTGAAGATCCGCGCGACGTCGCGCTGAACGTCAGCGCTCGGTGCGTCGTGCCGTCTCGCGCGCCACCCGCCTGAACTGCTGCACCAATGCCGAATCATCGTCCCGTCGCCAGGCCAGCCCCATCTCCATTCTGAACGTGTGCGGTCGAAACGGCCGATAGACCGCGCCCTTTCTCTTAAATGCCTGGACTGCCGCCGGGACAGGGC
>JBKOVG010000101.1:0-7035 GCA_046723845.1 Candidatus Methylomirabilota bacterium | reverse complement strand
GCTCCGTCCTCGGGCCGGTGATGGCCTACGAGGCCCTGCGCGCCTACAGCGAGCGCAGCATGACCTTCCGCTTCGTCTCCTACGTGGACGGCACCGACTTCGCGGAGGCCGTGCGCGATCTCGATCCCGCGGAGACACTCTTCGTCATCTCCTCCAAGACCTTCACCACGCTCGAGACCATGACCAACGCGGGGAGCGCCCGCGAGTGGTGCCTCAAGGGCCTGGGCGGGGACACGAAAGCCATCGCCAAGCACTTCGTGGCCGTCTCCACCAACGCGGTCAAGGTCTCGGAGTTCGGCATCGACACCGCGAACATGTTCGGCTTCTGGGACTGGGTGGGCGGGCGGTACTCCATGGACTCGGCCATCGGGCTCTCGACCATGCTCGCGGTGGGGCCGGACAACTTCCGCGCCATGCTCGACGGCTTCCATCAGATGGACGAGCACTTCCGCACCGCGCCCTTCGAGAAGAACCTGCCCGTGCTCATGGGCCTCCTCGCCGTCTGGTACAACGACTTCTTCGGCGCGCAGACGGTGGCCGTGCTGCCCTACGAGCAGTACCTCAAGCGCTTCCCCGCCTATCTCCAGCAGCTGACCATGGAGTCGAACGGCAAGCACGTCACGCTGGACGGCCGGCGCGTGGACTACGACACGGGGCCGATCTACTGGGGCGAGCCGGGGACGAACGGCCAGCATTCGTTCTATCAGCTCATCCACCAGGGGACGCGCCTCATCCCCTGCGACTTCATCGGCTTCACTCACACCTTGAACCCCCTGGGCCACCACCATGACATGCTGATCGCCAACGTCTTCGCCCAGACGGAGGCGCTGGCCTTCGGCAAGACGCCGGCCGAGGTGAAGGCGGAGGGCACCCCGGACAGCCTGGTGCCGCATCGGGTCTTCGAGGGCAATCGTCCGTCCAACACCATCCTCCTCGACCGGCTCACCCCGGAGGCGCTCGGCAAGCTCGTGGCCCTGTACGAGCACTCCGTGTTCACCCAGGGGACGATCTGGGGCATCGACTCCTTCGACCAGTGGGGCGTGGAGCTGGGCAAGGTGCTCGCCCAGCGCATCATCGGCGAGCTGGAAGCGGGCGCGGAGCCTGGCCTCAAGCACGACAGCTCGACCAACGCCCTCATCCGCCGCTACCGCAAGCTCAAGACCAGCAAGTAAGGAGACTGCCATGCAGCTCGGAATGATCGGCCTCGGACGGATGGGCGCGAACATGGTGCGCCGTCTCATCAAGGGTGGGCATCAGTGCGTGGTCTTCGACATGTCGCCCAAGACCGTGCAGGAGCTCGTGCAGGAGAAGGCGATCGGCTCGACCTCGCTCGCCGACTTCGTGAAGAAGCTCGAGAAGCCGCGCGCGGTGTGGCTCATGGTGCCGGCGGCGGTGGTGGACAAGACCATCGCCGATCTCCTCCCCTCGCTGGAGAAGGGCGACATCCTGATCGACGGGGGCAACTCGTACTACATCGACGACATCCGGCGCGCCAAGGAGCTCGGGCCCAAGGGGATCCACTACGTGGACGTGGGCACGAGCGGCGGCGTGTGGGGGCTCGAGCGCGGCTACTGCATGATGATCGGCGGGGAGCCGGACATCGTGAAGCACCTTGACCCGATCTTCGCTCGCCTCGCTCCCGGCGTGGGCAACATCGACCGCACCCCGGGGCGCGAGAAGGCGAGCGGCACCTCGGAGCAGGGCTATCTCCACTGCGGTCCCAACGGCGCCGGCCACTTCGTGAAGATGGTCCACAACGGCATCGAGTACGGCATCATGGCCGCCTACGCGGAAGGACTGGGCATCCTGCGGTCGGCCAACGTGGGCAAGCAGACGCACGACGTCGACGCGGAGACCACGCCGCTCCGCGATCCCGAGCACTATCAGTACGATCTCAACCTGCCCGACATCGCCGAGGTGTGGCGGCGCGGCAGTGTCATCGCCTCCTGGCTGCTCGATCTCAGTGCCTCCGCCCTGCTCAAGGACCCGGTCCTCAAGGGATTCGAGGGGCGCGTGTCGGACTCGGGCGAGGGACGCTGGACGCTCAAGGCGGCCATCGACGAGGCGGTGCCCGCGCACGTGCTGTCCTCCGCGCTCTACGAGCGCTTCAGCTCGCGCGGCGAGGCGGACTTCGCGGACAAGCTCCTCTCCGCCATGCGCTACGAGTTCGGCGGCCACCTCGAGAAGCCGGCCGGCACATGAGCCCCGCCCACTCCGACGCGCTGGTCTTCTTCGGGGCCACCGGCGACCTCGCCTACAAGAAGATCTTTCCGTCGCTCCAGGCCATGATCAAGCGCGGCCACCTCGACGCGCCGGTGATCGGGGTGGCCAAGGCGGGCTGGGGGCTGGATCAGCTCAAGGCGCGCGCCAAGGACAGTCTGGAGAAGCACGGCGGCGGCGTCGACCCCGCGGCCTTCGCCAAGCTCTCCTCGCTCCTCCACTACGTGGACGGCGACTACAAGGACGCTTCGACCTTCCAGGCCATCCGCAAGGAGCTCGGGAACGCCCAGCGCCCTGCACACTATCTCGCCATTCCTCCCGTGCTCTTCGGCCTCACCGTGGAGCAGCTGAGCAAGGCGGGGTGCGCCACCAACGCTCGCGTCATCGTGGAGAAGCCCTTCGGGACGGACCTGGAGTCGGCGCGGAAGCTCAACCAGATCCTCCTGAGCGCCTTCGACGAGTCGAGAATCTTCCGCATCGATCACTACCTGGGCAAGGGCCCGGTACACAACATGCTGTTCTTCCGCTTCGCCAACGCCATCCTCGAGTCATTCTGGAACCGCACTCAGGTGGAGAGCGTGCAGATCACCATGGCCGAGGACTTCGGCATCCAGGGACGCGGGGCCTTCTACGACGAGACGGGCACCATCCGCGACGTGATCCAGAATCATCTGTTCCAGGTGCTGACCTACCTGACCATGGAGCCGCCCATTCGCACGGACAGCGAGTCCATCCGCGACGAGAAGGTCAAGGTCCTGAAGGCCATGCCGCCCATCACCGCCAAGCACCTCGTACGCGGGCAGTTTCGCGGCTACCGCAAGGAGCCCGGGGTGGCGCCGGACTCGAAGGTGGAGACCTTCGCCGCCCTTCAGCTCGAGGTCGACTCCTGGCGATGGAAGGACGTGCCCTTCTACATCCGGGCGGGGAAGTGCCTGCCCGTGACCTGCACGGAGGTGGTGGTCCGCCTGCGCCAGCCGCCCACCATGTACCAGGGCTACGATCTCAAGCCGAACTACTGTCGCCTGCGCATCAGCCCCGAGGTCAACATCGCCATCGGCGCCAACGTCGTGACCGTGCAATCCGAGACGGAGAGCATCGTGACCGAGATGGTGGCGAGCCGGCGGCCGGGCTCCGGCGAGATGGATGCCTACGAGCGCGTGCTGGGCGACGCCATGGCGGGTGATCCTACCCTCTTCGCCCGCGAGGACAACGTCGAGGAGGCGTGGCGCATCGTGGATCCCGTGCTCAAGGCGGGCACGCCCGTGTACGAGTACGAGCCCGGCACCTGGGGTCCGAAAGAAGTGGATGCTGTCACGCCCCCCGGCGGCTGGCAGAATCCCACGGTTGGTGCGTGAGGTCGGGAGTTACCGCACGCCCCCTCACCCTAGCCTCTCCCCAGAGGGGAGAGGGATGGCGTATGGCGTATCCCTCCCCGCCAGAGGGGGAGAGGGTCGCCGTTCGAGCCGAGACGCTCGCTTCGAGCGGCGAGGCGAGGGCTGGAATGGTGAAGGGGGCCGTTAAAGATGAGGGGCGTAAGAGCCCGAGCGAGCGCAAAAGGAGCGAGCGTGCAGACTGAAATCTTGTCCGACGGCGACGCCGTCGCGAAGAAGGCGGCAGGCCTGATCGCCGCGGACGCGCGCACGGCCGTGGCCGCGCGCGGTCGCTTCGTGATGGCGGTGAGCGGCGGCCACACGCCCTGGCAGATGCTGCGTCTCCTGGCCGCCGAGGACGTGCCGTGGAAGAGCGTGCACGTGGTGCAGGTGGACGAGCGCATCGCCCCCGCGGGCGATCCCGACCGGAACCTCACCCACCTGCGCGAGAGCCTCCTCGCGCACGCCCCGCTGCCTCCCGAGCAGATCCATCCCATGGCGGTGGAGTCGCCCGATCCCGCCGCGGCCGCGGCAGCGTATGCCCGCACTCTCGAGAGCATCGCGGGATCGCCGCCGGTGATCGATCTCACCCACCTCGGCCTGGGTCCCGATGGCCACACCGCCTCGCTGGTGCCCACCGATCCCGTGCTCGAGGTGACGGACCGCGCGGTGGCGGTGACGGGCACGATCTATCAGGGCCACCGGCGCATGACCCTAACCTATCCGACGCTCGACTGCTCGCGTCGCATCCTGTGGGTGGTCACGGGCGCCGAGAAGGTGACGATGCTGCCGCGGCTCCTCGCGGGCGACCACGCGATTCCCGCCGGGCGCGTCCGCCAGGATCATGCCGTCGTGCTGGCCGACCGGGCGGCGGCGGCCCGCATCACACCCTGAGGGGAGAAGACGATGGCGGACAAAGAGCTGATACCCGATCTCAAGCAAGGTCACTACAGTGACGGGCATCCCCTCGACGATGTGCACTATCTCGAGTGCAAGATCATCCTCAAGCCCGACCGCTTCACCTCCAAGCAGGGCTTCATCGAATTCGCCAAGATCGTGAAGCACGCGGCGGAGAAGGCCGACATCGATCTCTCCACCAGTCATCTCGAGGGCCAGCGGCCGGAGATCCGCGAGGTGGTGTTCCTCGACACCAGCGACTTCCGCCTATACAACCACGCCTTCATCCTGCGCCGGCGCATCAGCTACGAGGACGGCTTCCCCATGGGCGACCCCGAGGTCGTCTTCAAGTTCCGCCATCCCGACGCCCAGAAGGCCGCCGATCTCGACGTCCGGCCGCACATTCCCGGCGTGTACAAGATCAAGTTCAAGGCGGAGATGCTGCCGCTCAAGGACAAGGTGGGCGGCATGCGCATCCTCTACTCGCACAACGCGGAGTTCGGGCTGAGCCAGATCAAGCTCGCCGACCGCACGGCCATGTCCACCCTGGTGCGCTTCTTCCCGTGCCTGGCCCCCCTCAAGCGTTCGAGCGCCGACACGGTGGAGCTGGTGAACCAGATGATCGTGGAGGAGGTGCTCTTCGACGTCGGCAAGGTCGACTTCGGCAAGGGCGTGATCGCCAAGAACGACCTCGCCCTCTGGCGGTGCCGCGGCGACCATGCCGCCCTCATCGGGGAGTATTCCTTCCAGGCCAAGTTCGACCGCAAGGACGACCTGCATCCCAAGGTGCAGCGCCGCGTGGAGGAGTTCTTCATGGCCGTGCAGGGCCACGCCCGCGATTGGGTGTCCCTGGGCACGACCAAGACCGGCGTCGTCTATCGGCTCAAGGGCAATCCACCCCAGGCTCACGAATAGATCCACGCATGGCCGTTCCCCTCGCGCCGCCGGTCGAGGCGACCCTGAGCCAGATTTTTCGTACCTTCCTGCTCATCGGGGCCACGAGCTTCGGGGGCGGCGTCATGGCCTACCTGCGCTCGAGCCTCGTCGAGAAGCGTCGCTGGCTCGACGACGAGAGCTTCGTGCAGCTCCTCGCCATGAGCCAGAGCCTGCCCGGCCTCAACTCCACCAACATGGCCGTGCTCGTGGGCGACCGGCTGCGCGGCACCCTGGGCGCCGTCGCGGCCATCGCGGGCATCTGCCTGCCCGGCGGGGTCCTCATGTTCTTCATCGGCATGCTCCACCGGCAGCACGGCGCGCGTCCGCTGGTGGCGGCCATGCTGCACGGGGTGGCCGCGGCCGCGGTGGGGCTGGTGGCGGCGGTCGCCGTGCAGATCGGCCGCAAGGTGCTCACGCAGATGGACGACCTCGCCTTCGTGGTCCTCGCGGTGATCGGGGTCAGCGTGCTGCACCAGTCCGTGCTCCTCGTGCTGTTCGTGGTGGGCGCCAGCGCCATCTGGTGGTATCGGCCGCGCGGCGAGACGGGGAGGCCGCCCGCGCGATGAGCCAGCTCCCCGCTCTCATCTGGGTCTTCGCCTATCTCTCCCTCCTCACGGTGGGCGGCGGCCTCGCCGCGTTTCCCGAGCTGAAGACGCTCACCGTGGAGAAGTTCCACTGGTTGGGCTTCCAGGAGCTGATCCATCTCTACAGCCTTGGGCAGGTCGCCCCGGGTCCGAACATGATGATGGTGGCGGCGGTGGGCGAGCACGTGGCGGGAGCGATAGGCGCCCTCGTGGTGGTCATCGCGTTCTTCGGCCCCACCGGCTTCCTGACCCTCGGCACCGGGCGGCTCTGGCGCAGGCTCGAGGGCTGGCGCTGGCGGGACGCGATCCAGCACGGTCTCGCGCCCGTGTCCGTGGGCCTGCTCGTGGCGGGCTCCATCAGTCTCGCCAAGGGCGCCCTCACCGGCCCGGTCAGCGTACTCATCGCCGGGGTGGTGTTCCTGCTCCTCATCCGGACCAAGATCAATCCCGCCCTCCTCGTGCTGTGCGGCGCGGCGGCGGGACTCATCGAGTTCGGCATCCGCTGAGAAGGAGACGCAACATGCGCTTGGGCCTGGCGGCCGATCACGGCGGGTTCCATCTCAAGGAAGACATGGCCGACCGTCTCCGGAAGGCCGGCCACGAAGTCACGGACTTCGGCGCTCATGCCTTCAAGCCCGACGACGACTATCCCGACTTCATCACGCCCCTTGGGCGAGCGCTGGTGGGTGGGCAGATCGAGCGCGGGCTCGCCTTGTGCGGCAGCGGGGTGGGCATCGCCGTGGCCGCTAACAAGATTTCCGGCGTGCGCGCATGCCTGATCCAGGATCACTTCGCGGCCCGCCAGGGCGTGGAGGACGACGACATGAACGTGCTCTGCCTGGGCGGGCGCACCATCGGTCCGGAGCTGGCCTGGGATCTCATCCAGGCGTTTCTCGCCGCCCGCTTCAGCGGGGCCGACCGTCATCGGCGCCGCCTCGGCAAGGTGGCGGCGCTCGAGGGAGGACGCACATGAACGACGCACAGCTCGATCAGCTCGCCATCAACACCATCCGCACCCTGTCCATCGA